>NZ_JBXAVQ010000004.1:0-393712 GCF_057290995.1 Rahnella sp. 1L-D-7-B-C2 | reverse complement strand
CCTTCCAGTGCTTTCAGCGCTGAACCACGAACAACTGGGATGTCGTCGCCTGGGAATTCGTACAGAGAAAGAAGTTCACGAACTTCCATTTCTACTAATTCCAGCAGCTCTTCGTCATCAACCATGTCGCATTTGTTCATGAATACGATCATGTATGGAACGCCAACCTGGCGGCCCAACAGGATGTGTTCACGGGTCTGTGGCATAGGGCCATCAGTTGCAGCAACAACCAGGATCGCGCCGTCCATCTGAGCAGCACCGGTGATCATGTTTTTCACATAGTCGGCGTGGCCTGGGCAGTCAACGTGCGCGTAGTGACGGCTTGGGGTGTCATATTCAACGTGTGAAGTGTTGATGGTGATACCACGAGCTTTTTCTTCTGGTGCGTTATCGATCTGGTCGAATGCGCGTGCAGAACCGCCGTAGGTTTTAGCCAGAACGGTAGTGATTGCTGCAGTCAGGGTAGTTTTACCGTGGTCAACGTGGCCGATAGTACCAACGTTAACGTGCGGTTTTGTACGTTCAAATTTTTCTTTAGACACGGCTATATTCCTTACTCTTGTGCTCTCCCTTCAAAGAGAGAGCACGGGATCATTGTGTTTAAACCTGTGGCTTATTTGCCACGAGCTTCAATAACGGCCAGGGCCACGTTATTTGGCGCATCATCATACTTCAGGAATTCCATGGAGTAAGATGCACGGCCTTTGGTCAGTGAACGCAGCTGAGTCGCATAACCGAACATTTCGGAAAGCGGAACTTCGGCATGAATCACAACGCCAGTAGCGTTAGAATCTTGGCCTTTCAGCATACCACGACGACGGCTAAGGTCACCGATGACGTCACCAGTGTTCTCTTCTGGAGTTTCCACTTCAACCTTCATGATCGGCTCAAGCAGAACTGGTTTCGCTTTCTTGAAGCCATCTTTGAAGGCAATAGAAGCGGCCAGTTTAAACGCCAGTTCAGAGGAGTCAACGTCGTGGTAAGAACCGAAGTGCAGACGCACACCGAGATCTACTACTGGGTAACCCGCCAGTGGACCTGATTTCAGCTGTTCCTGGATACCTTTGTCAATCGCAGAGATGTATTCGCCAGGAATTACACCACCTTTGATTTCGTTGACAAACTCGTAGCCTTTCGGATTCGAGCCTGGCTCCAACGGATACATGTCGATCACAACGTGACCGTACTGACCACGACCACCAGACTGCTTGGCGTGTTTACCTTCAACGTCAGTCACTTTGGAGCGAATCGCTTCACGGTAAGCAACCTGCGGCTTACCTACGTTCGCTTCAACGTTAAACTCACGACGCATACGGTCAACCAGGATGTCCAGGTGAAGCTCACCCATACCTGCGATGATAGTCTGACCAGATTCTTCGTCAGTCCATACGCGGAATGATGGGTCTTCTTTTGCCAGACGACCCAGAGCCAGACCCATTTTTTCCTGGTCAGCTTTGGTTTTTGGTTCAACCGCAACGGAAATTACCGGTTCTGGGAATTCCATGCGCTCCAGGATGATCACATTATCCGGATCACACAGGGTATCACCAGTAGTCACGTCTTTCAGACCGATCGCTGCAGCGATATCGCCTGCACGAACTTCTTTAATTTCTTCACGCTTGTTAGCGTGCATCTGAACGATACGACCCAGACGTTCGCGCTGTGATTTCACTGGGTTAAATACAGTGTCACCAGAGTTGACGAGACCGGAATATACACGGAAGAACGTCAAGTTACCCACGAATGGGTCAGTAGCGATTTTGAACGCCAGAGCAGAGAACGGCTCAGAATCGTCAGAATGGCGAACTGCTGGAGTGTCTTTACCGTCATCCAACAAACCGTTGATAGCTTCAACGTCAGTTGGTGCTGGCAGATACTCAACAACAGCATCCAACATTGCCTGTACGCCTTTGTTTTTAAACGCAGAACCACAGGTAACCAGGATAACTTCATTGTTCAGAACGCGCTTACGCAGAGAAGCTTTGATCTCTTCTTCAGTCAGCTCTTCGCCACCAAAGAATTTCTCCATCAGCTCATCAGAGCCTTCAGCAGCGGCCTCAACCAGTTTCTGACGCCATTCTTCAGCCAGTTCTTGCATATCAGCCGGGATCTCTTCGTATTCGAAGGTCACGCCCTGATCGGCTTCGTTCCAGTTGATTGCTTTCATCTTCACCAGGTCAACAACACCAGTGAATTTCTCTTCAGCGCCGATAGCCAGCTGCAGAGGAACCGGAGTTGCGCCCAGACGTTTTTCAATCTGATCAACAACTTTCAGGAAGTTAGCACCCATACGGTCCATTTTGTTAACGAACGCGATACGTGGAACTTTATATTTATTTGCCTGACGCCATACGGTTTCAGACTGTGGCTGAACACCACCAACAGCACAGTAAACCATTACCGCGCCATCAAGAACACGCATGGAACGTTCAACTTCGATGGTGAAGTCAACGTGCCCTGGGGTGTCGATGATGTTGATGTGGTGTGGTTCGAACTGCTTAGCCATACCAGACCAGAAACAGGTGGTCGCAGCTGACGTGATGGTAATACCACGTTCCTGCTCCTGCTCCATCCAGTCCATGGTTGCTGCGCCGTCATGAACTTCACCGATTTTGTGGTTTACACCGGTGTAGAACAGAACACGTTCGGTAGTAGTGGTCTTACCGGCGTCGATGTGAGCACTGATACCAATGTTACGGTAGCGCTCAATGGGTGTTTTACGAGCCATTTGATTCCTCTATAACTAGGACGTTCAAGTTCGGTTAAGCCAAGCGGGTTGGCTTCTTGAAGCGCCCGCTTGGTTAGCATAACTACAGCGAAGTGATTACCAGCGGTAGTGGGCGAACGCCTTGTTGGCTTCAGCCATACGGTGAACGTCTTCACGTTTCTTAACTGCAGTACCTTTGTTCTCTGCAGCATCAGAAAGTTCGTTCGCCAGGCGGAGAGCCATGGATTTATCACCGCGTTTACGAGCAGCTTCAACGATCCAACGCATTGCCAGAGCATTACGACGAACCGGACGGACTTCTACTGGAACCTGATAAGTAGAACCACCTACGCGGCGGGACTTAACTTCGACAGTCGGACGAACGTTGTCCAGTGCGACTTCGAAAGCTTCCAGGTGGCCTTTACCGCTACGTTGAGCCAGGGTCTCAAGAGCAGTGTAGACGATTGCTTCTGCAGTAGATTTTTTACCATCTACCATCAGAATGTTTACGAATTTTGCCAGCAGTTCGGATCCGAACTTAGGATCTGGCAGGATTTTACGTTGACCAATGACGCGACGACGTGGCATGGAAATACTCCGTTGTTAATTCAGGATTGTCCAAAACTCTAAGAGTTTATTTTGACAGTAATGTGAAAATGTTTGGCCTTACTTAACGGAGAACCATTAAGACTTCGGCTTTTTAACGCCGTATTTAGAACGAGATTGCTTACGATCCTTAACGCCTGAACAGTCCAGCGCGCCGCGGACGGTGTGATAACGCACACCTGGCAAGTCTTTTACACGACCGCCACGGATCAGGATCACGGAGTGTTCCTGAAGGTTATGACCTTCACCACCAATGTAGGAGGTAACTTCAAAACCGTTAGTCAAACGCACACGGCATACTTTACGCAATGCGGAGTTTGGTTTTTTAGGAGTGGTGGTATATACACGAGTACATACGCCACGTTTCTGCGGGCAAGCTTCCAGCGCTGGAACGTTGCTTTTAGCAACCTTCGTAGAGCGTGGTTTGCGTACCAGCTGATTAATTGTTGCCATTAAAAAGCTCCTGGATTTTGATTCATAAACTACTTTGTAAACGCGTGATAAATCGCCCCATAAAAAGCATTAGCTAATATGGGGACGCAGAATTTTAGAGCTGACCATGGAGGGTGTCAAGAAATATACAGCACATCATTGATTCACCATGCCGTTTGCTGGGCATGTTTCTCCGTCAGCGCGACGAAACCAGTATAGTCGATCAACGTGATGTTGTGCGAAATTTGACCAACCAATCCTCTGGCAGCCAAATCCTCGCTTAATACATAGACGCTCTGCACATGCTGAAATAACAGCTCGCATGCCTGACTCCCGTCGAGAGCTGCCAGTACACCGTCCTGCATCAGAAGTAACGCATCTTCCGGGGCGACCAGTTTAATAAGTAGCGGGAAATCACAATGTTGCGGGGAACGGGCAAGAGTAAAAAGCATTAGAATTCCTGAGTCAGAACGTCATCACCACATCATATTCAGCCAGCCGGCTGCGGATTTCAGAGACAGACAGCGGCACCACATCCAGCACCCATTCGTGCGCCGCGGATAATCCTCTCATGTTCAAAGACTCTACACAGACAAAGCACTGATCAATGTCATAAAGCGATAACACGCCAAATGTCGCGATATAATTACGCGCTAATATTTTTTCCGGCTGCTGGGCGGGCATCAGCTGAAAAACGCCATCGGCCATGAAAAAGACGCCAATGTCTTCGGTCAGCGCAGAGGTTGCGAGCAATGCATCCAGACCTTCGCGGCCGGCGGAAGTGCCGTGAGGCCCCTGCGTGAAAATAAACGCCACCTTCTTCATCATTGTTTCCAGCCATAACACATCAGAATTGCACCATACGATCACAGGTCAGTGAGGCTTCCGCGAGGCTGCCGAGTCCGGTCAATGAAAAACCAGGTTGCAGGTTGGTCTGCCCATGCCCCTGATTGTTCGCTTCGGTTTCATCGATCACACCACGACGTAGCGCTGCTGCAATACACACGTTGAGTGCCACCTGATGATCCGCTGCCATTCGTTGCCATGATCGAACCAGGTCGAATTCATCAGACGCAGGCGCAGAAAGCAGATTGCCATTGAGCACGCCGTCACGATAGAAAAAGACGCTCTCAAGCTGATGACCGCTGGCAAGAAGCGCCAGTGCAAACTGATAGGCGGCGCTGGCTTGCTGAGTGCCATAAGCCGGGCCGGTAACCAACAGGCAATAACGCAGTTTCAACGTTCGTTCCCCACCAGATCCCCGCTCTTGAACTGGCGGATATACAGGTAGACCGTATGTTTGGAGATGTTCAGGCGGTCAGCAACCTGGTTGATAGCATCTTTGATATCAAAAATACCTTTTTCATACAGATTCAGAACGACCTGACGATTCTTGGCGTTATTAGACACATTGCGATCTGCATTCACTTCTTCAATCGTGAATTCAAGCGTCTGCGCCACAAGATCATCGACAGAGGAAGCGAAGTTAACCGACGGTGCCACCTCCTGAGTTTCAGGCGGCATGAAGGTCTGAATGATTTGCGAGAAAGGCACGTCAAGATTCATGTTGATGCACAGCAGCCCCACCACGCGCTGTTCACGATTGCGAATGGCGATTGTGACCGACTTCATCAACACACCGCTTTTAGCGCGGGTGAAATAGGCTTTAGACACATTACTGTCCGCGCCGGTCATGTCATGCAACATGCGCAACGCCAGATCGGTGATAGGCGATCCAATTTTACGGCCCGTGTGCTCGCCATTGGCGATACGTACCGCGGAACATTTCAGGTCTTCCAGCGAGTGAAGAACAATTTCGCAATGCTCACCGATCAGCATCGCGAGTCCATCTACGACGGCTTCGTAGGAGGACAAAATTTCATGATCGACCTGGCTGAAAGGACGTTGGTCCAGCAAATCCAGTTCGCCGGTTTCGCCAGTTATAAGCGAATTAGACATTGAAGCTACCACCCTCTGCATCGCGCCTTCTCATGGAGCTACGGGCGCATTATTCATCATTCCAGGGTCGTTACTGTATCAAAACTACAGAAAAAACGGCCTTGCGAGTTTACGGATCTGTGACGTTATGCCCGACGGACAAAAGCGTCAAGTAATCATCATAGAGTAACCGCAGTAAAAAGAGGGGTTGATGGCGATAAAAGTCACTGGCGAAAAAAAACCGCCGCATTATGCGACGGTTCTGTGTACCTACTGAACGCGAGCTTAATTAGCTTTTGGTGCAGCTTCTGCTTCGGCAGGTTTTTCAGCTGCCTTTGGATCAGCTTTAGGCGCTGCTTTCACATCCAGCAGTTCAACGTCGAACACCAGTGTAGAATTAGCAGGGATCCCCGGCACGCCGGTTTTGCCGTAGGCCAGTTCCGGTGGAATGACCAGCTTGATTTTACCGCCTTTCTTAATGTGCTTAAGGCCTTCGGTCCAGCCTGGGATCACGCCATCAAGACGGAAAGACAGTGGCTCACCACGGGTATAAGAGTTATCGAACTCGGTACCGTCGGTCAGGGTGCCTTTATAGTTCACGACAACGGTATCGCTGTCTTTAGGGGCCGCGCCGGTACCAGGTTTTTCTACCTGATACAGCAAGCCAGACTCTGCTTTCTTCACGCCTTTCTCTTTAGCGAAGTCAGCACGGAATTTATCACCTTTGTCGGAGTTCGCTTTAGCGTCCTTTTCCATCTTAGCTTGTGCAGATGCTTTCACACGGCCTTCGAAGGTTTGCAAAGTCTTCTCGATTTCCTGATCAGACAGTTTGCTCTTATTCGCAAACGCATCCTGAACACCGGAGATCAACTGGTCTTTATCCAGTTTGATACCCAGTTTTTCTTGTTCTTTCAGCGAGTTGTCCATGTAGCGACCCAGTGAAGCACCGAGCGCGTAAGCAGCCTGCTCGTCATCACTTTTAAACTTAGAGGCTTCTGCAGGTGCAGCTGCGGCTGCGGCTGGCGCGGTGGCAGCTGCGGCTGCGGCTGGCGCGGTGGCAGCTGGGGTTGCCGCTGCGGCCGGAGCAGTTTCAGCAGCCATAACCTGCGACGCGTTCAGGGCGATTGCCATGGTCGTTGCCAGAAGGGTAACTTTAAACAGTGATTTCATCCATTTCTCCAGGACCAGAAGTTTCTGTCTTCTGGTAATCATTACGAAAGTTCGGCGGTTACTATAACTGTCCGTCTCACGACAAAACAATCTCTATACGCGCCATTAGCGTCCTTTTCAGACCTTTTGTGCATCAATTAGTTTCGCAAATCCGCTGAAAAACGCGGATAAGGTGCCACAGAGGTCAGGTAATTCGCCGTTTTTGCAGGTAGAATCTCCCTCCTAAATATAGGATGAAGTTCCGGTCAGTGCTCAATCTGATCAACTTGAGCCACACGATGAGGTAATTAAGATGAACTCAAATACCGTTGAACAGCGTCTGGAAATGCTGGAACACAAGCTGGCTTTTCAGGAAGTCACCATTGAAGAGCTGAACATGATCGTCACGCAACACCAGCTTGAAATGAGCCGTTTACACGATCATCTGCGTCTGCTGACCGACAAACTGCGCGCCAGCCAGCCCTCGATGATTGCCGATCAGTCAGAAGAGACTCCGCCACCGCATTATTGATGTCGGAGCGGATGCAGGCAAAAAGAAAGGCGCCCATCAGGCGCCTTTCTTATTATGCAGCTAAAAGCGCATAGCGATTAATGACAACCGCAACCACCGTTGCCGCCGCAGCCGCCTTTCTTCGGTTCGTCATGGCCGTGATCGTGATCATGGCTGTGACCGTGGCCGCCGCAGCAACCGTCGCCATGTTCGTGATCGTGACCATGGTCGTGGCCGTGTTCGCCATGAACGTGGCCATGAGCCAGTTCTTCTTCAGTCGCTTCACGGATAGCTACCACTTCTACGTGGAAGTTCAGATCCTGACCCGCCAGCATGTGGTTGCCGTCAACAACGACGTGGTCGCCGTCAACTTCAGTGATTTCGACAGGAACCGGGCCCTGATCGGTGTCAGCCAGGAAGCGCATACCAACTTCCAGTTCTTCAACACCCATGAACACGTCTTTAGGCACGCGCTGAACCAGGTTTTCGTCGTAGTTGCCGTACGCGTCATTTGCGCCAACATGCACGTCGAACACGTCACCAATCGCATGGCCTTCCAGCGCTGTTTCCAGACCGGAGATCAGGGAACCATGACCATGCAGATAATCCAACGGTGCGCTCACCGGAGATTCATCAACCAACACACCGTCTTCTGTACGTACCTGATATGCCACGCTGATGACCAGGTCTTTTGATACTTTCATGATAACTCCTACCGTTGGAAACTTAATTTGTTGTCTGCGGACGTCTCAACAACGTACGCAACGTCGGTCAAGACTAATTCAGTGACGGTCCCTTTTCGATGAGATCATCCCGAAAAGCGATACCGGATAAATTTGGCGAAGAGTGTAGCGGAAATCCGCGCCGCTGTACCCCACAGCATAAAAAATCGCGGGCAATAACGCTACTTCGGATCAAAAATACCGATCACCTGCTCTTCCGGGCGCAGCTTCTTGCTGACCTGCGCATCGGTCTGCCGCTGATGGTGTCCGCACTTCATGCATTCCACCACTTCGACCTGATCTTCCTGCCATAACGCCAGCGTATCCAGCGCCTTACATTTCGGACAAACCGCACCGGCGATGAAACGTTTACGAGTACTAGCCATGTTACTTCTCCTGAATTTTCCGACATTGCGTCCGGTCAGTTTTCGATCAAATGGCGAAATTATTTTTCGTCTGCCGGCTATTCATCGTCGTCCCAGCCATCAAGCTGGCGACGTTCGTTATGCATTTCGCTCTGAAAGATATCTTCCAGCTCGCGCCGCGCTTCTTTAACACGGGAAATTTGCGCCACATCGCCACGGTTTTGCGGCACCAGTTCACGCAGCATCCGCATGTCGAGACGGCGGAAATGCTGCTGAGCACGGTAAGCACTGTGAGGATGCATCCCCAGCGTCACCAGCGCTTTCTTGCCTAACTCCAGCGCACTGGAGAACGTCTCGCGGGAGAAGTTCGCCACACCGGCCTGTAACAGCTCATGCGCTTCTACACGGCCACGGGCTCGCGCCAGAATATTCAAATGTGGAAAGTGCTGCTGACATAAATGGACGATAGTCATAGTGTCTTCCGGTTCATCACAGGTGATGACAATCGACTTCGCCTTCTCCGCGCCGGACGCCCTGAGCAGTTCGAGTTCGGTCGCATCGCCGTAATACACTTTATAGCCGTAAGTGCGCATCAGGCCGACGGCGCTGATATCACGCTCCAGCACGGTGATCCGCATTTTGTTGGCCATCAGCAGACGCCCGATCACCTGCCCGAAACGCCCGAAGCCGACGATAATCACCTGCGGCTCATCATCCTGCACAAAATGCTGCTCGTCACTCTCTTCGCCGTCGTTATAACGGCGCACCAGAATACGATCGACCCACTGCATCAGCAGTGGCGTGGTCATCATCGACAGCGTTACAACCACCAGCAACAGCGAAAGCTGAGAGGAGGAAATGACTTTCTGCGCACCCGCAGCAGAGAACAATACGAAGGCGAATTCACCGCCCTGACTGAGCACTGCAGAAAACTGCAACCGCACCGACGTGCGCAAGCCAAATACCCGCGAAAGCCCGTACAGCACCGCGCCCTTCACCGTCACCAGAATCATTACGCCGGCCAGCACCAGCAGAATATGGGTATACAACACGCCCAGATTCAGCGCCATGCCGACGGAAATAAAGAACAACCCGAGCAGTAAACCCTTAAACGGCTCGATAGCGATTTCCAGTTCGTGCTGATATTCGCTTTCGGCCAGTAAAATCCCGGCGATAAAGGTGCCGAGGGCCATCGAGAAGCCCAGCGTATCCATAAACAGCGCCGAGCCGAGCACCACCAGCAGCGCCGCGGCGGTAAACACCTCACGCACACCGGAGGCCACGATCAGCCGGAAAATCGGTCGCAGCAGGTAGCGTCCGCCGATCAGCATCCCGCCGAACGCCAGCACTTTCATGCCGATCATTTCCCAGTTATTGCCGCCCTCGCTGCCACCCGCCAGAATCGGGATCAGCGCCAGCGCCGGGATCACAGCAATATCCTGGAACAGCAGTACGGCAAACCCCAATTGGCCGCCTTCGTTGCGGGTCATGCCTTTGTCGCGCATCAGCTGCAACGCCATCGCCGTCGAGGACATTGCCAGCCCGATACCGCCGATAACCGCCGCCTGCCATGAAAATTTCGTCAGATACAACAATCCGCCAAGTACCAGCGCCGTGAGGATTACTTGCCCCGCGCCGACACCAAAGATTTGCCGCCGCAGCGCCCACAGTTTTCCGGGGTTCAGCTCCAGCCCGATGATAAACATCAGGAAGACCACGCCCAGCTCGGAGAAATGCAGAATTTCATCAACGTCGCGGATAAAGCCTAAACCCCAGGGGCCGATGGCGATCCCGGCCAGCAAATAGCCGAGTACGGCACCGATGCCTAAACGTTGCGCGAGAGGGACTGCAACCACCGCAGCGAATAAAAACAGTAAGATCGCTGCGGGCAGATTCGAACCATCCATTATGCGATCCCTCCGTTTGGCAGGGGCGATTTAAGCCATTCGCCATAGGCTTCAGCATGGCTTTGCAACACATCAGGTTTCTGACGTCGCGCCCAGTAAATGATGATCGGCGTCATCCAGTGCATGTGGCACATCGCCGACGTCAGCTCGAAAGGCCGCATAATGTCGGACATCGGATAGCGGTTATACCCGCCCGCCTTGTACGCGCCTTCTGGCTCGCCGGTGGTTATCACCGAACGCCAGTATTTGCCACGCAGCTCGTTGCCCCCTGCCCCGCTGGCGAATCCACGCGCCAGCACGCGATCCATCCATTCTTTGAGCAAGGCTGGGCAGCTGTAGGTATAAAGCGGATGCTGGAAGACGATCACCTTATGTTCGCGCAGCAACTGTTGCTCGCGGTGAATATCAATAAAGAAATCGGGATAGTGGGCGTACAAATCGTGCACGGTGACATGGCCGAGTTGCTGTGCCTGCTGCAGTAAAACGCGGTTGGCGACCGAATCGGGTGATTCCGGATGGGCGTACAGCAGCAAAACCTTTGGTGGCTGCGACATCAATACCTCCAAAGCGTCGTCAGGGTGCGGTTTTTCCGTTACCATGCTTCGCAAAGACAAAATAGGACGCGATACGTCTTGTTTAACCTAATATCGTGACAATTTAACATACTCTCAACACGGCGCTTTATGATTGTTTTCTCCTCCTTACAAATCCGACGCGGCACAAACGTGCTGCTGGACAACGCGTCTGCGACCATCAATCCCGGCCAAAAAGTCGGACTGGTGGGCAAAAATGGCTGCGGTAAATCCACCCTTATTTCTCTGTTAAAAGGTGAAATGAGCGCCGATGCAGGCAACCTGACATTTCCGACCAACTGGGCACTTGCCTGGGTCAATCAGGAAACACCGGCCCTGGACGTGCCAGCGATAGAGTATGTTATCGACGGCGACCGCGAATTTCGTCAGTTAGAAGCCGAATTACAGCTGGCGAACGATCGTGATGATGGCCACGCCATCGCCACGCTGCACGGCAAACTTGATGCCATTAACGCCTGGACCATTCCGGCGCGTGCATCCAGCCTGCTCAGCGGTTTAGGTTTTAGTCAGAGTCAGCTCCAGCAGCCGGTAAAATCCTTCTCCGGTGGCTGGCGTATGCGCCTCAATCTGGCGCAGGCGCTGATCTGCCGCTCTGATTTGCTGCTGCTTGACGAACCGACCAACCACCTTGATTTGGACGCAGTCATCTGGCTGGAAAAGTGGCTGAAGAGCTACACCGGTACGCTGGTGCTGATTTCCCATGACCGCGATTTCCTCGATCCTATTGTCGATAAAATTTTGCATATCGAGCAGCAGACGCTGAACGAATATACCGGCAACTACTCGTCTTTCGAACGTCAGCGTGCGACCAAACTGTCGCAGCAGCAGGCATTGTTTGAAAGTCAGCAGGAAAAAGTGGCGCATCTGCAAAGCTATATCGATCGGTTCCGCGCGCAGGCGACCAAAGCCAAACAGGCGCAGAGCCGTATCAAAATGCTCGAACGTATGGAGCTGATTGCCCCGGCACACGTCGACAATCCTTTTCATTTTAGCTTCCGCTCGCCGGAAAGTTTACCCGATCCGCTGCTGCGCATGGAAAAAGTCAGCGCCGGTTACGGTGACACCACCATTCTGGATTCGATCAAACTGAATCTGGTGCCGGGCTCGCGTATCGGCCTGCTCGGTCGCAACGGTGCCGGTAAATCGACGCTGATTAAACTGCTTGCCGGAACCATGGCGCCGCTGCAGGGCGATATCGGCCTGTCGAAGGGGGTCAAACTCGGTTACTTCGCGCAGCATCAGCTTGAATTTCTGCGTGCGGAAGATTCTCCGCTGCAACATCTGGTACGGCTGGCGGCGAAAGAAACCGAACAGCAACTGCGTGACTACCTCGGCGGATTTGGCTTCCACGGCGATAAAGTCACGGATCCGACCGGCCGTTTCTCCGGTGGTGAAAAAGCGCGTCTGGTACTGGCGCTGATCGTCTGGCAACGTCCGAACCTGTTGCTGCTCGATGAGCCGACCAACCATCTGGATTTGGATATGCGTCAGGCGCTGACCGAAGCGCTGATGGACTTCGAAGGCGCGATGGTCGTGGTCTCGCATGACCGCCACTTACTGCGTTCTACCACCGACGATCTGTATCTGGTTCACGGCGGCAAAGTCGAACAGTTCGATGGCGATCTGGAAGATTATCAGCAATGGCTGGTGGATATTTCGCGTCAGGAAAATCAGCAGGATGCGCCTTCGAAAGACGGCAGCGTCAACAGCGCGCAGTCGCGCAAAGACCAGAAACGTCGCGAAGCCGATTTCCGTAATCAGACTCAGCCGTTGCGTAAACAGATTACTAAGCTCGAAACGCAGATGGAAAAACTGACCGCTGAACTGGCCACGCTCGAAGAACGTCTGGCCGACTCGGCGATTTACGACATCAGCCGTAAAGCCGAACTGACGGAATGCCTGCAACAGCAGACCAAAGTCAAAGGCGCGCTCGATGACACCGAAATGACCTGGCTCGACGCACAGGAACAGCTGGAAGAAATGTCGAAAGCGTTTGATATCGAATAGTTGATTGTTGAATCATTCAGTATGCAAAAAGGAGCCGCGATGCTCCTTTTTGCATTTCATCTTAATGCCAAATCAGCAACACGCAGGCCGCGGTCAGAATACCCATCGCGATATTAAACGTGTACCACGCGCGTCGACTGCGTAACAGGCGGCCAATCACTGTGCCAAACCCAAGCCAGATAATCCCGGAAACCAGATTCACCATGAACATGCCGAGGCTGATAGCCGCAATCGAATGATTGTAGTACGCGCCTGCCAGACTGAAGCTCGCCACTGCGCCCAGGCCCATCAGCCATGCTTTTGGATTCAGGAATTGCAGCAACCAACCCTGATACAACCGAATCGGCTTCGGCGGCGGCGCGCCGGTTTCCAGTTTTTCATACGCGGAGGTGGCAATCTTCCACGCCAGCCACAGCAGATACAAACTACCGGCGATTTTCAGGAACAGGTGTAACGCCGGATAAACCGTGATCAACCCGCCGACGCCAAACGCCACCAGCAGCAAAATACTTTGCATGCCGAGCATAATGCCGACCATCAGCCAGACTGAGCGGAAGAAACCGAAGTTAGCGCCGGAAGTAGTTAACAACATATTATTCGGGCCCGGAGTGATGGCTGCGACCCATAAAAAACCGAGCATTGATAAAAATAAACTAAGTTCCATTTAATTGGGTGCTCCTCACCCGGTGACGTGCGATTCAGTTGTGCGATAGCATTGAAGCTAACAGCGTGATATTGATCGCACAAGAGACTCTAAAGAGAAATTTATTCATCTTATGTATGAATCCTTTCGCCCCCTGCGCGGGGCCAGTAATCCGCACATCCAGACGCTGTTACCCCGGCTGGTTCGGCGACATGCCAAACTCAAACCGCACTGGCAAAGGCTGGACACGCCCGACGGCGATTTTCTGGATTTAGCCTGGAGTGAAGATCCGCAACTGGCGCGCCATAAACCGCGCATGGTGCTGTTCCACGGGCTGGAAGGCAGCTTCTACAGCCCGTATGCGCATGGCTTATTGCAGGCGTGGAAGGACCGCGGCTGGCTGGGCGTGGTCATGCATTTTCGCGGATGCAGCGGCGAACCCAACAAACTCCAGCGGATTTATCATTCCGGCGAAACCGA
The DNA here is from genome assembly GCF_057290995.1 of Rahnella sp. 1L-D-7-B-C2. Taxonomy (NCBI): domain Bacteria; kingdom Pseudomonadati; phylum Pseudomonadota; class Gammaproteobacteria; order Enterobacterales; family Yersiniaceae; genus Rahnella; species Rahnella sp. 1L-D-7-B-C2. Next base: position 379,652 of record NZ_JBXAVQ010000004.1, on the reverse strand, counting down.
AGACGCCCGCTTTTTTATTCGCTGGCTCAATGAGACTCTCGGCGACGTACCCACCGGCGCGGTCGGCGTTTCTCTCGGCGGCAATATGCTGGCCTGTTATCTCGGTCAGGAAGGCGAAAATTGTACGCTCAGCGCCGCCGTCGTGGTATCGGCGCCGCTGATGCTTGAACCCTGTGCGTACCGGCTTGAGCAGGGTTCATCGCGGATTTATCAGCGCTATCTGCTCGATCAGCTCAAAATGAATGCCTCACGCAAACTGGCGAAATATCCGGGTACGCTGCCGGTCACGTTGGCGCAGTTAAAATCCATGCGCCGCCTGCGTGAGTTCGATGACGCGATCACCTCCAAAGCCCACGGTTTTGCCGATGCGCTGGATTATTACCGCCGGTGCAGCGGCCTGCCATTGCTGTCGCAGGTACGAACGCCGCTGCTGATTATCCATGCGAAAGACGATCCGTTTATGACGCCGGACGTCATCCCGAAAGCTGAGGATTTACCCGACTGCGTTGAGTATCAGCTGACTGAACACGGCGGACATGTCGGATTTGTTTCCGGTAGCCTGCGTAATCCGCAGATGTGGCTGGAGCAGCGCATCCCGTCATGGATCGCCCCGTATTTAGAGCAAGAAGCCCCAACAAAGGAAGCAAAGTTGTGATTATTCCCTGGCAAGAACTGGACGCCGAAATCCTCACCAGCGTGGTGGAATCTTTCGTCTTGCGCGAAGGCACCGATTACGGCGAGCAGGAACGCTCTCTGGAGCAGAAAGTGGACGACGTGAGACGTCAGCTGAAAAGCGGCGAAATCGTACTGGTGTGGTCTGAACTGCATGAAACCCTGAACATCATGCCGCGCGGCCAGTTCCGTGCGGGGCAGGAAGAAGTGCCGCAGGACTGGTAATACAACTTTCGGATCCTGGCTCAGCTCCCCCCGTTTTACTCCAAAAAAATCCCCGACCACTGGCCGGGGATGACTTTCAACATCTCAATTAAAACGCCTCTACAATTTCACCGGCTTGATGTTCCAGATCTCATCGGCGTACTCCTGAATGGTACGGTCGGACGAGAAATAGCCCATGTTGGCGATGTTATGCAGCGTGCTGCGCGTCCACTCTTCCGGCATCGTATACAGTTCGTCGACTTTATCCTGCATATCGACATAGCTACGGTAATCCGCCAGTACCTGATAATGGTCGCCAAGGTTTACCAGCGTATCGAACACATTGCTGTAACGCTTGGGTTCGCCGGGGCTGAACACGCCGGTGGCGATTTGTGTCAGCACCTGATGCAGCTCGGCGTCCTGCTCATAATAGCTGTGGGCGTTGTAGCCTTTACGGCGCAATTCCTCGACCTGTTCGGTGGTGTTGCCGAAGATAAAGATATTATCCTCGCCAACGTGTTCGAGCATTTCGACGTTCGCACCGTCCAGCGTACCGATGGTCAGCGCACCGTTGAGGGCAAACTTCATATTACTGGTACCCGACGCTTCCGTGCCCGCCAGCGAGATCTGCTCGGAGAGATCGGCCGCCGGAATGATCATCTGCGCCAGACTGACGCTGTAGTTCGGGATGAAGACGATCTTCAGCTTGTTGCCGATACGAGGATCGTTGTTGACCACCGTCGCGACGTCGTTAATCAGGCGGATAATCTGTTTAGCCGCATAATACGCCGAGGCCGCTTTACCGGCGAAAATCACCGTGCGCGGCACCCAGTCGGCATCCGGCTCTTCCAGAATACGGTTGTATCTTGTGATGACATGCAGCACGTTCATCAGTTGGCGTTTGTATTCGTGGATGCGCTTGATCTGCACGTCGAACAGACTTTTCGGATCTACCACGATATTCAGTTTCTGCGCGATATACAGCGCCAGCCGTTTTTTGTTATCCAGCTTGGCCTTGCGCAGAGCCTGGAGGAAGCTCGGATAATCCAGATTCTGTTTCAGCTCAGAAAGCTGGCTGAGATCGGAACGCCAGGTCTGACCGATGGCATCATCAATGACCGCAGACAGCGGTTTATTAGCCAGCGCCAGCCAGCGGCGCGGCGTCACGCCGTTGGTTTTATTGCAGAAGCGATCCGGGTAAATATGCGCGAAATCAGCAAACAGTGACTGCACCATCAGATCGGAGTGCAGCGCCGAGACGCCGTTGACTTTATGACTGGCGATCACCGCCAGCCACGCCATGCGCACCTTACGGCCATTGCCTTCATCGATGATCGACACCCGCGACAGCAAACCGTCGTCGCCCGGGATCTGCACTGCGACTTCTTTCAGGAAATGATCGTTGATCTGGAAAATAATCTCCAAATGACGGGGCAGGATCTTGCCGATCATGTCCACAGGCCAGGTTTCCAGCGCTTCGGTCATCAGCGTGTGGTTGGTGTAGGAGAACACCCGTGAAACAGTTTCCCACGCGGGCAGCCATTCGAATTTATGTTCGTCGATCAGTAAACGCATCAGCTCAGGAATTGACAGCACCGGGTGCGTGTCGTTGAGGTGGATGGCGATTTTGTCGGCCAGATTGTCGTAAGTATGGTGCGTGGTGTAATGGCGGTTGAGAATGTCCTGCACCGTCGCCGAGACCAGGAAATATTCCTGACGCAGGCGCAGCTCGCGGCCTGAGTAGGTGGAATCGTCCGGGTACAGCACGCGCGACACGTTCTCGGAATGGTTTTTATCTTCCACCGCCGCGAAGTAATCGCCCTGATTGAATTTACCCAGATTGATCTCGTTACTGGCCTGCGCGCCCCATAGCCTTAGCGTGTTGGTTGCATCAGTGTCGTAACCGGGAATGACCTGATCGTAAGCGCAGGCGATGACTTCTTCGGTTTCCAGCCAGCGGGTTTTCACACCCTCATGCTGCACGCGGCCACCGAAGCGGACTTTATAGCGGGTGTTATAACGCTGAAACTCCCACGGATTACCGTATTCCAGCCAGTAATCCGGTGATTCTTTCTGCTCTCCGTTGACGATGTTCTGCGCGAACATACCGTATTCGTAACGGATGCCATAACCGCGCCCCGGCAACGCCAGCGTCGCCAGAGAATCGAGGAAACACGCCGCCAGACGCCCGAGACCACCGTTACCTAAACCGGGGTCGTTCTCTTCGCCGATCAGTTCTTCAAGATCGAAGCCCATTTCATCGAGCGCGCTTTTGAGATCGTCGTAAATGCCCATCGCCAGCAGCGCGTTGGACAGTGTACGTCCAATCAGAAACTCCATCGACAGGTAATAAACCTGCCGCACGTCCTGAGAGGTTTGCGCACGGTTGGAGCGCAGCCAGCGTTCGACCATGCGGTCGCGCACTGCAAATAACGTGGCGTTCAGCCAGTCATGTTGTGTCGCGATGGACGGATCTTTGCCGATAATAAACATCAGCTTATAGGCTATAGAATGCTTTAGCGCTTCGACACTGACTGTCGGTGAGTTGTAATTAAACGGTGAAGTCATAACGTTACATTCCCGATCAAGTTAGCTACGTTCAGGGGTTCAGGACATAAGACGGTTATACAGCGTGAGATATTCCTGCGCCGCAACCTTCCAACCAAAATCAATACCCATGGCGTGTTGTTGTACGTGTCGCCAGTGTTTAGGACGGCTCCACAGCACAAATGCCCGGCGGATCGCACTTGCCAGCGATTTCCCCGTGGCCTCTTCAAAGACAAAACCGCTGGCCGTTCCGTCGGCCAGATTTTCCAGCGCACAGTCAACAACCGTATCCGCCAGCCCGCCGGTCCGGCGCACCAGCGGCAGTGTGCCGTATTTCAAACCGTACAACTGCGTCAGGCCGCAAGGCTCAAAGCGGCTTGGCACCATAATGACGTCCGCACCGCCGATAATGCGGTGGGAGAACGCCTCGTGATAACCCAGCTGCACGCCGACCTGTCCCGGATTGTCCGCCGCCGCCGCCAGAAATGCCTGCTGCAGCACCGCGTCGCCCGCGCCTAACAGCGCCAACTGACCGCCGCGTTCGAGTAAATCTGGCAACGCTTCGAGCACCAGATCCAACCCTTTCTGGCTGGTCAGGCGGCTGACGACCGCAAACACCAGCCGCGAATCGTCCACGTCCAGCCCCATCGCCCGTTGCAGATAGGCTTTGTTGATTGCTTTGGATCGTAAATCATCGGCGTCGTAACGCGCGGAAAGCAGCACGTCGTCACGCGGCTGCCAGATTGCTTCATCCACACCGTTGAGGATCCCGGTCAGCCGTCCTTCCCTCTCCCGCAGTTGCAGCAGAGACTCCATACCGTAACCGTATTCAGGACGGGTGATTTCTTTCGCGTAGGTCGGGCTGACTGTCGTGACGTGATCGGAGTAATACAATCCGGCTTTCAGATAGGAAATCTGGCCGTAGAACTCCAGCCCGTGCATCTGGAAGAACTCGCGCGGGATGTACAACTCGTCGAGATGATGCCCGCCAAACAGTCCCTGAAATGCCAGATTGTGCACGGTAAACACCGTTTTCACCGGCGCATGGCGCGCGCGGATATAGGCAGACGCCAGCCCGGCGTGCCAGTCGTGGGAATGCACAATGTTCGGCTGCCAGTGGTGATCAAATCCCAGCGCCAGTTCGCACGCCATCCAGCTCAAAAGCGCAAAGCGCAGATGGTTATCGGCGTAGGCAAAAGAAGACTGATCGTGATACGGGCTGCCGGGACGATCGTACAAACCGGGCACATCAATCAGATAAATACCGACGCCGTCAAAGTAGCCCAGCGACAGCGTGACATAACCGGCGAACGTATCCAGCGTACCGATCACCCGCGTTTCTCCGAGGCCTTTTTTGACGTCAGGGAAAGCCGGAATGAGGACGCGAACATCCGCGCCCTCGGCGATCTGTGCGGCGGGCAACGCCCCGGCGACGTCGGCCAGGCCACCCGTTTTCAACAGGGGGAACAGCTCGGAACAAACATGTAAAACCTGCATTCGCGCTCCTGATTATCCCGGTCATCCCGGCGTTCACCGGGATGACGAAAAATACTGCAAAACTCGATCTGTTCTAAAAAAGTCCGTTTAGCTTGTGGCCAACATTACAGCTTCGCCAGCATCGCGCGCGTCACCAGCACCACACCGCCTTCTGAGCGGTAAAAGCGGCGGCTGTCTTCGTCGGCGTTCTCACCAATCACCATGCCTTCAGGGATCTGGCAGGCGCGGTCAATCACACATTTACGCAAGCGGCAGGAACGTCCGACGTTGACATCCGGCAAAATAATCGTTGAATCAATATTGCAGAAAGAATTGATTCTCACACGCGGGAACAGCACTGAATGCACCACCACCGAGCCCGACACGATGCAACCTCCGGCCACCAGCGAGTTCATGGTCATACCGTGGCTGCCTGAACGATCCTGCACAAATTTGGCCGGCGGCAGCGGTTCCATGTGTGTGCGGATCGGCCAGTTGCGGTCATACATGTCCAGTTCAGGCGTGACCGACGCCAGATCCAGATTGGCACGCCAGTAAGCGTCGAGCGTCCCTACATCGCGCCAGTACGGCGGTAATTCTTCATTCTGCGTCACGCAGGAGAGACTGAACGGATGCGCCCGCGCCACGCCCTGCGATGTCAGTTTCGGGATCAGGTCTTTTCCGAAATCGTGGCTGGAACCTTCGTCCGCCATATCTTCTTCGAGGATCTTAAAAAGATAGTCCGCATTAAAAATGTAGATGCCCATACTCGCCAGCGCCATGTCGGGATGACCGGGCATCGGCGGCGGGTTTTGCGGTTTCTCGACAAAACTTTTGATGTGGTAATCGTCGCTGACGTCCATTACGCCAAACTCGCTGCCCTCGGCAATCGGCACTGCGAGGCAGGCGACAGTACATTCGCCGCCCTTCTGCACGTGATCGATCAGCATCCGCGAATAATCCATTTTGTAGATATGATCGCCCGCCAGGATCACCACGAATTCGGCGTCATAGCGACGGATAATATCCAGATTCTGATACACCGCATCAGCGGTGCCTTTGTACCAGTGCTCGGTGCTGTGGCGTTGCTGTGCCGGAAGCAGATCCACAAACTCGTTCATTTCTTCGTTGAGAAAAGACCAGCCTCGCTGAATATGTTGAACCAGCGTGTGAGACTGATATTGCGTGATCACCCCGATACGCCGGATGCCCGAGTTCAGGCAATTCGACAGGGCGAAATCGATAATGCGAAATTTCCCGCCGAAGTGAACGGCAGGCTTAGCCCGGGTTGCAGTTAAATCTTTCAGTCGTGAACCACGTCCCCCGGCAAGAATCAATGCCACGGATTTCAGCGGCAGTTGTCGCGCCAGCATGACCGGGTCCCGGTTATCTAATGTCGCCATATCTGACTCCTTCGTTTTTATAGTTACCGGCTCTGTGGAGTGAAATCTTGTAGGACACAGAGGGTTTTCGCTGCTGCCCGCCATTGCGAGCCTTCCATGACGCGTCGGGGTTCCTCGTCAAAAAGCACACTGTTGAACGGCGCAACCGGCTGCCAGTTTCCCGCCGGCAGTTGCAAGTCAACGTCGTGCAAAGAAGCATTCACAATGAGAAGCCAGCGCTGGGACAGGCGGATTTGCAGCCACTGCTGCGGCCCCTGCTCCCAGTCACCGACGCTCATCGGTTGCCCCTGTTGATTCAGCCATTGCACATCGCCACTGTCGTCCTGCCACCTGCGGTTTTGCGTCAGTGCCGGAATTTTCCGGCGCAATGCAATCAGCGCACAAACGTAGGCCGTCAGGCTTTCATCCGCATTTTCCCAGTCGAGCCAGGTCAGCGGATTGTCCTGACAGTAGGCGTTGTTGTTGCCTGACTGGCTGTTGCCGTGCTCGTCACCGGCCAGCAACATCGGCGTGCCCTGTGACAAAAACAGCGTCGCCAGCAGCGCGCGCTGGCTGAGACGACGCTGCTGCAAGACATCTGCAGATGCGTCCAGCCCTTCCTCGCCGTGGTTTTGGCTGAAGTTCTCGTTATGGCCGTCACGGTTTTCTTCGCCGTTGGCCTGGTTATGCTTCTGGTTAAAACTCACGACATCACGCAGCGTGAAGCCGTCGTGCGCGGTGAGCATATTGATACTGGCGTAAGGCGCGCGCTGCGCCGGATCGAACTTATCCGCTGACGCCGCAATCCGGCCGGCAAATTGCCCGATCGAAATATCGCCGTGCAGCCAGAACTGACGCATTTCGTCGCGCCACACGTCGTTCCATTCAGCGAACGGAGCCGGGAAATTCCCCAGCTGATAACCCCCAGTGCCGATATCCCAGGGTTCAGCGATTAGCTTGACCTGCGACAGCACGGCGTCCTGTTTAATGGCTTCGAACAGCGGCGATTGCGCGGTGAACTCCGGCGTTCTGCCCAGAAGCGTCGCTAAATCAAACCGAAATCCATCGACGTGACATTCGCGCACCCAATAGCGCAGGCAGTCGAGCGTCCAGGCGACCACCTCGTCGTCCACCAGCCGCAGCGAATTGCCGCAGCCGGTCATGTTATTGTCGGAACCATCCTCGTTCAGCCAGTACCAGCTGGCATTATCAATTCCGCGAAACGAGATAAACGGCCCGTCGATAGCCAATTCAGCGCTGTGGTTAAACACCACGTCGAGGATCACTTCGATCCCCGCCTGATGCAGAGCTTTCACCGCCGATTTGAATTCGCTCAGCGCCGACACACCGCCCAGGCCGCTGGCATAACGCGGGTCGATGGCGCACGGCGCGAGCACGTTGTAGCCCCAGTAATTGGTCAGGCCAAGGCGTTGCAGGCGCGGTTCGTCGGCATGATGTTGCACCGGTAAGAGTTCAATGGCGGTGACGCCCAGATGCTGCAAATATTCGAGCATGACCGGATGTGCCAGCCCGGCGTAAGTGCCGCGCAGCGCCGCCGGAATACGCGGATGCTGACGGGTCAGACCGCGCACGTGCGCTTCGTAAATTACGGTATCGCCCCACGCCGTGGCGGGCGGTTTGTCATCTTCCCAGTCAAATTTCCCGGCTACGACCACAGACTTCGGTGCGACGACCGCGCTGTCGCGATCATCCGGCGCATCGACGCCGCCGGTAAAACGCGCGTTGTCGAGCAGTACGCCGTCAATCGCCCGCGCACTGGGGTCGATCAGCACTTTTTTCGGATTAAAACGATGGCCGTTTTTCGGATCGAACGGCCCGTAAACCCGATAACCATAACGCTGTCCGGCTTTGGCTCCCGGCAAAAATCCGTGCCACAGATTGCCGGTGCGTGCAGTCAGCGGCAGATGCTGCTCGCTCCCGTTCTCATCAAACAGACATAACTCCACTTTTTCCGCATGTGCGGAGTACAGGCAAAAATTAACGCCGTTATCTCTGAGATGCGCACCAAAGGGTGCGGACTGACCGGGCTCAAGCTGCTTCATTACGGCTCCCTGCGCAAATAGACCGTCGCCAGTGGCGGGATGGTTACGCTTATCGAATGTTCACGCTGATGCTGACTGATATTTTCACTGTGAACCGCACCGGCGTTGCCAACGTTGCTGCCGTGGTAGAAGTGCGAATCGGTATTAAGAATTTCGCGGTACACGCCCGGGCGGCTGATGCCAATGCGATAGTCGTAGCGCGGCACCGGTGTGAAGTTGCTGATGACAATCACCTCACCGGCGTTTTCGTCGCGGCGTGCGAAGGCGAAAATCGAGTTGGCGTGATCGTCGACCACCAGCCATTCAAAACCGCGCGGATTGAAATCCAGCTCGTACAGCGGCGCGTTGTCGCGATACGTATGGTTGAGATCGCGCACCAGATGCTGCACGCCGGCGTGCCAGCTGTTCGGATCATCAAGCAGATGCCAGTCGAGGCTGGCGTTGAAATTCCACTCGCGCCCCTGTGCAAATTCGCAGCCCATGAACAGCAGTTTTTTCCCCGGATGCGCCCACATAAAGCCGTAATAAGCGCGCAGGTTGGCAAACTTCTGCCAGGCGTCGCCGGGCATTTTGTCGATCAGGGATTTTTTACCGTGGACAACTTCATCGTGCGACAGCGGCAAAATGAAGTTCTCGCTGTAGGCGTAAAGCACGCCGAACGTCATAAGATTGTGGTGATATTTGCGATGAACCGGATCGAGCTGCATGTATTTGAGCGAGTCATTCATCCAGCCCATATTCCACTTGTAGTGGAAGCCCAGCCCGTTGGCATCAGGCGGCATAGTAACGCCCGGATAGTCGGTGGACTCTTCTGCCAGCGTCACCGCGCCACCAAGCTCGCGACCAATGGTCTGGTTGGTGTATTTCAGGAAAGCGATGGCTTCGAGATTTTCGCGGCCGCCGTAATAGTTGGGGATCCACTCTCCGGCTTTACGGCTGTAATCACGGTAAATCATTGAGGCGACGGCATCGACGCGCAGGCCATCAATCCCGAACCGCTCGATCCAGTAAAAACCATTTCCCGCCAGATAGTTGCGCACTTCGTGGCGACCATAGTTATAAATCAGGGTGTTCCAGTCCTGATGATAACCTTCGCGCGGATCGGCATATTCGTACAGCGCGGTGCCGTCGAATTCCGCCAGACCGTGGGAATCGCTGGGGAAATGCCCAGGCACCCAATCGAGGATCACATTCAGCCCGGCGTTGTGCGCGGCTTCCACCAGCGCTTTAAAATCTTGCGGCGTGCCGAAGCGGCGGGTCGGCGCATACATGCCGAGCGGCTGATAGCCCCAGCTGCCATCGAACGGGTGCTCGTTCACCGGCATCAGTTCGATATGGGTGAAGCCCATCCATTTGGCGTAGGACACCAGCTGCTCCGCAAGTTCGCCGTAGCTCAGCCAGAAGTTATCGTCAGTATGGCGACGCCAGGATCCCAGATGTACTTCGTATACCGATACCGGCTGATTCAGCGCATTGGCTTTCTTGCGCGTTTCTGAAAACGGCACAATATCCGGCAGCTTGCGGACGCAGGACGCCGTTTCCGGGCGCATCTGCGCTTCAAACGCATACGGATCAGCGCGCAGGCTCACATTACCGTGACAGTCGATAATTTCGAATTTATACAGCTGACCTTCGCTCACCGCCGGGATGAACAATTCCCAGATCCCGTTTTCGCGGCGCTGACGCATCGGGTGGCGGCGGCCATCCCAGAAGTTGAACTCGCCGACAACCGAAATGCGCTGGGCGTTGGGTGCCCAGACCGCAAAACTGACGCCCGCGACGTTATCGAGCGTTTGCAGATGCGCGCCCAGTTTTTCGTAAGGCCGCAGGTGCGTGCCTTCGGACAGGAGCCAGATGTCCAGCTCCTGTAACAGCGTGCCGAAACGGTAAGCATCGTCAATCACATGGAGGTTTTCGCCCCAGCGCACTTCCAGCTGATAACGAAAGAAATTCTTACGACGCGGCATCAGGCCGACAAAAAAACCGCGATCGTCAGTGCGTCGCAGTTCGATAACTCTTTTACCTTTCTCCGCATCAATCACCCAGACCTGATCGGCATCCGGCAGCAGTGCGCGCACTTCCAGTCCGGCGGCGACGGCGTGCATCCCCAGCAGAGAAAAAGGATCAGCGTAGTGACCCGATATAATTTGATTAATGACGTGCTGATCGGGAAGTACAGACATGAATTTCGTCCTATGATTAATTAAATCAATAAATCCAATAAAATCATTCAGGTACTCAATACGAAACGTGATCCCAGTGTGCTCCCCTTTTTATCGTTGCTTTGTGATCTCGTCCGGTTTCAGTTTTGCTAAAAAGTGCGCGATTGCGCCCGTGCTCACATTTTCTAAATAAGTCTCAGTTTCAGCTTCTCAAAGAGGCTTGGCTCTTCTACTAAGCATAGACAAAGGTTGAAGAAATCAGCGGGAAGAAACCGAGGAATTTATCTCAAAATGAAATACAGAGAGATGCGCTGGCAAAATGCAGATAAACGGTAAAGTGATTGATGACAGAAACAAAAACGGGACACCGTGCTGGTGTCCCGTTGAGCTGAAAACGGCGCCGTTGTCCGTAAACAGGCGGGTTAGAGAAGAATACGCAACATACGGCGTAAAGGCTCTGCTGCGCCCCACAGCAGTTGGTCACCGACGGTGAACGCAGACAGATATTGCGGGCCCATATTTAGCTTACGCAGACGCCCAACCGGCGTGTTCATAGTGCCGGTCACTGCGGCCGGCGTCAGTTCGCGCATCGACAGTTCACGGTCGTTCGGGATCACGCGAACCCAGTCGTTGTGCGTCGCCAGCATTTGTTCAATTTCAGGGATCGACACGTCTTTTTTCAGTTTCAGGGTGAACGCCTGGCTATGACAGCGCAACGCGCCGATACGCACACACAGACCGTCTACCGGAATGATGCTTGAGGTACCGAGAATTTTGTTGGTTTCCGCCTGACCTTTCCACTCTTCTTTGGTCTGGCCGTTATCGAGCTGCTTGTCGATCCACGGGATCAGACCACCTGCCAGCGGCACGCCGAAGTTATCGGTTGGCAACGTGCCACTGCGGGTCAGCGCGGTGACTTTACGTTCGATATCCAGGATGGCCGACGCCGGATTTTCCAGCTCCTTCGCCACGCTGTTGTGTAGCATGCCCATTTGTGTCAGCAGTTCGCGCATGTGACGCGCGCCGCCGCCGGAAGCCGCCTGATAAGTCGCAACCGACGCCCACTCGATCAGGTCGTTAGCGAACAGGCCACCGAGAGACATCAGCATCAGGCTGACGGTACAGTTACCGCCAACAAAGGTTTTGATACCTTTATCGATGCCCTGATGGATCACTGCGCTGTTAACCGGGTCGAGGATGATTATCGCGTCATCCTTCATTCTCAGAGAAGATGCTGCGTCGATCCAGTAGCCTGACCAACCGATTTCACGCAGCTTCGGATAGATTTCATTGGTATAATCGCCGCCCTGGCAGGTGATGATAATGTCCAGCGCACTCAATGCGTCCAGATCATAAGCATCCTGTAAGGTGCCAGTCTGCCCCGTAAAATCCGGAGCGGCCTGACCATGCTGAGAGGTGGAGAAGAATACCGGACGGATAGCGTCGAAATCGCGTTCTTCAATCATGCGTTGCATGAGTACAGAACCGACCATCCCGCGCCAACCAACGAAACCTACATTTTTCATAATGACTGTCCTGCCCTGAGGGTGATAGCTGTGTAAAACTGCTTGAACACGCGTTTGCACTAAGTTGGCGCCTTTTTATGATGCGCCATGCTCTGTTTCCGCGCTGGTCTACCACCTTACAAAATGTACTAGAAGTGGCAAGTGAATTTAATCAATAGTGCAGCGTTTAATAGCAGCACAACTTATAACAGGCGTTTTATCATTCTGAGGTAGTCATGACCGAAATGATTTCAGCAACCATCTTGCTGTTTTTAATTATGGATCCGCTGGGCAATTTACCGATTTTCATGTCGGTCTTAAAACATCTCGACCCGAAACGCCGTCGCGTGGTGCTGATCCGCGAAATGCTGATTGCCCTGCTGCTGATGCTGATCTTCCTGTTCGCCGGGGAAAAAATCCTGTCGTTCCTGAATCTGCGCACTGAAACCGTCTCGATTTCCGGCGGCATCATTCTGTTTCTGATTGCCATCAAAATGATTTTCCCGTCCGAAGAAAAAAGCAGCACGGGTTTGTCCGCCGGTGAAGAACCTTTTCTCGTGCCGATGGCCATCCCGCTGGTTGCCGGTCCGTCGATTCTCGCCACGCTGATGCTGCTGTCGCATCAGTATCCGAACCAGATGAGCCACCTGACGCTGGCATTGTTTATCGCCTGGGGCCTGTCGATGGCGATCCTGCTGCTGTCGAACCTGTTTCTGCGTCTGCTCGGCGACAAAGGCGTCAGCGCCCTCGAACGCCTGATGGGCCTGATTCTGGTCATGCTGTCGACCCAAATGTTCCTCGACGGGATCAGGGCGTATTTGAAAATTTAGCAGATGTCAGAAACGAAAAAGGCGAACCGGTTGGCTCGCCTTTTTTATTACTGTCGTTTTCCCGTCACACCACCATCGACAGCAACAAACATCCGCCGAGGCCGCAGAGGGAAATAATGGTTTCCAGCACGGACCAGGATTTGAAGGTTTCGACGATGCTCAGGTTGAAATATTCCTTGAACAACCAGAAGCCCGGATCGTTGACGTGCGAGAAAATCACGCTGCCGGAACCGACGGCGATCACCATCAGCTCAGGGCTGACACCGGTAGTCGCGATCAAAGGCGCGGCGATACCGCCTGCCGTAATCGCTGCCACCGTGGCAGAACCCAGCGCAATACGCAGAACCGCAGCGATGGACCACGCCAGCAGGATTGGCGACAAGGTACTGCCGTCCATCATTGCGGCGATATATTTCTCGATTCCACTGTCGACCAGCACCTGTTTGAACGCACCGCCACCGCCGATAATCAGCAGCATCATTGCAATGATTTTGATGGAATCGCTGACCGTCGCCATCACGTCTTCCATCTTACGTCCACGGTTCAGGCCGAAGGTGAAGATAGCGATGAGCACTGCAATCAGCGTTGCCATCACCGGGTCGCCGAAGAATTCAGCGTATGCCAGCACGGGATGGCCCTTCGGCAGGATCATTTCGCAGACGGCGCGGAACGCCATCAGAATGACCGGTACCAGAGACGTCGCGACGCTGACGCCAAAGCTTGGCATTTCGGCTTCAGTAAAGGTTTTCGGATTGAACAGGCCTTCCGGCACCGGTTTGTCGATCCCTTTCAGGAAACGCGCATACACCGGCCCGGCCAGAATCACCGTCGGCACCGCCAGCAGCGAACCGTACAACAGCGTTTTGCCCATATCCGCGTGGAAGATCGTTGCAATCGCCGTCGGCCCCGGATGCGGGGGCAGGAAACCGTGGGTGACGGATAACGCGGCGGCCATCGGTACGCCGACATACAGCAGCGGCAGTCGTGCAGCTGCTGCTACGGTAAACACCAGCGGCAGCATGAGAACGAAGCCCACTTCGTAGAACAGCGCAAAACCGACGATAAAACCGGTCAGCACGATCGCCCACTGAATGTGTTCACGACCAAACTTCTCGATAAGCGTGGTGGCAATCCGTTGTGCACCCCCGCAGTCGGCCAGCATTTTACCGAGCATGGCCCCAAAGCCCATGATCAGCGCCAGACTACCTAACGTACCGCCGACCCCATTTTTAATGGAGGTAATGACTTTATCGACCGGCATGCCTTGCATGATACCCACCGCCAGCGCGACCAGAATCAGTGCGATGAAGCCGTTGAGCTTGAACCGAATCATCAGTAATAAGAGCAGTGCGACGCCCACCGCTACAATAATTAGTGGCATATTCTTCCCCTCATGCTGTCGCTCTGGTGCAGTAATCCAATGAGCGACGCATTGTTTTTAATTTTCAACATGTTGTAGGAATTAACAGTGCAACGGGTACAGACCGCGACCGCTAAAACAGCAGTGCATTCCTTTGTGATATTAGTCACATCTCCATTTGTTACCGGTATCATGATACCGGTAACATGCTAATATTAGGACTCACTACACAGTCAAAATTTTCATTTTGGGATAGAGATCATACTTATGGCAGGACAAAGCATCATTCTGATGGGCGTGTCAGGCAGCGGTAAATCCACCGTCGGCGCGGCACTGGCCCGTGAAATCAACGCGAAATTCATCGACGGTGATGATCTTCATCCCCGCGCCAATATTCAAAAGATGGCCAGCGGCACGCCACTGAACGACGACGATCGTGCACCCTGGTTGTTACGTTTAAACGATGCGGCCTACAGCCTGCGCCATAAAAACGAAACTGGCGTCATTGTCTGTTCTGCCCTGAAACGCCGCTACCGTGACGCGCTGCGTAAAGACAACGAAGGCATGGTGTTCATCTACATGAAAGGCAGTTTTGACGTGATCGCCGATCGCCTGAAAGCACGCGCCGGGCACTTCATGCCGACCGATTTACTGAGAAGCCAGTTCGAGGCACTCGAAGAACCGGGTGAAGACGAACCTGATGTCTTACGCGTCAATATCGATCACAAGTTCGACGGCGTGGTCGATCGCTGCGTAGCAGCTCTGAAGACGGTTAAGGGGTAGTTTTCGCTTTCTGCCCATACAGAGATCCCTGGCCTTTCGCCGGGGATTTTTTATCTGCCATCCCCCCTCACCCCACCTTCAACCCCAATTCTCCCGAGATCGCCACGGCGGTGTCTTTCAGAGGTTTCAGTAACGCGTCTTCGCCAATCACGCCGAGTTTGGCGGTTGAGAGGGAAATCGAGACGGCGTATGTGACGCGGTTGTGGATATCAAACACCGGCACCGCCAGGCAGGAGACCCCGAGTTCGTTCTCTTCGCGGTCCATCGCCAGACCCTGTTCGCGGATCCGTGCCAGCTCCTGATTCATATGTTTGAGGTCAACAATCGTATTGCGGGTCAGCGGCTGGATTTGCTCGCGGTGGCTTTCCCAATATGCGGGCACGTAATCCGGGTGTCCGTAGGCCATGTAGATTTTGCCCATCGCCGAACAATGCAGCGGCATATGCTGGCCGATGTAGGCGCGGGTGCGCAGCATGCCGGTGGTCGGTTCCAGTTTATAAATCAGGATGGCGTGATCGTCTTCCCGGCTGGAAAAATTCACCGTCTCGCCGGTCGCGAGGTTCAGCGCTTCCAGATGCGGCGCGGCGACGTGGATGATATTGAGCGAGGACAGGGATTTCTGTCCGACGGAAATAAACTTGGTGGTTAAACGATAGCTGCCCGCCGCAGGTGCGGCAGTGACATATCCGCAGGATTGCAACCCCTGAAGTAGCCGGTGAACTGTACTTTTGTTCAGCTCTGCGAGTTCGGAAAGGTGCGCCAGCGGGCACCCGTTCGGGTAATTGCTGAGGATCTCGATCAGTTGCAGCCCGCGAAACAAACTCTGACTTCCCGCCGGTTTATCCTTTGCTTGCTCATTCTCTATGTCTTTCATTACCCGATGACTTCCTGTTATGCCGATGCTTCAACGATGGTAGCGCAAAGTCCCTTCACGCGCGAAGTAACTCCTGTTCCCTCCCTGGCTTTTTGCCCACCTGAAAACGTGCCTTCCGTCACGATCCTGAGATCTGCTTTTTATATTGATGATTTAAAAGCATTTTTAAAATCACCGTATGGATTGTTTTATAAACAACACAAGAGTAGATTTTTGAAATTAGATTCCACATAGTGAAATATAGAGATCTAAAAACACTCAAAAAATTTAACAACTGTTGCGGAGAAAGGCATGAAACTGAGTTTTGATGAGCTGAAAACGGAGTTCGAACGGGTGCTGTTAGCCCGACACGTGAAACCCGAAATGGCCGCTGAATGCGCCACAATGTTCGCGCAAACTACCGAATCCGGCGTTTATTCCCACGGCGTAAACCGCTTCCCGCGTTTTATTCAGCAGCTGGATCAAGGCGATATTCACCCGGATGCGATCGCGAAAAAGATCCTGTCACTGGGGGCTATCGAACAGTGGGATGCCCAAAGGTCGATAGGCAATCTGACCGCCAAAAAAATGATGGATCGCGCCATTTCGCTGGCGTCCGATCACGGCATCGGGCTGATTGCGGTGCGCAATGCCAACCACTGGATGCGCGGCGGCAGCTACGGCTGGCAGGCGGCGGAGAAAGGCTATATCGGGATTTGCTGGACCAACTCCATCGCAGTCATGCCGCCGTGGGGTGCAAAAGAGTGTCGTATAGGCACCAACCCGCTGATCGTCGCCATCCCTGGTTCGCCGATCACCATGGTTGATATGTCGATGTCGATGTTCTCCTACGGCATGCTGGAGGTTAACCGTCTGGCTGGGCGCGAACTGCCGGTGGACGGCGGCTTTGACGATAATGGCGAACTGACCCGCGAACCCGGCGTGATCGAAAAAAATCGTCGCATTCTGCCAATGGGCTACTGGAAAGGATCAGGCTTATCCATCGTACTGGACATGATCGCCACCCTGCTCTCCGACGGCGCGTCTGTTGCAGAAGTCACCGAGGACAACTCGGACGAATACGGCATCTCGCAGATTTTCATCGCGATCGAAGTCGACCGCCTGATTGACGGCGCAACCCGCGATGCAAAACTACAACGCATCATGGATTACGTCACCAGCGCTGAGCGCAACAATCCGGACGTCGCGGTTCGCCTGCCCGGCCATGAATTTACACGCCTGCTGGACGAAAACCGTCGCAACGGCATCACCATAGACGACAGCATCTGGGCGAAAATCCAGGAATTATAAGGAGATAGCACATGATATTTGGACATATCAGCAATCCGAATCCCTGCACATTTCCGGCGGCTATTGAGAAGGCGCTTAATTTTTTGCGCACGACCAATTTTCAGCAGCTTGAAACCGGCGTTGTGGAGATTGAAGGCAGAGATATTTACGCGCAGATTTTGGATTTAACCACTAAACCGAAAGCGGAAAACCCACCGGAAGTTCACCGCCGTTATATTGATATTCAATTTTTAGCGTCGGGTGAAGAAATTATTGGCGTGGCAGCCGATTGCGGATCCAATGAAATATCACAGTCATTACTGGAAGAGCGTGACATTATTTTTTATCACCAGATGGAAAATGAATCCGAAATCATTATGAAGCCCGGTTCTTACGCCATATTTTTCCCGCAGGATGTTCATCGCCCTGCCTGTATTTATAATGACGTCAGCCAAATCCGAAAAGTGGTGGTGAAAGTTAAGATGGAATCGCTCGGTTAATTAACACACGTAAGAGAATTACTCTTCATTAGGGAAATTAATTATGACAAAGCACGCGGGCTTTATTGTCGGCGCTTATCCTTGCGCGCCCTCATTTCATCAGCACCCTGAAAATAAAGAAACGGAATTCTGGAGGAAACTCACCGATCTTCCTGATATTCGCGGAATAGAACAACCTTGCCTGGAGGATTTACATCCGTCAGGTGACGCGTATTTATTTAAACATTTGCCGCAGGCCTGGGACATCGTGATCACCGGCGTGATGGAAACCATGCGCCGTCGCGGTTCACAGCCGGGCTTCGGGCTGGCCTCGGAGGATCCGCAGCTGCGTCGCGCCTGCATCAGCTTCTATCGCCACATTTTTGAGAAAGTCAGCAGCGCCAATGATGCCGCTGGCAGAAAGAGAATTCTGGCCGTGGAATTGCAGTCTGCGCCGCTGGCAGGGACGCAAAATATTGAGCTCGCCACGCACTGTTTCACCGAGTCGCTTCAGGACATTCTCAGCTGGGACTGGCCGTGCGAGCTGATCCTCGAGCATTGCGATGCGCTGGATAAGCCCGACGTGCGCAAAGGTTTTCTGCCGCTGGAGAGCGAACTGGCCGCCATCAGCGAGGCAAAAGCGCAGAGCGGTAAAAGCGTCGGGATGTGCATCAACTGGGCGCGGTCTGCGATTGAAGGCCGCAATACCGCGTTACCGCTTGAACATCTGCAAGCCTGCCAGCAGGCCGGGGCACTCAGCGCGCTGATGTTCTCCGGCACCGCGACCGGCGGTGCTTACGGCGAATGGCAGGATGTGCACGCGCCTTTCGCACCTTTCACCGGTAGTGAAGTGGCGTGCCCGGAAAGCCTGATGACCGTAGATCTTGCCGCTGAGATGTTCCGCCACGCTCCGTTGGAAACGTTAAGCTTTGCCGGCATTAAATTACTGGAAATGAATAAGGACGCCAGCGTCGATCATCGCATTGCTATTTTACAGGATGGGATCCAGGCCATGAATATGGCGATCAATAAAAAATAACAATCATAAAACAGTCATTCTTTTATTTTTCTACACCACCCTTTTTATCTGAGGGGAAACCCGCTCGTCTGTAAGACGACTGCGCAACTCATGATTAAGGTAATCAGTGATGAACAAATACTCTGACACACTACAAAACAATGCCTCAGTAAAAGAAATACCCAAACAACGCTGGCTGAGAATAATTCCGCCCATTCTTATCGCCTGTATTATTTCTTATATGGACAGGGTAAATATCGCCTTTGCCATGCCGGGCGGTATGGATGCGGATTTAGGTATTACTGCGTCGATGGCCGGTCTGGCAGGCGGGATATTTTTCATCGGTTATTTATTCCTGCAAGTGCCCGGTGGGAAAATCGCGGTGCACGGCAGCGGTAAGAAATTTATCGGCTGGTCGCTGGTGGCGTGGGTGATTATCTCGATTCTCACCGGTCTGGTGGTAAATCAGTACCAGCTGCTGTTCCTGCGCTTCGCGCTGGGCGTGGCGGAAGGCGGCATGTTGCCGGTGGTGCTGACCATGATCAGCAACTGGTTCCCGGACGCTGAACGCGGCAGAGCCAACGCCATTGTGATCATGTTCGTGCCGATCGCCGGGATCATCACCGCCCCGCTGTCCGGCCTGATCATCAGTGCGCTGGACTGGCGCTGGCTGTTCATTATTGAAGGGCTGCTCTCCGCCGTGGTGCTGGTGATGTGGATGCTAACCGTCTGCGACCGCCCACAGGAAGCGCGATGGATCTCGCCGGAAGAGAAAAACTGGCTGATATCTACGCTGGCCGCCGAACAGAAAGCCATCGCCGGGAAAGAAGTCAGAAATGCCTCACTTAGCGCGGTACTGGCCAACAAAACCATGTGGCAACTGATCGCCCTCAACTTCTTCTATCAGACCGGTATTTACGGCTACACCCTGTGGCTGCCAACCATCCTGAAAGAGCTGACGCACTCAACGATGGGACAGGTCGGCGTGCTCGCCATTCTGCCCTACATCGGCGCGGTCGCCGGAATGTTGCTGTTCTCAACCCTGTCGGATCGCACCGGCAAACGCAAACTGTTCGTCTTTCTGCCGCTGCTCGGTTTCGCCGCCTGCATGTTCCTCTCGGTGATGCTGAAAAATTACATCTGGGTGTCCTACGCGGCGCTGGTCGGCTGCGGGTTCTTCCTGCAATCCGCCGCCGGTGTGTTCTGGACGATTCCCGCCAAGCTGTTCAGCGCGGAAATGGCCGGTGGTGCGCGCGGTGTGATCAACGCCCTCGGTAATCTCGGCGGCTTTTGCGGCCCCTACGCCGTCGGCCTGTTGATCACCTTCTACAGCAAGGACGCGGGCGTTTACTGTCTGGCGATCTCCCTGACGCTGGCCGCGCTGATGGCACTGCTGCTGCCTGCACGCTGCGACGTCCCGGCGCAATCTACTACCAAACTGCCCGGCGGCCGCACGTCGGCAGCCTGAGGGATCACCATGAAAACGTCCTCAGAGGAATACTGGTTAGGCATCGACTGCGGCGGCACCTATCTCAAAGCGGGATTATACGACCGGACGGGTCAGGAGGCAGGCGTCAGCCGCCAGCCTCTGCCGGTGCTGAGTGATCATCCCGGTTGGGCGGAGCGTGATATGCCTGCGCTGTGGAAATCGTGCAGCAGCTGCATCGCGACGCTGCTGTACCAGCAAAACGTCAGCGGCCAGCAGGTGAAAGGTATTGGCATATCAGCACAAGGCAAGGGATTGTTTTTACTCGACAAATCCGGCCACCCGCTCGGGCGCGGCATGTTGTCTTCCGACCGCCGCGCCGGGGATGTGATCGACGCCTGGCAGCGCGACGGGTTGCACGAGCACATTTACCCGCTGACCCGACAGGCGCTGTGGGCAGGGCACCCGGTGACGTTACTGCGCTGGATAAAGCTCCATCAGCCTGAGCGCTATCAGCAAATCGGCACGGTGATGATGGCGCACGACTATCTGCGTTATTGCCTGACCGGCGAGCGCGGCTGCGAAGAAACCAACATTTCCGAATCCAATCTGTATCACATGGCGCGCGGTGGCTATGTGCCGGAGCTGGCGGAAATGCTGGGCATCGGCGAAATCAGCGCGGCGCTGCCACCGGTGGTCGGCTCTGCACAAATCTGCGGCACAGTGACGCAAAGCGTCGCGGCGTTGACCGGGCTCGCCGCCGGAACGCCGGTGGTTGGCGGCCTGTTCGACGTGGTCTCTACCGCGCTGTGTGCCGGTCTTCAGGATGAATTCACCCTCAACGCGGTGATGGGTACCTGGGCGGTGACCAGCGGGATTTCGCCGCAAATCGCCACGCACGAGAATCATCCTTACGTGTATGGCCGTTACGCAGGCGGCGAAGGTTATCTGATCCACGAAGCCAGCCCGACCTCTTCCGCCAATCTCGAATGGCTGAACCGGCAAGCGGGCGACGTACCGTTTGAAGAGATCAACCGCGCCGCGGGCGCCCTGCCGAAAGCGGGCACCGATATCTTATTCCTGCCCTTCCTTTACGGCAGCAATCAGGGCGCGGAAATGACCGCCGGATTCTATGGCCTGCAATCGCTGCACCAGCGTGAGCATCTGTGGCAGGCGGTGTACGAAGGCGTGGTGTTCAGCCACATGACCCATCTCAATCGCATGCGCCAGCGCTTTCCGCGGGCACATACCCTGCGCGTCACCGGCGGCCCGACGCGTTCAGCCGTGTGGATGCAAATGCTCGCCGACGTCAGCGGCATGCCGGTGGAACTGCCGCAGATCGAAGAAACCGGCTGTCTGGGCGCTGCGCTGGCGGCGATGGTCGGCGCGGGGATTTACCCGACGTTTTCACAGGCTCAGCAACATCTGCGTTATGAGGTGAAACGGCTGGAGCCAGACGCCACCGCGCACGCGGTTTATCAGAAAAAATTACAACGTTACCAGTTCCTGATTGACGCACTGGGGGCTTACCACGCCCGCTGCGCGACGGCGGAACCACAAGGAAGCCCTGCTCATGACTAAACCTCTTCTCCAGCTGGCGCTGGATCACACTGATCTGACGGCGGCGCTGCACACAGCTAAAGCGTTGAAAAATCATGTGGATATCATCGAAGCAGGCACCATTTTGTGCCTGTGCGAAGGATTACAGGCGGTGCAAACGCTGCGGGCACTTTGCCCGGCGAAAATTCTGGTGGCGGATCTGAAAGTCGCCGATGCCGGGGAAACGCTGGCACAGGAGGCATTCAAAGCGGGTGCCAACTGGATGACGGTCATCTGCGCTGCGCCGCTGGCCACCGTCATCAAAGCCCACGACATCGCCACCACGTATCAGGGCGAAATCCAGATCGAGCTGTTTGGCAACTGGACGATGCGGGATGCCCGCGACTGGTACGCCGCCGGGATCCGTCAGGCGATTTATCACCGTGGCCGCGATGCACAGGCCAGCGGACAAACCTGGGGGCAAGCAGATCTGGATCGTATGAAACAGCTGTCCGATATCGGTCTGCGGCTGTCGGTGACCGGCGGCATCACCCCCGCCGATCTGCCACTGTTTCGCGACATCGACGTGCAGGCGTTTATCGCCGGACGTGCGCTGTCCGATGCGGCACAGCCCGCGCAGGTCGCGCAAGCATTTCATCAGCAAATCAACGCCATCTGGGGGGCGACCGCATGAGAAAGCATCCGCTGGGCATCTACGAAAAAGCGCTGCCAAAACACCTGAGCTGGCCGGAAAGGCTGGCGCTGGCGAAAAGCTGCGGTTTTGATTTTGTCGAAATGTCGGTTGATGAAACCGACAAACGCCTGTCACGCCTCGACTGGAGCATCACGCAGCGCGTGGCGCTGGTCGAAGCGATGATGGAAATTGGCGTAGCGATCCCCTCGATGTGTCTCTCCGCCCACCGGCGTTTTCCGTTCGGCAGCCACGAGGAAAGCGTTCGCCTACGCGCGCGGGAAATCATGCTTAAGGCGATCAAACTGGCGCGGGATTTAGGCATTCGCACCGTGCAGTTAGCCGGTTACGACGTTTATTACGAAGCGTCCGATCCGGGCACCCGTGAACGGTTCGCCGAAGGGCTGGCGTGGGCGGTGGAACAGGCCGCCGCCGCACAGGTGACGCTGGCGGTGGAGATCATGGATACCGAATTTATGAACTCGATAACCAAGTGGAAAGCGTGGGACACCCGCCTGAATTCACCGTGGTTCAGCGTTTATCCGGATATCGGCAACCTCAGCGCGTGGGGCAACGATGTGGCGACGGAGCTGGCGCTCGGCATTGATCGCATCGCGGCTATTCATCTCAAAGATACCTATCCGGTCACCGCCACTTCGCAAGGGCAGTTCCGCGATGTGCCGTTCGGCGAAGGCTGCGTTGATTTCACCGGATTCTTCCGCACGCTGGCGACGCTGAATTATCGCGGCGCCTTCCTGATCGAAATGTGGACGGAAAACGCCGCCGAGCCGGTGCTGGAAATCATCAAAGCGCGTCAGTGGATCGAAGCCAAAATGCAGGAAGGAGCATTTACATGTTAGAAGAGCTGAAACAACAGGTGCTGGCCGCCAATCTTGCGCTGCCCGCCCATCATCTGGTGACGTTTACCTGGGGCAACGTCAGCGCCATCGACCGTGAAAAAGATCTGGTGGTGATCAAACCCTCGGGCGTCGATTACACCGCAATGACCGCTGACGATATGGTGGTGGTGGATCTGCACACCGGCAAGCGCGTTGAAGGCAGCAAAAATCCCTCGTCGGATACCGCCACACATCTGGCACTGTACCGGCAATTCCCCGGCATCGGCGGCATTGTGCATACGCATTCCCGCCACGCGACCATCTGGTCACAGGCGGGTTTAGATTTACCGGCATGGGGCACCACGCACGCGGATTATTTCTACGGCGACATTCCCTGCACCCGCCCGATGACCGAGGCGGAAATCAACGGCGCGTACGAACTGGAAACCGGCAACGTCATCATCGAAACCTTTGCGCGTCGGGAATTGGATGCCATGCAGATCCCGGCGGTGCTGGTGCATTCACACGGGCCTTTCGCGTGGGGGAAAAGCGCTGCCGACGCCGTACACAACGCCGTGGTGCTGGAGGAATGTGCCTATATGGGAATTTTCTCGCGCCAGCTGACACCCGCTCTCAGCCCGATGCAGTCCGTGCTGATGGACAAACATTACCTGCGAAAACACGGCAAAAATGCCTATTACGGGCAGTTGAAATAACCGGTCGTCGCCTGTCACTTCTCGAATAAATATGGTAACAATAGGCTTAATTATGCGCAGCGTGGACGCCAGGTCTTCGACCACAGAAAAGACCGCGGCACGCCTGCCAGCATCACCTTTATGGAGAACAGCGCATTATGTCAGCCAAACATCCTGTTATTGCAGTCACCGGTTCGAGCGGTGCAGGCACCACCACCACCAGCCTGGCTTTTCGTAAGATATTCCAACAACTTGGACTGCGCGCGGCCGAGCTGGAAGGCGACAGTTTCCATCATTTCACCCGCCCGGAAATGGATGCGGCGATCCGCAAGGCGCGCGATCTCGGGCGTCATATCAGCTATTTCGGGCCGGAAGCCAATGACTTCGGCCTGCTGGAAAAAAGCTTCATCGAATACGGCCAGACCGGCACCGGGCGCTCACGCAAGTATCTGCATACTTATGACGAAGCTGTTCCCTATAATCAGGTGCCGGGCACCTTTACCCCCTGGCAGGCGCTGCCTGAACCGACCGACATTTTATTCTACGAAGGGCTGCACGGCGGTGTGGTCGCGGACAAAATTGACGTCGCCGCGCAGGTTGATTTGCTGGTGGGCGTGGTGCCTATCGTCAACCTCGAATGGATCCAGAAACTGGTGCGTGATACCGGCGAGCGCGGTCATTCCCGTGAGGCGGTGATGGATTCGGTCGTGCGCTCGATGGACGATTATATCAGCTACATCACGCCGCAGTTTTCCCGCACGCACATCAACTTCCAGCGCGTGCCGACCATCGATACCTCCAACCCGTTTGCGGCTAAAGCTATTCCGTCACTGGATGAAAGCTTCGTGGTGATCCACTTTCAGGGTCTCGAGGACATTGATTTCCCATATCTGCTGGCGATGTTGCAGGGCTCCTTTATTTCGCACATCAAAACGCTGGTAGTACCGGGCGGCAAAATGGGGCTGGCAATGGAGCTGATTATGGCGCCGCTGGTGCAGCGCCTGATGGAGGGAAAAAAAATCGAGTAAGCGGGATCAGGCGTCGTTCATCAGCAACTGCTGGATGAAACCGACGTGCAGTTTCACGCCAATCTGTAACGCCTCTTCGTCGAGGCGGAAGCGCGGGTTATGCACACCATAAGTCGCGCCGATTTTCTCGTTACCGCTGCCAATAAACAGGAAGCATCCCGGCACTTTTTGCTGATAAGACGAGAAATCCTCCCCTCCAAACAGCGGTTCGGTCACTTCATGCAGCGCCTGTGCGCCGAGCGTGTTGGCAATCACCTGCCTCGCAATCGCACAGGCGTCGGGATGGTTATCGCCATTGACGTAG
Source organism: Rahnella sp. 1L-D-7-B-C2 (assembly GCF_057290995.1). Classification (NCBI taxonomy): domain Bacteria; kingdom Pseudomonadati; phylum Pseudomonadota; class Gammaproteobacteria; order Enterobacterales; family Yersiniaceae; genus Rahnella; species Rahnella sp. 1L-D-7-B-C2. The sequence continues at coordinate 354,506 of NZ_JBXAVQ010000004.1, read as the reverse complement.
CCGCGCGTCCAGCGGATTTCATACTGCGCACCCTGTGCCGCCGTAATTCCCGCAATAATCTGCTCCATCAGCTGCGGCACCCGTTCGCGCACGCCGCTGTGATGGGTGCGCAGCGTTCCGGCCAGCTTCACGCGCTCAGGAATGACGTTATAGCTTTCGCCGGTCTGGAACGTTGCGATAGTCAGCACCGGCACCTGAAGCGGATCGATGCGGCGCGCCACCACGTTTTGCAGCGCCGTCACCACTTCCGCCCCGATCACCACCGGATCGATGCACAGATGCGGCATTGAACCGTGGCCACCTTTGCCGGTAATGGTGATGTCGAAATTATCGGTGGAGGCGCAGAATACGCCCTCTTTAAGGCCGACTTCGCCGGTCGGAGAATTCGGCATCACGTGCAGGCCGAAGATTTTCTCCACGCCGTCGAGCACACCTAACTCCACCAGCTCCTGCGCGCCTCCCGGTGGCAGCTCTTCAGCATGCTGGAAAATAAATCGCACCGAACCGTGCAGCGCGGGCTGACACTGGGTCAGCACTTTCGCCGCGCCCAGCAGCATGGCAGTGTGCGCATCGTGGCCGCAGGCGTGCATGACGCCCGGCACTGTCGAACAGAACGGCTCGTCATTTTCTTCCTGAATCGGTAAGGCGTCGATATCCGCGCGCAGGGCATATTTCGGCCCCGGATGTGCGCCCTGTAAATCCGCCACCACGCTGTTGGGCGTCAGGCGGGTCAGGGTCAGACCACCGAAGCTTTCCAGCTGTTCAGCGATGTAATCGGCCGTTTTATGCTCCTGAAATGACAGCTCAGGATGAGCATGAATATGTCTGCGCCAGCGCAGTACGTCCGTTTTGACCTCAGCCAGCATCGCATCGAAATGAATAGTCATCACACTTCTCCTCAGTTAAGCCGCATCATGCAGCGTTGCGCCCGGTTTCATCGCCAGCGGCAGGATCGCCAGACCGGCCACTACCATCGCCAGCGCCAGAAAAACAAATGTTGAGAGATATCCGTGACTAACGGTGATCAGATATCCCATCGCAATCGGAGCCACAAATCCACCGAGCGTACCGCCGGTGTTAATTATCCCCATCGCCGCGCCCATGACTTCTGAAGGCAGCCGTTTCATCGGCAAGGTGAAGACAGTGACGAACGCCGCCATCAGGAAAATGTAACCGAGGAACAGGAACAGACCGGCGGTCACCGCTGACGTTGAGGTATACACCAGCCAGATGCACACCGCACTGAGCATGGCGCAGCAGAAAATCACCTTCGGCTCTTTACCCTGCATGTATCGCCCTACCAGCCAGCCGGTCGCCAGCGACGAAATCCAAATGCCGAGGCCGCCGGTCGCGACCACCATGCCGGAAACGTCGAGTGACATGCCGCGTTGCTGCACCAGATATTTTGGCAGCCAGGCCATCAGCCCGTAGGAAGGAATGTTGATGCAAAAAATGGAGACGAACAGCAGCAGGACAATCGGGTTTTTCAGCAGCTCGCGATAGCCCGTCACCGCGCCGGTGCGGGGTTGCGCCGCCGGCGGATTCGGCACAAAAACAATGATCGCTGCGGCAATGGCGAACGCCAGCAGACCGAGGATCGAAAACGAGCCGCGCCAGCCGACGCTGTCCAGCGCATAGACCGCAATCAGCGGTCCGGCGGTCATCGCCAGCCCGGCGGAAGAGAGCAGGATAGATTGCGCAAATGTTCGTTTTTCCACGGCAAAATTCGACACCACCGCTTTGGCACACGACGAGGGATAACCTGAATGGCCAATACCCGACAGAAAGCGGAACGTCACCAGCAGGCCGAGACTGAAGCCTAACACACCGAAACATAACGCAAATCCGCCGAGCAGGCACAGCGACAGTGCCAGCACTTTTTTATAGCCGAAGCGGTCGTTCAGCCAGCCTGCGGGAATTTGAAACAGCGAATACGCCAGGAAGAAAATCCCGGTGATATAACCCAGTTGCTCCGGTTGAAGATTAAATTCTCGCTCGATTGGCAGCAGCGCAAAGCCCATCACCGTTTTGTCGATATACACCACCACATAGCCGACAAACAGCAGGAAAATCATCAGGGAACGACTTTTCATAGCGGATATCCCTTTTTGTTATCACCACGTCAGAGGTTCTCACTGTCGGGCGAAAGATAAAATGCGACATGTGTCACGTAATCAACTGAATAACAACATATTATCCTTAACACTACTGACGCTATCAGCTTTACATCCATGCCATAAGATGCAATTTTTAGGCAGGTGATGCTTTTTGCTGATAGGTCATTTGAATGATTAATGAGAGGGCGTCATGCGCTATTTGCCGAAACTCCAGCAACTGAAGGTTTTCCATCAGGTTATCCGCAGCGGCAGTATTCGCGGCGCGGCGCGGGCGATGAATCAGTCGCAACCGGCGGTGAGCAGAACGCTGCGCGAACTGGAGCAAACGCTCGATACAAAGCTTATCGTACGCGGTCATCAGGGCATGGCGCTGACCGAAACCGGCCGCGCGTTCGCCCAGCGGATGCAGTTCATCCTTGAAGAGCTGGAGCGCGCCGCCGAAGAAATCCAGCAGATTAATCAGTATTCACAAGGCTCGGTGGCGATCGGGTTTTCATCGCTGCTGGCACTGACGGTGTTCCCGGCGCTGAATGAGGAATTCAAAACGCAGTTTCCGCAGTCAAAATTGCTGATCAAAGAAGGGCAGCTGTCGGTGCTGCTTCCGGCGCTGCGCGAAGGGAAGCTGGACTTCGCCGTCGGTACCGCCGGGCCGGGATTTCCGCTGGAAGATCTGGTGCGCGAACCGCTGTTCACCGCGCCGTTCGGGATTATCGCCCGTCGCGGTCATCCGCTGGCCAATGCCACACGGCTGGAAGAATTGCAGGATGCGCGCTGGGTATTGCCGGAAACGGATATGGGTTACTACCAGCAGCTACAGCTGGCGGACGGTTTTTATCTGGCAGGAAGTGAAACGCCGGTGCGCACCGATTCGGTAGTGTGCGGGCTGAATATGGTATTGCAGTCGGATTATCTGACCGTCGTGGCGCGGGCGATGCGGGCGCCGTTCGGTTTGCAGGACCCGTTGTGCCTGCTGAAAATCGACACTCTGCCGCAGGCGGAATACTGTGTGCTCTATTCGCAAAAATCGCCGCTGACGTTTGCCGCGCGGCGGTTTTTGGATTTACTGCGCCATCAGTGCCAGTCGTATGACTGGTCGTGACCTATTCGGCTTCAATCACTTCAAAACTGTGGGTGATCGTCGCGGCTTTGCCCAGCATCAGAGAAACAGAACAATATTTCTCGGCAGAAAGGCTGACGGCGCGTTCGACGATCTTATCGGTCAGATCTTTGCCGGTGACGATAAAGTGCAGATTGATGTGCGTGAACAGACGCGGCGCTTCTTCGCGACGCTCTGAAGTCAATTTTACTTCACAATCCCGGACGTCATTGCGGCCTTTTTGCAAAATCGACACCACGTCGATCGCGCTGCAACCGCCCGCAGACATCAGTAACATTTCCATCGGGCTGGGGGCTTTATCGCCCGCATTGCCATCCATTAAAACCTGATGACCTGACGCGGATTCACCTAAAAACGTCAGACCTTCCACCCATTTTACGCGTGCGTGCATTTGCTTATCTCCCGGCGCTCTTAAGAATCAAATTTTCCCCCCAGACTACCCTTTCACCTAAAAACTGGCAACGTAACCCGATCGCCATCATGCTGAAGCGAGACAACACAAGACAGCATTGCAAACCTGTGTTACAAACAAAGCCGAAACATACTTTCCAGCAAATTGCGGTGACGGTTTTCGTGGTTTAAGAACAGAACCCAAGGTGATAACGGCAATATATAGCCGGTTTCACTCCGACATCCGCTTGCAGCATTTCTGGGGAGCTATATGCTGAAAGGGCGCATTAATATTCAGACGCCGTACAGGGAACTCTGAGCCCTGTGATTTTGGGCAGCGATAATAACAGAGGATAATAGCAAATGGTTCTCGGCAAGCCACAAACAGACCCGACTCTTGAATGGTTCCTGTCTCACTGTCATATACATAAGTATCCTTCTAAAAGTACGCTGATTCACCAAGGTGAAAAAGCCGAAACGCTTTACTACATCGTGAAAGGGTCGGTTGCCGTCCTGATTAAAGATGAAGAAGGCAAAGAGATGATACTTTCCTACCTTAACCAAGGTGACTTCATCGGCGAGCTGGGACTCTTCGAAGAAGGTCAGGAACGCAGTGCCTGGGTACGTGCTAAAACTGCCTGTGAAGTGGCTGAAATTTCTTATAAAAAATTCCGCCAGCTGATTCAGGTTAACCCGGACATTCTGATGCGCCTCTCCGCGCAGATGGCAAACCGTCTGCAAATGACGTCTGAGAAAGTCGGTAACCTCGCTTTCCTCGACGTAACGGGCCGTATCGCTCAAACCTTGCTGAATCTGGCCAAACAGCCAGATGCAATGACCCACCCGGACGGGATGCAGATTAAAATCACCCGCCAGGAAATCGGTCAGATCGTCGGTTGCTCCCGTGAAACCGTCGGCCGCATTCTTAAAATGCTGGAAGATCAGAGCCTGATCTCCGCACACGGTAAAACGATTGTCGTCTACGGCACACGTTAATCCCTCAAAAATAGGCGCGGCAGCTTACTGTCGCGCCTTTTTTATGGGCTAAGCTTCAGTTATGACGCTATGGCGAAGGCTGTTTTATCACCCCGAAGTGAATTACGCACTGCGCCAGACGCTGGTGTTATGTTTGCCGGTCGGCCTGTGCTGGCTGTTCGGTAATCTGCAAATGGGGTTGCTGTTCTCCCTCTGCCCCGCCTGTTGTAACGTCGCCGGTCTCGATACGCCGCACAAACGCTTCTTCAAACGTCTGATCATCGGTGGCTCGCTGTTTGCGGTGAGCAGTATTTTGCTGCAACTGATGCTGGAAAACTGGCACATCCCGCTACCGCTCATCATGCTCTCTCTCGCCTTACTGCTCGGCGTCACCGGTGAAATCAGCCCGCTGCACGCGCGTCTGTTGCCCGGCGCGCTGGTGGCGACCATCTTTACCCTGAGCATGGTCGGCATCAGGCCGATGTGGCAGGCACCCGCGCTGTTCGCCGCAGGCACGGCCTGGTACGGGCTGTTCAACTGGGCGTGGTTTCGTATCTCTAAAGAACAGCCGATGCGTGAAACCCTCAGCCAGCTGTATCTGCAACTGGCTGATTATTTCGAAGCCAAATACAGCTTGCTGACGCAGCATACTGATCCCGAAACCGCTTTACCGCCGCTGCTTGAGCGTCAGCAGCAGGTCATCGATCTTATCGCCCTGCTCTATCAGCAGTTGCACATGCTGCCGCAGCACGGACATCATCACCACAAACGGCTGTTCCAGCGTTTTCAGGTGGCGCTCGATTTACAAGAGCACATCACGGTCAGCCTGCATCAGCCGGAAGAAGTGCAAAAGCTGGTGGAAGAAAGCCATGCCGAGGCGGTGATCCGCCGCAATGCGCAGGTGATTTCCGCCAGGCTACGCGTGATTGCCGACGATATTCTTTATCACCGGCTTTCCGAACGTTTCACGATGGCGAACGAGCTGGCGGCGCTGGAAAAAATCGCCGCGCGCAACCCGGATAATCCGGTCGGCCAGTTTTGCTATTACCACTTCAGCCGCATTGCGCGCCTGTTGCGTACTCAGCGCCCGCTGTACCGCCGTGATCTGATGAACTCTCAGCCACGTCTGCCTTTCTGGCCAGCACTGAAAAGCTATCTGTCTTTCAAGTCCATCGCCCTGCGTAATGCCACGCGACTAGGCATCATTCTGGCCATCGGCAGCAGCCTCGGTCTGTTCTTCAATCTGCCAAAACCTTACTGGATTTTACTGACCATCATGCTGGTCAGCCAGAACGGCTATAACGCCACCCGCGTGAGGATCCAGCACCGTGCGCTCGGCACACTCGCCGGATTGCTGATCGCCGCCGGATTGCTGAAACTGGAGCTGCCGGAGGGCATCACGCTGTTCTGCATGCTGGTGATCACCCTGATGTCATACACGGTGCTGCGTAAAAACTACGGGCTGGCGATGGTCGGGATGACGGTCACGGCGGTCTACACCCTGCAACTGCTGGCGATGAATGGCGTACATTTCCTGGTGCCACGGCTGATCGATACGCTCATCGGCTGTGCACTGGCTTTCGGCGGCACCATCTGGCTGTGGCCGCAGTGGCAAAGCGGATTGTTGCGGCAAAATGCCCATCAGGCGCTGGAAACCGATCAGGAAGCGATCCGGTTACTCCTGCAAGATAATCCAGACGCCGTAAAACTGGCCTACGCCCGTATGCAGGTCAATCAGGCGCACAACAAGCTGTTCACCTCGCTGAATCAGGCGATGCAGGAACCGGGGTTTAACTCGCATTATCTGGCAGATATGCGTTTGTGGGTGACGCACAGTCAGTTCGTGGTAGAGCACATCAACGCGATGACCATTTTGGCGCGCGAGCATTACATGCTGCCGGAGGCTCTGGCGACGGAGTATTTGCAGACTAGTGAAATCGCGCTGCAAAGCTGCCAGCAGCGACTGATCTACGACGGTCCGAGCAGCGAGGCTCAGCTAATCAACGCGCCGGAATTGCACCCTGATATGCCGCTGACCGAGATGGAGCGCCACCTGCGGCGTGTGATTTCACATCTGAGCGTCATGCATACGATTTCTTCACTGGCGTGGAAACAGAGACCGCATCATGGGATCTGGTTGACGCGGAAGGCGTGAAGGGGGAGTCCCCTTTCAAGTTCCTTTAAAGCAGACCGAGAATATTTCGGTTTCTCACCAGCAGTGATCGCTTAACTCCTTGCGCCGAAACCGCCCAAAGAGGGCCAGGACGGGCCCTCTTTGGAATCTCCACGTCTTTTCAAAACACGCGCTTATCGCCAGACCGATGGACATGTTCTGGTACTTCCGTGGGTGGCGCAAATCCAGGCACTTCGTGCTGCCTTCACTCGGTCTTCGAGCCATTGGTCTCGAAGCCGCTCCGTTCAGCTGGATTTTTGATCGCGCCATCTCACCATCTTTTAAAGACAAAACAAATATAGGCTGAGCAAAGTATTTGGGGTTTTGAAATGATCTGAGCAAGTGAAGTTGTGACCTAAAAAGCTTTGGCCGCGTTCAAAAATCACGCCGTAGGAAGAGGTGGAAAACCGCGCATCTTTTTGCGCGGGTTGTAACCCGACCGGAGGGCACCGCACAGCGGCGGGATTTTGCGGCAATAGCGGGGGCCGCTGAAACATCGCCGGGATGCATGGCACTGGTTTGAAAAAGCGAGGGGAGTGCAGAGGGGAGAAGCTTTTCCCCTCTGCTCGGTTTCGGCGCCGAAAATCAGGTGATCACTGCTATTGAGAAATCGAAACATTCACAGTATTAACCCGGCAGGGATTGTAGGAATTATCCCCCGACAACTTTCCCCACCGCTTTCTCAAACCGCCCCATCCCCTCTTCAATATCCGCGAAGTCGATCACCAGCGAAGGCGCAAACCGCATCACATTTGGCCCCGCGACCAGCATCATCAATCCGAATTCGGCTGCCGCTGCATGAAACTCCCCGGCGCGGTTTTTGAAGGCATCCGACAACTCGGCACCAATCAATAACCCCTGACCACGGAATTCTTTGAAGATGTGATATTTCTGGTTGATGGCGTCCAGCGCGCTGATGAATTTCTCGCGGCGCTCGTCGATGCCCGCCAGCACTTCCGGCGTGTTGATAATGTCCAGTGCCGCTTCGGCGACGGCGCAGGCCAGCGGGTTACCGCCATAGGTGGTGCCGTGCTTGCCGGGTTCCATAACGGATGCCACTTCTTCGGTTGCCAACATGGCGCTCACCGGGAAGCCGCCGCCCAGCGCTTTCGCGGTGGTCAGGATGTCCGGCGTCACGCCGTAATGCATGTAGCTGAACAGTTTGCCGCTGCGGCCCATGCCGCTCTGAACTTCGTCCAGCACCAGCAGCGCCTGATGTTTGTCACACAGTTCGCGCAGGCCTTGCAGAAACTCCTGAGTGGCAGGCGTCACGCCGCCCTCGCCCTGCACCGGCTCGACCACAATCGCACAAGTATGATCGTCGATAACCGCTTTAACCGCATCCAGATCGTTAAACGGAACGTGGACGATATCGGCCGGTTTCGGGCCGAAGCCGTCGGAGTATTTCGGCTGACCGCCGACCGACACGGTGAACAGCGTGCGGCCGTGGAAAGCATTGTGGAAGGCGATGATTTTGCTTTTATACGGGCTGTGACGATGCGACGCGTAATAACGCGCCAGCTTAAATGCGGCTTCATTGGCTTCAGCGCCGGAGTTTGCGAAAAATACGCGGTCAGCAAAAGTGGCGTCGATCAGCTTCTGTGCCAGTCGCAGAGCGGGTTCGTTGGTGAACACATTGCTTACATGCCACAGGGTTTCGCCCTGTTCGTGCAAAGCCTTTACCAGTGCAGGATGACAATGCCCCAGAGCGGTCACCGCGATACCACCGGCAAAATCAACGTACTCTTTACCCTGCTGATCCCACACGCGGCTGCCCTTGCCCTTCACCGGAATAAACTTTGCTGGTGAATAAATCGGCAAAATGACTTTGTCGAACGTGCTCCGGTCTACCGCTGATTTTTCTGCCATAACCCTGCTCCCCATCTTGTTTTCGCCAGTGAGTGGTGACGATGCGCTGGAATTCATAACCATGATGGATATGAAAATATAATCATAAAATATGCATAATAAATCACTCACAGGCAAACAGAAATCGCACCTGTCAGGTAAGTAATTTTTTCGATGAGCGTAAGCGTTTAGATCTTAAGGAAATTATCCAGAAGCTGATGCCCCTGTTCGCTGAGAATACTTTCAGGATGGAACTGAACGCCATGCAGCGGCAAGGTCTTGTGCATGATGCCCATAATTTCGTCGCGCATTCCTTCACGTTCAGTCCAGGCGGTGACCTCAAAGCAGTCCGGCAGCGTATCGGGCGCAATCACCAGAGAATGGTAGCGCGTCACGGTCAGCGGGTTGTTCAGCCCGGTAAAAACGCTGCTGCCGGTGTGGCGGATCGGTGACGTTTTGCCGTGAATAGCCTGACGGGCGCGCACGATTTTCGCGCCAAATGCCTGCGCCATCGCCTGATGCCCAAGGCATACACCGAGGATCGGCAAACGGTCAGAAAAATGGGTGATGGCCTGCAAGGAAATCCCGGCCTGATCGGGGGTACAGGGGCCGGGAGAAATCACCAGATGTGACGGTGAAAGATTCTCGATATCCGCCAGCGTCAGCCGATCGTTACGCATCACTTTGACCTCTGCGCCCAGCTCGCAAAAATACTGATAGAGGTTGTAGGTGAAGGAGTCGTAGTTGTCGATCAGCAGCAGCATAATGTTCCCGGTAAAGACGAAAATTTACCGGGCAATTCTACGCATATTGTTGATCAATGTTCATCAGCAATTTCGCTAATGACGTCTTGGAAGATCGCCACCAACTGAGACTCATCGCCAAACACCGCCGTTTTATTGGCATCCAGCCACCGTTCGCGACCAACGCTTGCCCACTGAATGTCATAACCGGCATGAATAACCAGCTGCTCGGTGAAAATCCTCAGGGCGCGGCCGTTGCCTTCGCGGAACGGATGCAGCAGATTAAGGCCGGTGTAGTAATGCGCAAGCCGTTCTGCGAACTGATCCAGCGGCTGCCCGACCAGAAACTCTTCATCCTCCAGCTCCTGCATCAGCGCATTGCCTTCCTTTTCGATGTAACCGAAATGGCAAAACTGTGTATCGTCTTTATAGATGTCGATTTCGCGGAACTCGCCCGCCCACGGGTAGATATCCTGGAACAGCGCCAGATGGATAGCACACAGATGCGGTAACCCCATCACCGACGGGCCGAGGGGCATGACCGCCGCACGTAGCGCCGTGAAGGCCAGCTCAGCTTCGCGCAGACGATGCGCCTCACGGATTTCCAGCCGGTTTTTCAATACGTTGATGCCGCGATAATAGTAAGGATCGGCACCGGCCACGAGTTTATCGTTCATAGTGCCCCCTGAGTTCAGCCAGCCGCTGTGCGATTTGCTCGTTGTCCAGCGTCACTACCTCAACCTGCAAACCATCCAGTGCGCTGCTGGCCTGAAAGTTTTGCCGTTGCCGTTCACGAAAGAGTTTTTCCTGCTGCCTGAGCGTCGTTTTCTTCGCCATCATTTCCTCCCTGGCACAGCCATTAGGGCGCATACCTTGTGGAGTTAAGTATAGACAGAGAAAAAAGGGCGCCACGTCCGGCGCCCTAAACTCAGATTATTCAACAGCGATCGGTTGATCGCTGACCTCTGTTTTGTTATCGCCCTGCAAGGTTTTGACACGTTGCTCAAGCTGTTGAACCGCTTTGGCGTCCGGCAGCAGCGAGTATTTCAGTTCAAATACCGTGCTCTGACCAGGCTGCAACTGTTTCACGCGGCCCTGCTTACGTTCGATGGTCACCGGATATGCATAGTTGGTGCCCGGTTCGATACCGGTCACGTAACCCTGTTTCAGTGTGTCGGTATTTTTCCACAGCGTCAGCAACGGCAACTGATGAGTATCAAACTCAATCGACGCGCCCTTATCTCCGGCCTTGTTGACTACGCCCGCCACGGTTTTGCCCTGCGCATCGGCCAGTGGCACCATGTTGAAGACCATTTCATCGAAGCCTTTGGTCGGCCCGGCGTAGGTCTGCCAGTCGGTCAGACCTTTTTTGGCGTAATCGTTAAACGGAGAGATGGATTTAAGCGGGGCGATAAATCGCGCGCCCTGTTCAAGGATCGGCTGACCAAAGTTGCTGTGATAGATAATCTGGTAATCGTGCGGATAGTCAGAGGCGTTTGTCAGCGTATCGTGAATGGTCCACGACTGGCTTCCCGGCACGTAGCGCAGTTCCGTCCAGGTCTGGAGTTTGGCTTTTTTGAAGGTGTCTTCTTTCAGCAGGCCGCGCACGGTGATTTCAAACGGTGCTTTGTCGGCAATTTCCACTTCCACTTTGGAGGCTGGCGTATTGCCTGCACGGCCGTGAAGTGTGTAAATCATGCCGTCAGCGGTGACCGGATGGCCGGTCCATTCGAAGCCGCAGCGCACCATCATTTCGTTGAAACCTTCCAGCCAGCCCACGCCATTGCGGCTTTCCAGATTAATGTACGCCGGATTCACCACTTCCTGAACAGGTGAATCCCAGCCCAGTCGGATGTTATTACCCGTGACGTGCAGTAAATCCATCCCGCGCGTCGGGCTGAGAGCAATAGTCAGCCCTTTACTGGTAATTGTAATGACTTTGGAGCCTTCCTGTTTGCCCCCGTGCAGAACTTTTTGTTCAATGCTGAAATCAGCGCCGGCGAGGTTCAGCTTTTTGCTGTCAGTCTTCCAGTTTCCCAGTTCAGTACCGGCTTCAGCATCCGTCAGCACGATAGTTTGTGCGGCAGCCTGCCACGAAAAAAGCCCCATCACGATCCCGGTTACGAGTAATTTTTTCACATCCACTCCTTTTTGCTGAATTGATTTAGCCCAAAAGCAATTCAGCCTACAAACCCTGCTAAGTGAAAAACGTGACAGCCTTCACTTAGCGGAGTTTTCCATCAAAAATAGCCACAGGGACGTGCTTTGTATGGCGTTTATGGATGTAGATCAGGTTATTTTGCAGAGAAGAGTGCGAAGTCAGACAAGAATTTACCGGGAGAAGCTGACGCGGTTCAGCTCCTCCCTTTTAACACAAAGGATTACTTTTTACGGCCGCCCATGATTGAGCCCAATACGCCGCGCAGGATCTGACGCCCCAGGTCGCGCGCGATACTTTTGGTGACAGACTGCACCACGCCATCGCGTTTGCCGCCGCGCGGACCGGTGCTGCCGAACAGGATATCATTCAGGCCGCCCATCAGCCCGCCGCCGGAAGAGGCCTGGGCTGCAGGCTTGTTTTTGTCCCCGGTTTTTGCAGCGCCCGCAGACTGCGGCGTTTCCACCGTACCGAATCCCTGATCGACGATTTTCTCGTAGGCCGACTCACGGTCTACGCTGTCCTCGTAGCGGCCATACAGCGGTGACTGGTTAATCGCCTGATTACGTTCATCATCGCCCAGCATGCCCATTTTGGATTCCGGCGCGATGACCATTGCCCGCTGAACGACTTCGGGACGCCCCTTTTCATCGAGAAAAGAGACCAGCGCTTCACCGACGCCAAGCTCGGTGATCGCCGTTTCTGCGTCGAACGCCGGATTGGCGCGCAGCGTTTGCGCCGCCGCCTTCACCGCTTTCTGGTCACGCGGCGTGAAAGCACGCAGCGCATGCTGGACGCGGTTACCGAGCTGCCCCAACACGCTGTCGGGAATATCCAGCGGGTTCTGAGTGACGAAGTAAATTCCGACACCTTTCGAGCGGATAAGGCGCACCACCTGCTCGATTTTAGTTAGCAGCGCCTGCGGGGCGTCAGTAAACAGCAGATGCGCTTCGTCGAAGAAGAACACCAGCTTAGGCTGTTGCGGATCGCCGACTTCCGGTAAATGCTCAAACAACTCCGCCAGCAGCCACAGCAGGAATACAGAGTAGAGTTTTGGTTGATTGATAAGTTTATCCGCCGCCAGCAGATTGATGATGCCGTGACCGTTTTTATCGGTCTTCATCAGGTCATTAATGTCCAGCATCGGTTCGCCGAAGAACTGATTTGCCCCCTGGCCTTCCAGCGTTAACAGACCGCGCTGGATAGCGCCGATCGAGGCCGCATAAATATTGCCGTACTGCGTCTGAAACTGTCTGGCGTTGTCGCCGGTGAATTGCACCATCGCACGCAAATCTTTCATGTCGAGCAACAACAGGCCGTTGTCGTCGGCAATCTTAAACACCAGTTGTAACACGCCGCTTTGTACGTCGTTAAGACTGAGCAATCGCCCCAGCAGCAGCGGGCCAAGGTCAGAAATCGTCGCACGGATCGGATGGCCTTTCTCGCCGAAAATATCCCACGGAATAATGCTGCACGCCTGCGGCTGCCAGTCGGTCACGCCGATGTTGTTCAGTCGCGTGCTGAGTTTCTCCGAAGGCACACCAGCTGCGCCAATCCCTGATAAATCCCCTTTCACGTCCGCCAGAAATACCGGGATCCCGATGCGGGAAAACTGTTCGGCCATGCGTTGCAGCGTGACGGTTTTACCGGTACCTGTCGCGCCGGTTATCAGACCATGCCGGTTCGCCAGGGCGGGCAGGATCACCAGATCCTGTACCGGTTTACCTTCACTCATGGCTTTCGCAATCAGACGGGCTTCACTCATTTCATTTTCCTTGGAAGTGGAACGCAGAGGCGTTTATTAATTTCATCCGCAAAACAGGCATTGCCAAATAAAGGTGAGAGCATTACCCATCGTTTTATGTAACAAAACGACATGTGGCCTGGCTTACACTTTTTACATCTCTCCTAAATTATAGTGAATACCTCTGTCAGCATGACGTATTTATTCATTATGGTATTCATAAAAAGCGCAGCAAATAAAATCGGGTCTCTGGCGGCACAGTAGTGCGAGAACTTAATAATCCCGGTTTGCAGGGAATCAATAATTTTAGCTTATTTCACACCGTTAGCTCGGGTTGTTATGCCCTTGCTTTGTATTCATGGCTGCGCATTAAAGAGGTGTATATGTCTGTAACCACAACAGGAAATAAAAGCGCTTACGAAAAACTGAGTCGTAAAGAAAAGATTGGCTACGGCATGGGTGACGCAGGCTCATGCATGATCTGGAGTGTGCTGGCGCTGTACCTGACATGGTTTTATACCGATGTGTATGGCTTAGACCCTGCAATCGTGGGCACGTTATTTCTGGTCATCCGTATTTTTGACGCCTTTAGCGATCCCGTTATGGGCGCTATTTGCGACCGCACCAAAACCCGATGGGGTAAATTCCGGCCCTGGCTTTTGTGGATGGCCCTGCCGTTTGGTCTGTGCGCCGTCGTGATGTTCACAACGCCAGATCTCAGCGTGAGCGGAAAAATCATTTATGCCTGGGTCACTTATCTGATCATGTCATTGATCTACACCGCGATAAATATTCCGTATTGCTCGGTCGCAGGTGTGATTACGCTCAATCAGAAAGAGCGCATGGCCTGCCTGTCATGGCGTTTCTTTCTCAACGGTCTTGCGACGCTTATCGTCTCCTGTTCTATCCTGCCGCTGACTGACTGGCTGGGCAATGGCGATCGGGCCTCCGGTTTCCAGATGACAATGATGATCATGGGGGGTGCGGCGACCCTGATGTTCCTGTTCTGCTTCTCCAGCATTAAGGAGCGCGTCGTTTCAATTAAAGCCAATGATTCGTTAATGCGGGATCTGAAAGATATCGCCAAAAACGATCAATGGCTGCTGATGATTTCGATGACTTTTCTGAACGTATTTCCGGCCTTTATTCGCGGTGCGGTGACCATTTATTACGCCACCTATGTGATGCATGCGTCAGTTGGATTTATCACGTTTTTCATGGCGCTTGGTGTTGCCTGCAATATGGTGGGAAGCGTGGTCGCTAAACCGCTCACCGACCGCTTCGATAAAATTAAGCTATTTCGCATCATCAATATTATTCTCGGCATCTTGTCCTTCGCCTTGTGGTTTATCGACCCGGCATCGCTGACACCGCTGTTAGCGTTGTTTATCGTCATCAATATTCTGCATTTAATTCAGTCCGGCCCTATTCTCTGGGCGATGATGTCAGACGTTGATGATTACGGCGACTGGAAATTCGGCAAACGCCTTACCGGCATCTCTTTCGCCGGTAATCTGTTTATGCTGAAAATGGGACTGGCGGTGGCGGGTGCGATTGTCGCCTGGATACTGTCTTTTACCAGTTATATCGCCAATAAGCCCGAACAAAATACGCAGACGATTCAGGGTATTATCATGATGTTCTCACTATTACCCATGGTGAGCTATTTCATCAGCGCGTATGTAGTCCGCTACTTCAAACTGAACAATACGTTCCTCGAAAAGATTAAAGTCGATCTCGCAAAACGCGAACTGGAAAAGGATAAACACTCATCACAGGAATATCACGAAGCCCCTGTCCTTTGATGCCTGCGCATTGATTCCTTATTTATTTTACAGAAGGTTTGATTCATGTTGAGTAATCACTATTACGATGTCACAAAGTGGAATACAGGTAATCCCTGTGAGGATATTGGCGAGGTCATCAACAGCATTATCGCTGATATAAAAAGCAGACAAACAAATACTGATAATAATGAAGGCGGAAAACCAGGAGCTGCGATTTATATTCCGCCTGGCGATTATCATCTGATGACTCAGGTTGTGATTGATATCAGTTATTTGAAAATCATGGGTTCCGGCCACGGATTTACGTCTTCAAGCATTCGCTTTAACACCCCGAAAAGCGAAGTGGCAAACTGGCACGACGTATGGCCGGGAGGAAGTCGCATATTGGTGGATATATCCCCAAAAGTTGGAGAGGAAGAGTCCGCAGGGGCTGCGTTTTATGTTAAGCGGGAAGGAGAGCCCCGAATAAGCTCGGTGGAGTTTGCTGACTTCTGTATTGATGGCCTACATTTCGTTGACGATGGTTCTGGCAAGAACGATCCGGAAAACACCTACACCAATGGGAAAACCGGTATTTACATTGCAAGTGCTCAGGACTCATTTCGCATTACGGGCATGGGATTACTCTATTTAGAACATGGAATTACCAGCTATTACGCCGATGCACTCTCCATACATGATAATTTCATCGCAGAATGTGGTAATTGTATAGAACTGCGGGGTGCCGGACAGGCGTCAAAAATAACCGATAACCTGATCGGCGCGGGTTACAAAGGCTATTCCATTTATGCGCAGAACTTTGGCGGTCTTTTGGTCACGGCAAATAATGTCTTTCCCCGCGGAAGCAGCAGCGTCCATTTTTCCGGCGTGGTGCGGTCTTCTGTGACCAGTAACCGATTTCATTCTTTTTATCCGGGCATGTTGATACTTAGTGATAACTGCTCGGAAGTCCTGGTTTCTTCCAATCATTTTTTACGTGACCATGAACCCTGGGCGCCGATGCAGGGATACGATAACGGCCTGGATGATTTATATGGTCTTTTGTCTGTCAGCGGTAATAATAACTCTGTTATTGCCAATCATATTTCCGAAACCATTGAAACTCAGTACATCAGGCCATCAGGTATAAAACCTGTCATTATTCGGATTGTTTCAGGTAAGGGGAATTATATTTCTGACAACCATATTGTTGCCACCACCGAAACGTCGGAGGCACGAGATAAAACCACGGCCTCTTGTTTCGATGCGCAAGTGGGTGCATTACTGACGGTCGATGCCCTCAGGCCGCTCGACGTCATTGCTGTGCAGGTAGAAAATGCATCGCGAGAAAATACTGTGCTCGATTCCGCCACCGAGGCGCAGGTAATTCTGGACAGGACGCTCAATGCATTCAGAGCAACGCCGGTTCCGGGAGCATAACCACTGGGTAATTCCGAGTGATGGCTAAAGATAAACGGGAGCCGCAAGGCCCCCGTTCTTATACAATTCCAACTTAATTTAGGAAACCTTTGTTACTGTCATTCCCAGGCTGCTCTCACGCACAACAAGCCTGGTGGTTAACGCAATGGAATCAATATGATCTTTCTTCTCAGTACGATTGATTAACTCAAATGCCAGCTTTCCCATTTCATTAACTGGCTGTGCAATACTGGTGATATTCATCATCTGCGCAATAATCGTATTATCGAAACTGGCGACGGCAAAATCCAGCGGGATATTCCCGCCTTTGCGTTTAAGCCTTTCGATAACATAGCTCGCGGCAACGTCGTTATAAATAAACAGGCAGTTAATTTTATCTTCCTGAGCCATTATCTCATCAACGATATTATCCAGAGAATTAATATGTCCTCGGTTATTTTCACCCTCACCTTTGGGTATCCAGTAGCGATGATGTTTTTCCACGCAGTAGCCGTAGCTGACCGTTTTTTTGCAGAAAGCCGACATTTTGCGATTATCGACGCCCTCCTGACCGATAAAACCAAAGCGGGTGCGACCAATATCGATAAAGTGCTCGGCAATGGTCTCCGCCCCACGCTCCTGATTGATGGAAACGGAATTAAAAAAACGGGAAGTTTGTGTCACGATGGCAATATTCATACCGGTGTTGAGCAACCATTCCGATAAAGAAGATTCTGCCTCGGTGGGCACCCAAATCAGCGCCTCAATACCCATCCCTGCCAGCGCTCTTACCAGCTGCTTATCCTGAAAGGGCTGGTTCTGATGCGTTTTAACCAAAAGTGACTTTCCGACATAGCGGGCCTCCTCTTCCAGCGACGCTACCAGTTCACAAAAATGCGGGTTAATCAGGTTTGGCACCACCACGCCGATTAATCCCGAACATTTCCCGTTGAGCTGAATCGCACTCCGGTTAGGCGCATAGCAAAGGAAATCCATTGCGCTGTGAACTTCGCGGCGAGTTTCCGGCGAAACGCTGGGATGATTATTGATCACCCTGGATACCGTTGCGGTAGAAACACCCGCTTTTGTCGCAACATCTTTGATAGAAGCCATGTATTTAATGTCACCGGTTACATTATTACCGGTACTATAAAATTTGCGGATGACCAGAGATGCAACCCCGATCACATGTCGCATGATTACATGAAAATGGCTTCAAGATCACATTGTTAATTTAACTCTCGTCTGAATTTATTATATCTTTTTCAGCGTTGTATCAGCGACGGCACAGTTATAAAAAGTATTCGAAAATTAAATTAAAGAGAATAATCCTTTTAGCCACTAACAATGGTGGCGATACAAACTTTCATTAACAAGATAAATAAGGCTTAATCATGAGCGATGAAAACTATTATGACGTGACGGTATGGAATAACTCCGGTGCAAAAGATGATATTGGTAGCGTAATTAACAGCATCATTGCAGATATAAAATCCAGACAAACAGATAAAGATATTGATCAGGGCGGAAAACCCGGCGCGGTCATTTATTTTCCACCCGCATGACTCTTTCCGGATTAATCATATGGGTATGGTCTATCTTGAACATGGGCTGGTGGCCTATGGTTCCGATGCGCTGAGCGTGCATGATAACTTTATTGCCGAATGTGGTAGCTGCATCGAACTGCGCAATACCAGCTCTCAGGGGCAGGCAAGTAAGGTGACCGATAACTTACTGGGCGCGGGATACAACGGCTACTCACTCTATGCCAGCAACTTCTGGGGGCTCATTGTTTCGACGAATAATATGTTTCCGCGCGGCGGTAGCAGCGTGCATTTCGTCAACGTTGCCAACTCTCAAATTACCAGCAACCGTTTACACGCTTTTTATCCGGGCATGGTTATATTGGAAGAACAGAGCCAGACGGATCCTAATCAGCTCGCCTGCGAAAACAATCTTATTTCCGCTAACCACTTCTATCGTGTAAACGAATCATGGCCACCGATGCAACCCTACAATAATGGGTTGGACGATCAGTTTGGAATTGTGAGTATTCAGGGCAATACGGTTCTGGACTCCGGTACCTCGACGCAGGTCTCTATGGACACAACGCAAAACGCATTCAGGCCAACCCCTTCCATTGAGTAATCCGATCAGTTGACGCCAACGAGCGGACAAAAAAACGGCCTCCATTACTGGAAGCCGTTTTCTTAGGAACCGAAAAAACAAAATTTAGATAATAATTAAGGCAGTACTTTCGCAGATAAGATCACAATCGGCGTAGTGGGAACGTTCTGGTATGGCCCGACGTTGTCGGTTTTAACCGCAGACATTTTGTCTACCACGTCCATCCCTTTAATCACTTTACCGAAGACGGCATAGCCGAAATCACGCTGGCCGTGATCAAGGAAGGCGTTGTCTGCCACGTTGATGAAGAACTGGCTGGTCGCGCTGTCTTTATCGGCAGTACGTGCCATGGCCACGGTGCCGCGCAGGTTACGCAGGCCGTTGTCAGCTTCGTTCTTAATTGGCGCTTTGGTCGCTTTCTGTTGCATGTCAGCTGAGAAACCGCCGCCCTGCACCATAAAGCCTGGGATCACGCGATGGAATACGGTGTTGTTGTAGTAACCGCTCTGGGCGTAATCGATGAAATTTTTCACAGAAACCGGTGCTTTCGCACTGTCGAGTTCCAATTCGATATTCCCTGCTGAAGTGGTCAGCATTACGTGAGTTTCACCGGCAGCAAAAACCGGCGACATTGCAGTCAGGGATAGCAGCGCAGTGAAGGCCACTAAAGTACGTTTAAACATGACGGTTCCTTTCTCGTGAATACAAACAACAGATCTCACTGATTCTAAAGAGCCTTTACGCTCAGCGCCAGACCTTTACCTATATTTACGCTTTCGAAAAATTTATCCAGATATTTCAAAATATTACATCAGATTTCTCAGGCATTTAGCTGTTGAAATCCACCGGATAATCTTTATCAAGATGAATGACAGTTTGTGCTGGCTGGGTTTGTGCAATCACCACGCCCTCACGAACAGAATACCGCACCGGCGCCTGACGGCGAACTGCATCAAAACCACTTTCTGCCGCCAGAATCACCAGACTGGCGGCGTTGCCCACGCCCAGACCGTACCCCTGCAAGTTCATGGTACGGGCGCTGTACGTCGTGATGAGTTTCAGGCCGTCGTCAATTTGCTGATAGCCCATCAGCTGGCAGACGTGCAGGCCCATGTGCAGCACCTGTAGCATGTTGGCGGTGCCAAGCGGATACCACGGATCGAAAACATCATCGTGGCCGAAGCAAACGTTGATCCCGGCGTCGAGCATCTCTTTCACCCGGGTGATGCCGCGACGTTTCGGATAAGTATCGAAGCGCCCCTGCAAATGAATATTCACCAGTGGATTAGCAACGAAGTTAATGCCCGACATTTTCAGCAGACGGAACAGCCGCGAGGTGTACGCACCATTGTAGGAATGCATCGCGGTGGTGTGGCTGGCGGTCACGCGCTCGCCCATGTTTTCGCGCAGAGCCAGTGCGGCGACGGTTTCGACGAAGCGCGACTGCTCGTCATCAATCTCATCGCAATGCACGTCAATCAGCTTGTAGTATTTCTTCGCCAGCGCGAAGGTTTTATGCAGAGATTCCACGCCGTATTCGCGGGTGAATTCAAAATGCGGGATCGCGCCCACCACGTCAGCCCCCAGCTTCAGTGCCTCTTCCAGCAGGGCTTCGCCGTTGGGGTACGACATAATTCCCTCCTGCGGGAAGGCCACGATTTGCAGCGTTACCCACGGCGCGACTTCCGCTTTCACTTCCAGCATCGCTTTCAGCGCCGTGAGCGTCGGGTCAGACACGTCAACGTGCGTGCGCACATGCTGAATACCGTTGGCGATTTGCCATTTCAGCGTTTTCCATGCGCGTTGTCTGACGTCCTCCTGGGACAGCAGCGCCTTGCGTTCTGCCCATCGCTCGATGCCTTCGAACAGCGTACCGGACTGATTCCAGGCTGGCTGACCGGCGGTTTGCGTGGTGTCGAGATGGATATGCGGCTCGATAAACGGCGGGATGGCCAGCCCGCCCTCGCCGTCCAGAATATGCTCGCCCTGCTCATCATTTTGCGGCTGGGAAATGATCTGGCGGACAATGCCGTCTTCGATGTCGATCTGCCACAGCCCCTCACGGTCAGGCATCCGGACATTTTTAATGGTACGCAAAAGGGTTTTCGGCACGCGCGACCTCATGGTTTCAGAAAGGCGGTTGAAAGAATGCAATAACAGAACAATAGCCTGAAACTGTTTATAAATCGAAAGGTTACATAAAAACCCAATAAAATCAGTTGAGTACCACCTAGGGAGTATATTGGGAACGGCTTGATTTGCATCAATACCCCCTGTTACGCGCGCGTTATGTTTAGCCTCAGAAAATCAAAATTGAGGCAATTATGAGCAAAGTCAGACTCGCGATTATTGGTAACGGCATGGTCGGCCATCGCTTTATCGAAGACTTACTGGATAAAGCCGAGCCGGGTCAGTTCGATATCACGGTACTGTGTGAAGAGCCGCGCGTCGCCTATGACCGCGTCCATCTTTCCTCCTATTTTTCCCACCATACCGCCGAAGAGCTTTCGCTGGTGCGCGAAGGGTTCTACGAGAAGCACAATGTCAACGTGCTGATCGGTGAACGCGCCATCACGCTGAACCGCAAAGAAAAAGTCATCCACTCCAGCAGCGGCCGCACGGTGGTGTACGACAAACTGATCATCGCCACTGGTTCCTACCCGTGGGTTCCGCCGATCCTCGGTTCCGATGGTCAGGACTGCTTCGTTTACCGCACTATCGAAGATTTGCATGCTATCGAAGCCTGTGCCCGGCGCAGTAAACGGGGTGCGGTGGTCGGCGGCGGCCTGCTCGGTCTGGAAGCCGCAGGCGCGCTGAAAAACCTCGGCGTAGAAACACACGTCGTGGAATTTGCCCCCGGCCTGATGGCCGAACAGCTCGACGTGATGGGCGGCAGCCAGCTGCGCCAGAAAATTGAAAGCATGGGCGTACAGGTTCATACGGCCAAAAATACCAAAGAGATCGTTCAGGGCGGCAGTACGGCGCGTAAAACCATGGAATTCGCCGACGGCACGTCGCTTGAAGTCGATTTCATCGTCTTCTCCACCGGTATTCGTCCGCAGGATAAGCTGGCGCGTCAGTGCGATCTGGACATCGCTCCGCGCGGCGGTATCGTTATCAACGATCAGTGCCAGACCAGCGATCCGGACGTGTACGCCATCGGCGAATGTGCGTCGTGGAATCAACGTACTTTCGGTCTGGTTGCACCGGGCTATAAAATGGCACAGGTCACCGCCGATCACCTTCTTGGCCGTGAAAACAGTTTCACCGGTGCAGACATGAGCGCCAAGCTGAAGCTGCTGGGCGTTGACGTGGCGGGGATCGGCGACGCTCACGCCCGCACGCCGGGCGCACGCAGCTACGTGTATCTCGATGAGAATAAAGCGTTGTATAAGCGTCTGGTGGTCAGCGAAGACAACAAAACGCTGCTCGGCGCGGTACTGGTTGGCGACACCAGCGATTACGGCAATCTGCTCCAGTTAGTGCTGAACAGTATTCAACTGCCGGAAAACCCGGACGCGCTGATCCTGCCGGCTCATGCGGGCAGTGGCGGTGCGGTGATTGGCACTGACGCCCTGCCGGAAAGCGCGCAAATCTGTTCGTGCTTCGACGTCACCAAAGGCGACATCATCAAAGCGGTGCAAGGCGGCTGCCATACGGTAGCGGCGTTGAAATCCGCGACCAAAGCCGGTACCGGCTGTGGCGGCTGTATTCCGCTGGTCACGCAGGTGCTGAATGCTGAGCTGAGTAAGCAAGGCATCGAAGTCAATCATCATCTGTGCGAGCATTTCGCCTATTCCCGTCAGGAGCTGTATCACCTGATCCGCGTTGAAGGTATCCGCTCGTTCGACGACCTGCTGAATAAATACGGCAAAGGTTACGGCTGTGAAGTCTGTAAACCGACCGTCGGTTCTCTATTGGCCTCCTGCTGGAATGACTACGTGCTGAAGGCACAGCACACGCCGCTGCAGGACACCAACGACGTCTTCCTTGCCAACATGCAAAAAGACGGCACCTATTCGGTGATCCCACGTTCACCGGGCGGCGAAATCACGCCGCAGGGGTTGGTAGCGATTGGCGCTATTGCCGCCGAATACAATCTCTACACCAAGATCACTGGCTCCCAGCGCATCGGCATGTTCGGCGCGCAAAAAGATGATTTACCGGCGATCTGGCAAAAACTGATTAATGCCGGATTCGAAACCGGTCAGGCTTACGCCAAAGCGCTGCGCATGGCGAAAACCTGCGTCGGCAGCACCTGGTGCCGTTACGGCGTCGGCGACAGCCTCGGTTTCGGCATCAGTCTGGAAAACCGTTACAAAGGCATCCGCACGCCGCACAAAATGAAATTCGGCGTATCGGGTTGTACCCGCGAGTGCTCCGAAGCACAGGGCAAAGATGTCGGGATTATCGCGACGGAAAACGGCTGGAACCTTTACGTCTGCGGTAACGGCGGCATGAAACCGCGCCACGGCGATTTGCTGGCAGCCGATCTGGATAATGAGACGCTGCTGCGCTATCTCGACCGCTTCATGATGTTCTACATCCGCACCGCCGATAAGCTGCAACGCACCTCGGTCTGGATGGACAACCTCGAAGGTGGCATCGACTATCTGCGTAAAGTCATCATCGATAACAAACTGGGTCTGAACGAACAGCTGGAAGCCGAGCTGACACGCCTGCGTGAGTCCGCCGTTTGCGAATGGCAGGAAACGCTGAACGATCCGGCCGCGCAAACCCGCTTCACACACTTTATCAACAGCGCGCAGCGCGACCCGAACGTGCAGTTCGTTTCTGAACGCCAACAGCATCGTCCGGCGCGCCCTGACGAACGCATTCCGGTGACAGTCATCGCCGACGGGGAGGAAGTATTATGAGCCAGTGGTTAACGCTTTGTTCTGTTGAAGACATTTTGCCGGGCTGCGGTGTCTGCGCGCTGGCCGGTGATGAGCAGGTCGCGCTGTTCCGCCCGTATGCCGATGAGCAGATTTTTGCCATTTCCAACATCGATCCTTTTGCGCAGGCCAGCGTATTATCGCGCGGGCTTATCGGCGAGCATCAGGGCGAGTTGTGGGTCGCCAGTCCGCTGAAAAAACAACATTTCCGCCTGACCGACGGTTTCTGCATGGAAGACGATCAGTATTCGATTCCGGCCTATGACGTTCGCGTGCGCGACGGCCATGTCGAAATTTCTAGCGCCAGTCTTCAGGCTGAAATCGGCTAATCTTCGTGCCCTCCACGCCGCCTCCGGGCGGCGTTTTCATCTGCTTCTGAGATCATCGCTCATGGATTATTTGCCCCTTTTTTGTCAGTTAAAAAACAGAGCCTGTCTGCTGGTCGGTGCCGGTGACGTTGCTGAACGTAAAGCGCGTTTGCTGCTCGACGCAGGCGCAAAACTGACGGTCAACGCCCTCAGCTTCACGCCGCAGTTTCAGATATGGGCAGATGAAGGCAAAGTCCGCCTGCTGAAAGGCGAATTCTCTCCGCTGCTGGTGGATGAGAAATGGCTGGTGGTGGCCGCTACCGATTCCGATTTAGTCAATCTGGAAGTCAGCGAAGCCGCCGAGCATCGCCGCGTATTTTGTAATGTGGTGGATGCACCGGAAAGCGCCAGCGTGATCATGCCGTCGATCATCGACCGTTCGCCGCTGATGATCGCCGTCTCCTCCGGCGGCAATGCACCGGTGCTGGCACGTCTGTTGCGCGAGCGTCTGGAGTCCATTTTGCCGCAACATCTGGGCAAACTGGCGCAGGTAGCAGGCGGATTGCGGGCGCGGGTCAAAACGCATTTCAGCGACATGTCGGAACGCCGCCGCTGGTGGGAAAAGCTGTTTAATCATCATCGTCTGGCGCAGTCGCTGGCGAATAATGACGACGCACAGAGCGAGCAATATCTCGAAGAACTGTTCAGCGAACCGGTGGATAAACACGGCGAAGTGGTTCTGGTCGGCGCCGGGCCGGGCGATGCCGGTTTGCTGACGCTGAAAGGTTTGCAGCAGATGCAGCTGGCCGACGTGGTGGTGTATGACCGGCTGGTCTCCGATGCCGTGCTGAATCTGGTACGTCGCGACGCCGAACGGATTTTCGTTGGAAAACGCGCCGGGCATCATTGCGTTGCGCAGGAACGTATTAACGAAATCTTGCTGGAACAGGCGCAGATGGGTAAACGCGTGGTCAGGCTGAAAGGTGGCGATCCGTTTATTTTTGGCCGTGGCGGCGAAGAGCTGGAAGCGCTGAAAGCAGCCGGTATCGCGTTTTCCGTCGTGCCGGGCATTACGGCAGCGTCGGGCTGTTCCGCCTACAGCGGCATTCCGCTGACCCATCGCGCTCACGCACAGAGCGTCCGGCTGATCACCGGTCATGCTAAGCAGGACGGTGCTCTCGACTGGGCTTGTCTGGCGCAAGGCCAGCAGACACTGGTGTTTTATATGGGACTGACGCAGGCGGGAGAGATTCAGCACCGCTTGCTGGAAAACGGTCTGCCAGCAGAAACGCCTGTCGCACTGGTGGAAAACGGCACCAGCCAGGCGCAGCGGGTCGTCACCGGCGTGCTGACTGAGCTGAGCCATCTGGCAACACAGGTGCAAAGCCCGAGCCTGATCATCGTCGGCAGTGTGGTCAGTCTGCGGGAAAAACTGAACTGGTTTGCCAGTAAAACGCCGCAGTAATCCCTGGATATCTCTGCAAAACTCGAGTTATTTTTCTAATCAATTCATGGAAGTGAAATTCATCTCACTTCCATACCCTCCTTTATCAGAAAATTCTTATAACAGAATATAATTCCTGATTTTGCGAACGTTACGATCTGATTGCAAAATAATCACCCCACACAAATGGAATATTAAGAATCTTCGTCTTAAGCTTTATTTACGCCAACTGTGGCGTATACCCCCGTGGAGGGTCAAATCATGCGCCATACCATTCATGTTGGTCATGTTAACAAGGTTGCGCTCGCAATCTTGATCGCCCTGTCTCTGGCTGCCTGTAGTGGCAGCGGTGGCGGCGGTTCTTCTCATACGGCAAAAACGTCCACCACCGGTTCTGCGACGTCCGGCGATGGAACCACTTCAGGCAGTGACGGAACGACGACGGCGGGCAACGGAACGACCGGAACAGGAACAGGCACAGGAACAACCACAACCGGCGGTGACACTACCGCAGGAAATGGAACCGGTGGTGGCACAGGGACGGGAAATGGAACGGGAACAGGAACAGGGACGGGCAGCGGAACGGGTGGAACGCCATCCACCACGCTCGCCACTGGCACCATCCTGAGTAACGCGGGCGGCGCGGTCAGCGGCCTTGGCACCCAGGTCAGCAGCATCGCCAGCCAGACGCCGATCGGTAATATTCCGGTCGCGGGCACCGGCGTTGTCACCATTATCGATAGCACCGGCAAAGCTGTCACTGACGTCGGCAGTGGCGTACAAAACGGCATCGGCCAGCTGGGTACCAATCCGAATGCTATCGGCACCACCGTAGCGGGCGTACCGAAAGCCGTGGCTGATTTAGGCACCGGCGTGTCAGGTCTTGGCACGTCACTGGCGACGAATACTGCCGGAACTCCGCTCAGCGGCGTGACCGGTGCAACCGGTGGCCTGGTGAATAATGTCGGTACGCTGGTGACTAACACCGGTAACGGGCTGGCGCAGAATGTGCAAAGTGGTGCGCTTTCGGGCGTAACCACAGGGGCGACGGGGATTGTCACGCCTGTTGTCGCACAGGTACAGAACACCACCCAAACTGTCGGAGGCGCGACGGGGCTGGGCGCGCCAGTTAATGGCTTGCTAAATCAAGTTGGCGGCACCGTCAGCTCAGCCGGTACGCAGCTTTCAACCAGCACACCGGCGCTTGCCGGGCTGGGCACTGCAGTCACCGACACCGGACAAGCCGTGTCTAAAACTGGCACGATTCTGGTTCCGGCCAGCAGCACGACGACAACCACCGCCAGCAATTCCGGCGGTATCTCGGCGGGTGCGGGCGCATCTGTCTCTCAGTCAGGCGGTCTCATCGCCGGTGTCGGCACCACCGTTGGCGGGCTGACCAGCGGTCTGGGGCTGAAGCTGAACAAACCGCAGTAGTTATTTAGCATTAAAAGAAGCAGTAAAAGCCCGCTTCCGGCGCATTCGGGAGCGGGCCAACGATCGCTGAATTCCCACATTTGCCTGTGCGCTCAAAGGAATGTTTATGAGAATAAAATCCTGCATAGTGGCTTTATTGGGTTCTGCCATTGGTTACAGTTCGGCAGACATGTTCCCCACTTTAATCGACCCGAATAATCCGGCCAAACTGGCTTCGCCGATTTCCCAGCCACCGGCTAAATCGCAAAAAATCAATTTACCGGCGCAAAAAACGTTTTCTGACCTGACGCCGCAGACGCTTATCGACGTGAAGCATATTCAGTTTGTTGGCGGTACCGAATATCCGCTGGATTCACTGGCCGCACCTTTTAGCCAATATTTCGGCAAGAAAGTGCCCTTATCTTCCCTGCTGGCGGCGACGGATACGATCACCCAGCGTTATCACCGCGACGGGTTTGTGCTCTCTTACGCCTATTTACCGGCGGACAATTTTCAGGACGGCGTGGTGAAAATCGGGCTGGTCGAAGGGTATATTTCCGGCACGCAGATCCACAGTGACAATCAGCAGGTCGGCCGCTGGCTAAGTAAATTATCGCAGCACATCATGGCGGAAAAGCCGCTGACGCAGAATACGTTCGAGCGCTATACCATTCTGATGAGTCGCACGCCGGACACAAAAGTCACGGCGTCGGCCAACAATCCCAATAATATTTACGGCGCAACGACGCTGAACGTGCAGGCACTGCGGCCGCGTAACTGGAACATCGCCACCGCTGTCGATACCCGCAAAGGCGACAGCTCTGCGGTGGTCAACGCTACACTGAGCGGCCTGAGCGCCTATGGCGAACAGCTCGGCATCGCGACACTCATCCCACTGGAAGGCGATACCCGCAAAACCTATGCCGGGCTGAACTATCAACAATATCTCGGCGACGACGGCCTGCTGATGCAGCTCAAAGGCAGCTATTACAAACAGAAAGATAAGGATTACAACACTATACTTTCGTTGCCCGATGGCATTACCGTCGGGTCGCAGAATACACAGACGCAGTACAACGGCGGCGTGGTGTTCAGTTATCCACTCAAGCTGACGCGCAAACAGCAGTGGACGGTCAGCGGCGAACTGGATTATCTCGATAAAAAATATGATTACGATTTAGTGGCGCGACGCGGCGACCGCCAGGTGCAATTGCCGGGCATCAATCAGCGGATACGCTATCCGGCGGCAGAAGTGTCTCTGACTGGGTATCACGAATACGATCAGGCTTACTGGAATACCAAATTTAATGTACGCCAAGGGATGGACGGACTCGGCGCGACCAACAGCACGCCCAATGCCGATCTGACGTTTACCCGCTGGAAATTTAACGGCGATGCTGCCTACCTGTTCGACAAGAAATGGCGCCTCAGTACATCCGTGGAAGGTGACTGGTCAGATAATGATTTACCGGAACCTGAACGGGTGAATTTCGGCGCACTGCATTACGGGCGGGGGTACCCGGACAGCGATGCCCAGGGCGATTATGGCGTTGGCGGACAGGTCGAAATGCGCTACATCCACAGTCTGGATCAGGGCGAATGGCTCAAAACCATTCAGCCTTACACGGTAGTTGATGCGGCACATACCGAATTTAATCAGCAGGGATTACCGAAGCAAAATCTGTCGTCGTATGCCATCGGCGTGATGTTTGGCGATAACCGTCACTATACGTTGTCGGTAGAAGTGGCACGTCCAATTGGCGATCTGCCGGTCGATAGCAACTCACGCGACTGGCGCTATAACGCCACGTTTACCTATAACTTCAGCGCCGGTTCGTAACCTGGCGTTTGCAGGTCAGAAAGCAAAAAACCACGTCCGGAGACGTGGTTTTCAGATTCATAACAAAATGACAAATTACGGCAGCGTCACAAAACCAATCGCTTCATAGGCTTTTTTCAGCGTGACGCTGGCACGTGCGCGGGCTTTTTCTGCGCCCTCTTGCATGATCTGTTGCAGCAATACTTCGTCGCTGCGGAAACGGTTATAACGTTCCTGCACTTCAGTCAGCATGCCGGATACGGCTTCGGCAACTGCCCCTTTCAGGTGACCATACATCTGGCCTTCGAACTGCGCTTCCAGTTCGGCGATGGTCTGGCCGGTCACGCCGGACAGAATATCCAGCAGGTTCGATACACCCGGTTTATTCTTCACATCGTAACGAATGACTGGCGGCTCTTCGGAGTCGGTCATCGCGCTTTTGATTTTTTTGGTCACCGCTTTCGGATCTTCCAACAGCCCTATCACGTTTTTGCGGTTGTCATCCGACTTAGACATCTTCTTGGTCGGTTCCTGCAACGACATCACGCGCGCACCGGATTTTGGAATGAACGGTTCAGGCACGGTGAATACATCACCGTACAGCGCATTGAAGCGGCTGGCGATATCGCGGCTCAGCTCCAGATGCTGCTTCTGATCTTCACCGACCGGCACCTGGTTAGTTTGGTACAGCAGGATATCCGCCGCCATCAGCACCGGATAATCAAACAGACCCGCAGTAATGCTTTCGCTGTTAGAGGTTTCGTAGCGCGCTGACTTGTCTTTGAACTGCGTCATGCGGCCCAGCTCGCCGAAATAGGTGTAGCAGTTCAGCGCCCAGCTCAGCTGTGTATGTTCAGGAACATGAGACTGCACGAAGATAGTACTTTTCTTCGGATCGATGCCGATAGCCAGATACAGCGCCAGTGTGTCGAGCGTTGCTTTGCGCAGTTTCACCGGATCCTGACGTACGGTGATCGCGTGCAAATCGACGATGCAGTAAATGCATTCGTAATCATCCTGCATTTTGACCCACTGACGCAGCGCACCCATGTAGTTGCCAATGGTCAATTCGCCGGAGGGCTGTGCGCCACTAAATACGATGGGTTTACTCATTTTATGCTTCCTGATCTTGTAAAGATGACAGCCCCAAAGCGGGCAAAAGGTCGGCAAAATGTTCCAGAACGCGATCGGGTTTACTCAGCGCGATGGTTTCACCGTAGTTATATCCGTAAGTCATACCGACACAAGGGCAACCCGCCGCCTGCGCCGCCTGAATGTCATTGCGGGAATCGCCAACAAACACCAACTCGCTGGCGCGTAAGCCCAGCGTACCCAGCATCAGATACAGCGGCGCCGGATGCGGTTTCTTCGCCACGACATCATCACCGCCCAACACCAGTGTGAAATAGTTGCCGATGCCCAGTGACTCCAACAGAGGCGCGATAAACGGCGTCGGTTTATTGGTCACCAGACCCAAAGGTAAGCCCTGCGCGGCAAGGGCAGCCAGCGTTTCTTTTACCTGCGGATAGAGACGGCTGCCGGAAGCGGCCGTCACGGCATAGTAGTGATCGAACTTGTCGCGAATTTTTTTCAAAAACGCAGGTGACGTATCACCTTCGGCCCAGCGTACGGCGCGTTCGACCATAATGTCTGCGCCGTTGCCAATCCAGGTGCTGATGCGTTCAACGCCAGCAGGAGGTAAATCAAAATCACGCAGCGCCATGTCCACGGCGTCCGCCAGACCTGGCGCGCTGTCGACCAGCGTGCCGTCTAAATCAAATGCCACACCACGCGCGGTCAGAGTCTCAGTCATGTGACACCTGCGCCAGTTCGCTGCGCATATGGTCGATCACGGTGCGGTAATCCGGCTGGTTGAAGATGGCAGAACCGGCGACAAACATGTCTGCGCCTGCGGCTGCGATCTCACGGATGTTTTCAGCTTTCACGCCGCCGTCGACTTCCAGACGAATATCATAGCCGCTGTCGTCGATCAGTTTGCGCACCTGACGCAGCTTATCGTACGTGCCCGGAATAAACGATTGTCCGCCAAAGCCGGGGTTCACCGACATCAACAGGATCACATCCAGCTTATCCATCACGTAATCGAGATAGCTCAGCGACGTGGCCGGATTGAAAACCAGCCCGGCTTTACAACCGTGGCTTTTAATCAGTTGCAGCGTTCGGTCAACGTGTTCGGAGGCTTCAGGATGGAAAGAGATATAGGTCGCGCCCGCCTCGGCAAAATCAGGTATCAGGCGATCCACCGGTTTGGCCATCAGATGAACATCGATCGGCGCGGTAATGCCGTAATCGCGCAACGCTTTGAGGATGGCAGGCCCCATCGTTAAATTCGGGACGTAGTGGTTATCCATCACATCGTAATGAACCACGTCGCCGCCAGCGGCCAGTGCTTTCGCCGTATCTTCACCCAGACGGGCAAAGTCAGCCGACAGAATGGACGGGGCAATCAAAAACTGTTTCATCCGCTTCTCCAAACGATAAGGTTACCTGTTGACTGCGGCGCAAACCGGCAATCAGCGATAGAGCGCTAAAAGTTCATTCACCTTGCTGCGCAGGGCAATATTGCTGCTGATAGTACGCCGGGCGGATACGCGATGCAGTTCCGCCTCTGCATACCATTCCAGCGTCAGGGGTGTTTCATGATTGGAGAT
This sequence comes from Rahnella sp. 1L-D-7-B-C2, assembly GCF_057290995.1. Taxonomy (NCBI): domain Bacteria; kingdom Pseudomonadati; phylum Pseudomonadota; class Gammaproteobacteria; order Enterobacterales; family Yersiniaceae; genus Rahnella; species Rahnella sp. 1L-D-7-B-C2. Next base: position 323,378 of record NZ_JBXAVQ010000004.1, on the reverse strand, counting down.
CAGCACCGGCACCGCATTCTCACTGGAGAGCTGGTGCGCCAGACGCGCCAGTTTGCGCTGATCGTCCATGCTAAAGCTGTTGGTGTGGTACGCCGTAAAATTCGCGGTTGCAGAGAGGGGCGCATAAGGTGGGTCGCAATACACCACCGAACCGGCCTTCGCTTTGAGCAACGTTTCCTCATAATGCTCACAAACAAACAGAGCATTTTTGGCTTTTTCAGCAAACCAGTAGAGTTCTTCTTCCGGGAAATACGGTTTTTTATAACGGCCAAAAGGCACGTTAAACGCCCCACTGAGATTATAACGACACAGGCCGTTGTAACAATGGCGGTTCAGATAGAGGAAAAGTACCGAACGACGATAAGGATCGCTGCTGGCATTAAACTCAGCCCTCAGGACGTAAAAACGATCTGCATCATTAAACTCTGGCGTGAAAAGCACACGGGCATCACGCACAAATTCATCGGTGCGTGTTTTCACGATATCGTAGAGATTAATCAGGTCGTTGTTGATATCCGCCAGAATGTAAGCGTCATACTCAGTATTCAAAAACACTGAGCCCGCGCCAACAAAAGGCTCGATCAAACAATCTCCCGCCGGAAGATGACGTTTAATGTCATCAATCAGCGGGTATTTGCCGCCAGCCCACTTCAAAAACGCGCGGTTCTTCTTCATGCCGTCAGTTAGCTACTTATACAATTCACAGCCGCGGATTGTATCCTGTTTTTAGACAGCAAATCGCGTTGAGATCAGATTCATTTTTTCAGGTCTTGCTGTACCTGATGTACAGGTTTAACCCACGGTTTTTTCGCCTGAACTTCCGCAGGCAGGCTGGCAATAGCACGTTTGGCTTCCGCAGAAGACGCGTAGTTACCGCTCACCAACACAAACCACGGCTTCCCGTCGCGTGCGGTCTGATAAACCAGATAGTTTTTCAGGCCGGACTGTTTGGCAAATGCGTTCAGTGTGTTGGACTGCGAAGCACCGCTTAATTGCAGGGTGAAGTGTGACCCAGGCGCAGACTTAATGGCTAATGCGCTGCCTGAGGCTACCGGCGCAGAAACGGCAGGTACAGAGGCTGCCTGAGATTTGGTCGCCTGAGTTTTCGCCGTTTGCGAGGCGGTCGCCGCAGGTTTGTGCTCAACCGGCTTCGCCGTATGGGCTGACTGCTGATTACGTGCCGTTTGCGCCGGACGGGTATGCGTGGCTTGCGGCTGGGAAACGCCAGGCGTCTGCGTGCGCGCTGAACCGTTGACAGTCGCCGCAGCGGTCGGTAATGAAGTCAGAGATTGTGCAGCACCACTGGTCGCAGCACCCTGATCCATATTGCCTTGCGCTACGCCATCCACCTGATTCTGCTGGGAAGATAAAGCGTCGCTCATGTCACCAGGCAGATCCACGCGTTCTTTCTGGCCATTGTCTGGCAAAGGCTGCGCTTCGGTAGGCGTTGAAGACACGGGCGGTAAACCAATGCTTTGTGGCTGCTGTCCATTGACGGCCTGTGCGGTATTGGCCTGCGCTTGTGCAGAAGGCTGAGCCGGTGCAGCAGCGTCATTACCCGCAAGACTGATATCTTTTGGACCGTTGTTTTGCTGAGTGGCCTGATTCGATGTCGGGGACTTCATGGCGGAGCCGATGCCGACAATCAGCAGAACCAACACCACAATCCCGATGCCAATCATCACGTACTGACGGTTAACAGGAACCTTGGGTAGGGAAGGAGACGGTTTGCGCGCGCGCGGTGGGCGGCGATCGCTGGTATCTGGCTTGAGATCGTCTTCCGGTGTTAAATCATCCATCTAAAACCTCCAACCCGGCTAAAAGCCCGTAACAGGCTTCACGCGGAGCAACTATCCTGACTAAAAAATATAACGCTTTGCTGGCATGGGTGAAATCGGTCGTTATCTGGCCAAAAAAGTGGCCACAGTTTTAACGGCAATCTTCAATCGAAGCCAGCACCATTTCATGCGATACGCCGGAGCGTACTTCGGACTGTCCAATTGCTTTGGGTAAAACCAGACGCAGTTCGCCAGCCAGTACTTTCTTATCACGCATCATGTGCGGCAAATAGGCTTCGGCTTTCATGACCTGCGGCCCCGTCACCGGCAAGCCCGCGCGCGCGAGTAAAGTTTTCACCCGGGCGATATCACCCAGACCGAACTGACCAAGGCGATGGGCGGTATAACACGCCATCATCATCCCGGCGGACACGGCTTCACCGTGCAGCCAGTTGCCATAACCCATTTCTGCTTCAATAGCATGGCCATAAGTATGGCCCAGATTCAGTAAGGCGCGCATGCCGTTTTCACGTTCATCGGCTGCTACCACCTCCGCTTTCAGCTCGCAGCAACGACGGATGCAATAAGCCAGCGCATTCATATCCAGCGCCAGCAGGGCATCCATGTTGTCTTCAAGCCATACAAAGAAGTCGGCATCCAAAATAATGCCGTATTTGATCACTTCCGCCAGTCCCGATGACATTTCACGGGCAGGTAAAGTGCGCAGACAGTCGAGATCAACCACCACCGACGCAGGCTGATAGAACGCGCCGATCATGTTTTTTCCGAGGGGATGGTTCACCGCCGTTTTACCGCCAACGGAGGAATCGACCTGAGAGAGCAACGTGGTAGGCACCTGTACAAAGCGCACACCGCGTTGATAACTGGCCGCAGCGAAGCCGGTTAAATCACCGACGACGCCGCCGCCAAGGGCGACAAGCGTGGTATCACGTCCGTGCGGCTTTTGAAGCAGCGCGGAGAACACGTCATTTAGAACAGTCAGGGATTTGTATTGTTCACCATCAGGCAGAATCACCTGATCAACACGAACGCCTGCCTGCTCCAGCACTGAACGGATTGCGTCCAGATAGAGAGGAGCGAGGGTTTCGTTGGTCACTATCATGACCTGATCGCCTGCCTTTACCGGCATAAAAGAAGCCGGATCGTGGAACAATCCGGCAGCAATCGTAATGGGGTAGCTACGTTCCCCTAACGTTACGGTAATCCTCTCCATGTCGTGCTCTGTGACCTTCTTTAACTGACACCCTCAGGCAATGATAGAAACCAATAATCAGTTACTTTCCAGCATGTTGATAATCTGGTTGGCAACGACTTTGGCACTTTGATCATCGGTACGAATAGTGACGTCGGCAATCTCTTCATACAAAGGATTGCGTTCTCTCGCCAGTGCTTCAAGCACTTCACGCGGCGGAGCACTCACTTGTAATAATGGACGTTTTTTGTCGCGTTGTGTACGCGCCAGTTGTTTTTCGATGGTAGTTTCAAGATAGACGACAACGCCACGCGCTGACAAACGGTTACGGGTTTCACGTGATTTAACGGAACCCCCGCCAGTTGCCAGAACGATGCCTTGTTTTTCGGTCAGTTCGTTGATCACTTTTTCTTCGCGGTCGCGGAATCCGTCTTCGCCTTCTAAATCAAATACCCAGCCCACATCAGCTCCGGTACGTCGCTCAATTTCGTGATCGGAGTCGAAAAACTCCATATTGAGTTGCTGAGCTAACTGTCGACCAATAGTGCTTTTGCCGGCACCCATAGGCCCAACCAGAAAGATATTGCGTTTCTCTGCCATGTTTTTCGGTATTACTAAGACTATTTCGTTGATGATAACCCGCCCCGCCAATCAAATTAGCGGCGGGACCTAAACTGAAACCTCATGAGCGATAGTGCGAGATCAGAAAAAAATTATCTCAACACTCTTGGTAGTTTGGCAACCGAATAAATCACATTGCACGCCGCAGGAGGGAAAACGTACGTTTTTATCGGCGTGTCTGCAGTAAAAAAAGATCACGGTGCTCAATTCGGTAACCCTTGTAAGCTAAATCGACCGCAGCGTCAAACTCAGAAGCCTCTCACGACACAAAAAGTTGCATGTGCTCAACGTGATCGTGCGATTTAGGTTAGCACTAAATCCCCGTTTATTGGGCGCGGATTAAGGTCGGAGTGATGAAAATCACCAACTCGCGTCGCTGTTCATTCATATACTGGTGTTTGAACAAGGAACCGACCACCGGAATATCGCCGATTACCGGGACTTTAGTGTCGGTCTTCTGGTTTTTGCGCTGGAAAATTCCGCCCAGCACGATAGTTTCGCCATCTTTGACCGTGACCTGCGTTTTGATTTCCTGTTTGTCGATCGCCAGCGCTTCGCCCTCGGACTGTTTGATACTGCGCCCCGGCATATTCTGGCTTATTTGCAAGGCCATCTGAATGCGCCCGTCGCGCTGAATCTTTGGCGTCACTTCCATTCCGAGCACCGCTTCTTTAAATTCGATGGACGTGCTGCCGCTCGCCCCGCTGGACACCTGATAGGGAATCTCGGTGCCCTGCTTGATGCTGGCGGTTTGCATGTGCGCCGTCAGCAGGCGCGGGCTGGCGATAATATCGACTTTGTCTTCCTGCTCCAGCGCGGTCAGCTCCAGATCTAAAATCCGTCCGCTGATATGTGCCAGATTAAACCCCGCAGTTAATATCGGGTTTTCCACCGGCATTCCCATACTGAAATTGTTCATGCGCACGGCTTTAGTAATAGGTTCATCGCCGGTGAAACCCCAGCGCACGCCTAATTCCCGCAGGCTTTCGCTGTTCATTGTCACGATGTGTGCAGCCAGCTGTACCTGTTGCAGCGGCAGATCTAACTCTTTTATCCACGGTGTGACGATATCCAGCGCCTCCTGCGTGTCGCGCAATAAAAGAGTATTGGTGCGGCTATCCGCGGACGCATTGCCTTTAACAGATAACAGCGTGCCTTTTTGTGCATTCAGGCTCAGCGCCGTTTCTTTGGCATCGGCATATTGAAGCGGAAAGGTCAGGCTGACGATCGGCCGCTGGTCAGCCTGCTGTTCTTCAGCCTCTTTGATCTGCTGCTGGCGAGCAAGCGGGTCCAATGCCGGTGAGACCAGCAGAACATTTCCTTCAAGCTCGCTGGTGAGATGATTCATGCGCAGGATAATGTCGAGCGCCTGCTGCCACGGCACTTCTTTAAGTTTTACGCTGATTTGCCCTTCCACACCGGGCGCGGTAATCAGATTAAGCTGCCGCGCATCGGCCAGGGCCTGCAAGACCATTTCGATCGGCGCGGTTTGAAATTCCAGAGACACCGACGAAAGCGCGGCCGCCTTGCTGGCGCTGAAATATAAGAAAAACGGCAGCCACAGAGCGGCCAGATAAACGTGTTTCATTGTTTTCCTTTCCCTGGAGAAGTGCTCGGGTGACCAAACCGGAGGGTCTGGCGTTGTTCGCCGCAGCGGGCATCGTTGATGCTGAGTTCTACCTGTGAGGCATCCAGTATTGCGACCGTCCACAGCGGCGTGCCAATCTGCGTGCCTGTTTCGACTTTGTTCCAACGGCCATCTGGCAACAGCAACCAGCCAAACTGTTGGCCTTCGGCCTGCGTAATGCCGCCCAGACTCCACGCGGGAGCCAGGGTTTCACCGCTGCAGGATTGGGATTGCAGGGGAGCAAAAGGATCACGCACCGGGATAGTGACTTCATTGCCGTCAGCAGCTTCGTTTGTTTGGGTCAGCAAAAGAGAAACCGCGAGGCCGTTTTCAGTGACATGAAAATTGAGCTCGCTGAACGCCGGATGCCACTGGCGCTGCTGCAATGCCTGGAGAAAATGCATCAGTGCGCCAAAAGAACCCAGCAGCTGAAGTTCGCCTTGCCGGTCAGGTGCGGGCGACCAGCGAACCAGCGCGGCCTGCGAAGCCTTCAGCGGCGGCGCAAATAGCTTGTCCAGCGGCAGAATGTCATTTTCGACCACTGCATTTTCTTTCAGCAGATGCTGTAAACGCGACAGCGGCGCTCCGCGCAGTAAGGCCACCTGCGCATGAGTCACTACCTGGCGGATCTCATTTATCTGCTGCTCCAGCTCTGTCTGTTGCAGCCAGATACTCCGGAAAAGCCATTGATATATTACCAGCGCGATAAGCGTCATCACGCCCGCCAGCATAGTAGCCAGCTGCCAGCCCGGTTTTTGCATCAGCGGCTCAAGCCGCTGCAAAAATGGATTATTCATGGCAACGCTCCCTGTTCAGGTGGCTGACGCAACTGCATCTTCAGCACAAAACTCAGCATCACACCGGATTGCTGACGTACATCGTTCAGAGTGACATCCCCGAGTAAGTCACTTGCCGCCAGGGTGTCGCGAAAAGCCAGAATGTCGTGATAAAACCGCCCTTCGCCGTTGAGCGTCAGCTGGTTCTGAAGTTCAACCAGTTCGTTCAGCCGGACCTCCTCTGGAATTTTTTCTGCCAGTAACGTCAGTATTTGCAGGAAGTTCCTGCTCCGCTGCGCCCGCTGCTGGCTAATCAAACGCTGCGCCAGGAGTATTTTTACCTGTGCCGACGCCGTCTCCACCCGCTTTTGTTGCATAGAAAGTGCCTGAGAAGCGAGTTTCAGTGCAGCAAGGTGCTGTTGTAAAAGGGTCCGTTGCTGAGCCAGAAAAACAGCACAACCCAGTAAACTCACCAGCAGCAACGCCGGAAAACACACTGAAACGGTCAGCCAGAAACGCAGCCGTTGCTGCCGATGTACCTTGCGCCAGGGCAATAAGTTGACCTGTAGCATCAGCAATCCATAGGTCTTAGCGCCAGCCCAACGGCAGGGGCGAAGTCGCCGGGGTTGGCAGGTAAAGGGGCGGATAACTGACTGATCGCACTGAGCGGCGACCAGCATTGCATTCCGGAAGGAGGATTTTCGCCGCTGTAATAACCTGCTCTGGCACACAGCGCTCCGGCACGATACTGCGAACGGATGACATCAGGAAGAGATGCATCCGCCAGTGCTTGCGTGCTTTCTAACAGACCGAACTGGAACGGCAGGCTATGCGGCGAAGCCCAAAGAATGGCATCGTCGAGCGGATGAATCAGCAGCGCATCGCCGGGAAGCCGGGCCGCGTGAGCCGCAACCTGAAGTGCGCAAGGCGCCAGTTCGATAACCTCAGGAAAAAGCTGCGCCTGCGCAAGGCACCCCATCCACTGCGCTATCTCCTGCTGCCGTGCGGCAGTGACCACGACCTGATTATCTCCGCACGGGTCTGCACGGTAATCCATCACCAGATGTTCAACGCCCAGAGGAAATTGTTTCGCCGCATGACTAAAGATAAAGGCACTGCGGGCGGGATCCTGCAGCCGCGCATCTGGTGCCACCATGCGTTGCTGCATGATGCGCTGTGCAGGCAGGCTGATTCTCAGTGACAACGTGGCCGGTAAGGTTTTGCGCCAGAATGATAAAATGGCGATCAGCGGCGCGGTCTCATGTAATATCCCCTCCCGCAACGTGAAGTCAGGCAGCGGATGCTGCCACCAGTGACGTAATTGCCAGCCATGACGCCGCCTTTGTACGGCGATCGCACGGGCAAAACCGGCTTGAATATCCAGACCTACCTGCCATGCTTGTAGTCGCATTTTCGCCCAATCTCCATATCGTCAAGTAAATAAAAGTACGTATCCATGTTGCAGGCTTGCCTTTATACTACCGCGCGGTTGTTTATAAACTGCCCAATTGACACTAAATGGGAAATCTCAGGTGAAGTTCGTAAAGTATTTATTGATTCTTGCAGTGTGTTGCATTTTGCTGGGAGCGGCCTCGATCTTCGGTTTGTATAAATATATCGAGCCACAGCTACCCGATGTTGCCACGCTCAAAGACGTGCGCTTGCAAACACCCATGCAGGTCTTCAGTGCCGAAGGCGATCTTATCGCCCAGTACGGTGAGAAGCGCCGTATCCCGCTGAAACTCGACCAGATCCCTCCGGAAATGGTGCATGCGTTTATCGCGACAGAAGACAGCCGTTTTTATGAGCATCACGGTGTGGATCCGATCGGTATCTTCCGTGCGGCATCCGTTGCGCTGATGTCAGGCCACGCCTCACAGGGTGCGAGCACCATCACTCAGCAGCTGGCGCGTAACTTCTTCTTAAGTCCTGAGCGCACGCTGACCCGTAAAATCAAGGAAGCATTTTTGGCCATCCGCATTGAGCAGATGATGACCAAAGATGAAATCCTTGAGCTTTATCTGAATAAAATCTATCTCGGTTATCGCGCCTATGGCGTGGGTGCCGCAGCGCAGGTTTACTTCGGAAAAGACGTGAGTCAGCTGACGCTCAGCGAAATGGCGGTGATTGCGGGTCTGCCTAAGGCACCGTCAACTTTCAACCCGCTTTATTCCCATGACCGCTCTGTTGCCCGTCGCAATACCGTGCTGGCCCGTATGCTGGATGAGAAATACATCACGCAGGAGCAGTACGATCAGGCGCGTGCTGAGCCGGTTGTCGCGAATTATCACGCCCCGCGCATTGAGTTTTCCGCGCCGTACCTGACAGAAATGGTGCGTCAGGAAATGGTGAAACGTTATGGTGATAACGCCTATAACGACGGCTATATGGTTCACACCACTATCACCAAGAAAACCCAGCTGGCCGCGCAGGAAGCCCTGCGTACCAACGTGCTGAATTACGATATGCGCCACGGTTACCGCGGCCCGTCGAATCAGATGTGGAAAGTGGGCGAACCGGCGTGGGATGAGAATAAAATCGTCCAGTCGCTGAAAACGCTGCCGGTCTACGGGCCACTGTTCCCGGCGGTCATTACCTCGATTGACGACGCGCAGGCCACGGCGACGATGTCTAACCGCGCCGTAATCAGCCTGCCGTTCAGCGGTATGCGTTGGGCGCGTCCTTACCGTAATGACAACGCACAAGGCCCGACACCGAAGAAAGTCTCTGACGTGGTTCAGCCAGGTCAACAGGTGTGGGTGCGTAAAGTGGGCGATGTCTGGTGGCTGGCACAGGTTCCTGACGTGAACTCCGCCATCGTCTCCCTGAATCAAAACGACGGCGCGATTGAAGCGCTGGTCGGTGGTTTTGATTTCAATCAGAGCAAATTTAACCGTGCAAATCAGGCTGTGCGTCAACTCGGTTCGAACATCAAACCGTTCCTGTACACCGCCGCGATGGATAAAGGGCTGACCCTGGCCACTATCCTCAATGACATGCCGATTACCCGATGGGATCCGGGTGCAGGCCAGGACTGGCGTCCGAAGAACTCACCACCGACCTATGCGGGCCCAATCCGCCTGCGTCAGGGGCTGGGTGAGTCGAAGAACGTGGTGATGGTGCGTGCGATGCGTGCGATGGGCGTGGATTACGCGGCAGAGTATCTGCAGCGCTTCGGCTTCCCGGCTGCCAACATTGTCCATTCCGAGTCACTGGCGCTGGGTTCCGCATCGTTCACTCCGTTACAGGTGGTGCGCGGTTACGCGACGCTGACTAACGGCGGTTATCTGGTTGACCCGTATTTCATCACCAAAATTGTGGCGGAATCCGGCGAGGTTCTGTTTGAAGCCAAACCGAAAATCGCCTGCCGCACCTGTAATATTCCGGTGATTTATGGCGATACGCAAAAATCGGCAGTGTTGTCTGATGACAACGTGGAAAACGTTGCCACCTCGGTGAACAACAACAATAACGCCGTTCCAACGCCGCAGCTGGAACAGGTTCCGGCCAATTCTCCACAGGTGGATGCAGAGCAACAGTACGCGCCTCACGTTATCAGCACGCCGCTGTCGTTCCTGATCAGTGACGCGCTTAACTCCAACATCTTCGGCGAACCTGGCTGGATGGGAACAGGCTGGCGCGCGGGTCGTGATCTGAAGCGCCACGACATCGGTGGCAAAACCGGGACAACCAACAGTTCGAAAGACGCCTGGTTCTCCGGGTATGGCCCGAACGTCGTCACCTCGGTCTGGATTGGTTTTGACGATCACCGCCGTGACCTCGGTCGTTCGACCGCTTCCGGCGTGATCCCAGATCAAATCTCCGGGGCAGAAGGCGGCGCGAAGAGCGCACAACCGGCGTGGGATGACTACATGAAAGCCGTGCTGGAAGGCGTGCCTGAAGAGAAACAGACCCCGCCTCCGGGCATCGTAACCGTGATTATCGATAAGAGCACCGGGAAGTTGTCCGACGGCGGCGGTGGCAGTCGTCCGGAATACTTCATTGACGGGACTCAGCCGACGGAACATGCGGTGCATGAAGTCGGAACGACTATCATGGACAACGGTCAGGAACATGAGTTGTTCTGATGAGAGTTTGAGCCAGGCGTTTAGCGCCTGACTCAACCCGATAAAAAAAGCCGGTCTGCGTAATGCATGACCGGCTTTTTTATTGGCAATTTTTTCCAGGATAACGCAGGGTTCAGCGGGTGTTGCGTGTCAGGAAATCATGAGCCAGGAATAATGCGCTGACGTTACGGGCTTCGCAGAAGTCAGGCTGTTGCAGCAATTCCATCATCCGCGCAATAGGCCAGCGGGTTTGTGGTAAAGGCTCGGGCTCATCGCCTTCCAGACTCTTCGGGTACAGCCCTTTCGCAATCACAATGTTCATGCGGCTGGAGAAATATGAGGGCGCCATCGTCAGCTTTGCCAGCACGTCAAAATGCCCGGCGCCGTAGCCAACTTCTTCCATCAACTCACGGTTAGCGGCCTCCAGTACACTCTCGCCCGCGTCGATCAGCCCCTTCGGAAAACCCAGTTCATAGCTTTCGATCCCAACGGCATATTCGTGGATCAGCAGCAGATCGTCACCAATGACTGGCACGATCATCACCGCTTCGCGATCGGATGGACGCATGCGTTCGTAGACGCGTTCCGCGCCATTACTGAACGCCAAATCTACAGATTCGATGGTGAATAAACGCGAGCGCGCTACGGTTTCCACCTTCAGAATTTTTGGTTTTTGCAGGTGTTGTGTCATTTCATCCCCAACTTTTATTCACCTGACTGCGGGTGTCGTAATGGGTTCATATGGATTATTGAACATTGCTATCAGAAAACATTGTGCGTTAAGGCGAGCCTGAACCGCAATCTTTACTGCGTATAAGTTACCCTGAGAACAGCCTGTTCAGTGCAAATCGCCGGATTTTTGTCTCTGATATCGAGCAAAAAGAACGCGTTGCCATGTTCACGTCACACTTTTGCTGTAACAAAAACCAGACCGATTCAAAATAGGATTATACCGATACCCATTAAAGTACAATTACGGATACTCTCTAACGTGGTGTTTTTATAATTAAAACACGAGTGCATAAATATCAGTCAAATAATGAAAACCCTGTAGAAAATAGGGTAGCGTGCAAAACATGCATGAGGTTCGTGCAAAACATGCATGAGGTTTATGTCTTTTCAATTTATGTATAATACTTTCACAGAGTTGACGTAAGTCGCCCACGTCAGAACGGGGATCGGATGAGCACAGTAGTCGTGACACTGGTGTTGTTGTGTATCGCAATCATTGCCACTGGAAGTTTCTTTTGGTTTGCCTTGCGACGCCGCCAACGCGACGAGTCCGTTGTACATTTCCCTACCCCCAGCCAGCGAAAACTGTCGCAACAAGAGCGCGACGCCGTAGAACGGTATCTGCGACAAAGTGAAGGGCTGGGACAAACGCCGATCACTCACCGCAATAATCTGATTATCCTGCGCGATAAACTCATCCTGACCACCAAAAGTGAACACGTTTACAGCCTTAAGCGCGCCATCACTCGCTACGGCGTGGCTAGCGAAGACACCAACAGCGGACGCTATTTTCTCGATGCGACTGAAATTCACCTGCCACCCTTTTGGGAGCAATTCATAGCGCAGGAAAATCAGGTTGAGCTGATTAAAACGCAATCGATGCCTCTGGTGATCTCCCTCAATGGTCATACGCTGGCGGACCACGTTTACGAAGGTCCGGCACCGGTTTCAACTGTTCTTCCCTCCCAGCCGCAAAATGCCTCGATTCGTCATGAAGAAAGCGAACATATCGAGATGGTAAAGGTGCGCCGTGAAACACGCGAAGAGCACGCACTTACCCGCTCGAGCGGTGTAAAAGAGGCGCTGGCAGTTTCCGGTATTTTGCTTTTGCTGTTTATTACGTTGCTCAGCCCGGTAGTATTTTTGCCGTGGTTACTCACTCTTGCAGCAGTGCTCGCAGGATGGGTCAGCTGGCGGGTGATTTCCGAACGTTTAGGTAAAAACCGCAAAGAAATCCATTGTCTGCGGGGCTTACCTAAACGCTGGGGACTGTTTGGCGAATCTAAGCAGGGGGATATCAGCAATATTTCGCTCGGCACCGTCGACCTGATTTATCCACCTCACTGGCAACCGTTTATCGGCCGCGACCTCGGCCAGCCTACGGATATTGAGCTGTATATGAACAGCCACGTCGTCCGTCAGGGCAGCTATCTGTCGTTGCATGATGAAGTCAAAAAATTCCCGCTCCAGCTTTGGGGAAAGAATCTGGTGCTGGCGACCAGCGCCTTCCTGTTGCTGCTTATGCTGTTGGTGTATGTACCTCTCGGTTTGCCGCTGAAACTTAGCATAGCGTGGCTGCAGGGGGCGCAAAGTGCACAGGTCAACAGTGTGCAGGATCTGGAAAAAACAGCACTGCGCGTCGGCGATACGTTAAAAGTCCAGGGTACTGGCATGTGCTACGTGCCACCGGCGGCCAACCGCAGCGCCTCGGGTTTTCTGCCGTTCGACTGTTCAGGGATTTACTGGAACAACGCCGCACCGCTGCCGGTTCCGCAGTCTGAAATTATTGATGCCGCCACCGCGCTGCAAACTACCGTGAACAATCAGATGCATCCGGGTGAAAATCTCGAGCAAAACATCAACCCGCAGCTGGCGACCGCGATAGAGAAATCCGGCATGATTTTACTCGATGATTTCGCCGATATCGTGCTGAAAACCGACACGCTGTGCGGCAGCAAAACCAACGAATGTGTACGCCTGAAAAATGCGCTGGTGAATCTGGGGAATTCCAATAACTGGAGTTCGCTGGTGAAACGCGCGAAAGCGGGCTCGTTACAAGGGATCAACGTCCTGCTGCGACCGGTCAGCGCGCAATCGCTGAGTGAGCTGGTAAATAACGCGACGTCTTCCTTCTTCATACAGGAAACCCGCCGCGCCGCAGAAAGCCTGAATAGCCCTCCTCCGGGTGGCTTCCTTATCAGTAATGATGAAGGCCGTCAGCTGGTGGAACAGCCAGTACCGCCGGTCGGATTGTACGGTAATCCGCCGCAGGATCAGTGGAAACAGTTGCAGCACCTGTCGACCCAACTGCTGCATACGCCGTTCAGCGCTCAGGGCGTGATCACCAGTATCAGCATCGATGCCAACGGCACACGCCATATATCGCTGCACAGTGAACCAGATATTTCGACACTCTGGCGCTATCTGGGCACCAGCCTGCTGCTGTTTTTGCTGCTTGGGGTTCTGCTGGTCAATACCGTTCTCTTTATCCGCCGTTTTATCAAAGATAAGCGCCGTATCGACGACATTGAGCAGCATTATAACGCCTGCTTTCACCCCACAATGATGCCCGTACCGACGCATACCCTGAGCTGAAACTCAGGGTGGCTCTGCGCCCCCCTGAGAGATTATGCTATTCTGACGCCCTTCCCTGCTTAGGTTTATTCTCTCCTGCCATGCACAGACTCGCAGGATATGGAGTTTTCATGCCCCTTGATCTCGACTGGAACAATATCGATACCGTTTTGCTGGATATGGACGGTACGCTGCTTGATCTGGCCTTCGATAGCCAGTTCTGGTTGCAGGACGTGCCTCAGGCGCTGAGCCTGCAACGCGCTATCCCGCTGGAAAATGCCCGCCAGATAATTCATGACGAATACCTGGCCGTCGAGCACACCATGAACTGGTATTGCTTTGACTACTGGAGCGAGCGGCTGGATCTGGACATCTACCAGATGACCACCAACATCGGCAAAAATGCTAAACTTCGTGATGATACGGTGCCATTTTTACAGCATCTGCGGGCAAGTGGCCGCGAAACAATCTTGCTGACTAATGCGCATCCTCACAGCCTGTCAGTGAAGATTGCGCACACGGGTTTGGATAAGCACCTTGATTTATTACTTTCCACCCACACATTTGGTTATCCAAAGGAAGATCAACGTTTGTGGGCTGCCGTGCAGCAGCAAACGGGCTTTCAGCCCGAGAGAACGCTGTTTGTCGATGACGGGGAGCCGATTCTGAATGCGGCAAAAACCTTTGGTATCCGCTATTGTCTGGGTATAGAGAATCCGGATTCAAGCGGTGCGAACAAGTCATTTCAGGGACATCCTTCGATCAATGACTACCGCGACCTGTTGCCTTCGATTCACCCGATAACAGGCCCGGCTCAGTAGTTCCGGCACGTTTCAGGGGGAAAGATGAAAGGTAAAAAGGAAGAAGACGACAACGCAGTGCGTCTCGATAAATGGCTATGGGCGGCTCGTTTTTATAAGACCCGTGCGCTGGCGCGCGAGATGATTGACGGCGGTAAAGTGCATTACAACGGCCAGCGCGGGAAACCGAGCAAGCTGATGGAACTGAATGCCGAAATTACCCTGCGTCAGGGAACCGAGGCAAAAACGATTATTGTACTAGGGCTGACAACTCAGCGCCGCAGTGCGGAAGAAGCACAAACGCTTTATCAGGAAACCGAGGCCAGCATTGCCAGCCGGGAGAAAATCTCTCAGGCACGGAAAATGAATGCGATGCCCCATCCGGACCGACGTCCGGATAAAAAGGAACGCCGCAACCTGATCAAATTTAAATATGGCGACGCAGAATAAACGTCGCCAAACAGAGAGAACGTTATGTCTAATCACGACCAGTTACACCGTTACCTGTTCAACCATCACGCTGTGCGCGGCGAACTGGTTTCACTCCACGAAACTTTCCAGCAGATCGTTGCCGGGCATGACTATCCGGCAGATGTCCGTAACCTGCTGGGCGAAATGCTGGTCGCGACCAGCCTGCTGACCGCCACGCTCAAATTCGACGGTGACATCACCGTACAATTGCAGGGTGATGGCCCGCTGAAGCTGGCGGTGATTAACGGTAACAACCTTCAGGAACTGCGCGGCCTCGCGCGTCTGCAAGGCGAAATCAAAGAAGGCAGTTCGCTGAAAGAGATGATTGGCAACGGCTACATGGTGATCACCATTTCCCCGACCGCTGGCGAACGTTATCAGGGCGTTGTCGGTCTGGAAGGAGAGAACCTGGCTGAGTGTCTGGAAAACTATTTCATGCAGTCCGAGCAGCTGCCAACCCGTATTTTCATCCGCAGTGGTGAAGTGGAAGGCAAGCCAGCGACCGGCGGTATGCTGTTACAGGTTCTGCCTGCTGAAGAGACCGATCCGGAAGAATTCAGCCATCTGGCGCAACTGACCGCAACCATCAAAGCCGAAGAGCTGTTGAATCTGCCCGCCAATGAAGTGCTTTATCGCCTGTATCATCAGGAAGAAGTCACTCTGTACGAACCGCAGGACGTGTGTTTCCGCTGTACCTGTTCGCGTGAACGCTGCGCCGGTGCACTGCTGACGTTGCCTGATGACGAAATTCTCGAAATGCTGGAAGAAGATGGCAAAATCGAGATGCACTGTGATTATTGCGGTTCAGATTATGCATTTGACGCGATGGATATGGCGACACTGAAAGCCAGCGGCAACGTTGTCTCCGGAAATGATAACGTTCACTGATCGTTAACTCACTAAATCGAAGGGACTTTCTGCTGAAAGTCCCTTTTTTGTTGCTTGTTTATAACGTCCTTGCACAATTTGTTGGTATTCCATCACATTTCCAGAAAAAAATTCACATCTCCCGTTAATCTTTGATAGCTATCGCTGTTCGTGCGCGATAAATACCTACAATTACAACTAATTTATCCCTAAAGGCCTACGTCCTTTGGGGTTCTATGTGCAGGAAAGGAGCAGGGAAATGCCAACCACTCTCGGGATCACCGCCGAAACACTCGCCCGTTACGGGATTCATCAAAGCAGTCAAATCGTCTATAACCCTGATTACGATACCCTTTTCAAAGAGGAAACCGCACCGGGTCTGGAAGGTTTTGAGCGCGGGCAGGTGACAGAACTGGGCGCAGTGAACGTCGACACCGGCATTTTCACCGGCCGTTCGCCGAAAGATAAGTACATTGTTCGCGACGACGTCACCCGTGACACCGTCTGGTGGGCCGATCAGGGCAAAGGCAAAAATGATAACAAACCGCTGTCACAGGAAATCTGGTCATCGCTGAAGGCGCTGGTGGGTAAACAGCTTTCGGGCAAACGGCTGTTTATCATTGATGCATTTTGCGGTGCAAACGCAGACTCCCGCCTGAAAGTCCGTTTTATTACTGAAGTGGCCTGGCAGGCGCACTTCGTGAAAAACATGTTTATCCGCCCGACCAACGAGGAACTGGAGAATTTCGAGCCGGACTTTATCGTGATGAACGGCGCGAAATGCACCAATCCGGACTGGCAGAAGCAGGGGCTAAACTCAGAAAACTTCATCGCCTTCAATCTGACCGAGCGCATCCAGCTGATCGGCGGCTCTTGGTACGGCGGCGAAATGAAGAAAGGCATGTTCGCCGTGATGAACTACCTGTTGCCGCTGCAGGGCATTGCCTCCATGCACTGCTCAGCCAACGTCGGTGAAAAAGGCGATGTGGCGGTCTTCTTTGGCCTTTCCGGCACCGGTAAAACCACGCTCTCAACCGATCCAAAGCGTCAGCTGATCGGTGATGATGAGCATGGCTGGGACGATGACGGCGTCTTCAACTTCGAAGGCGGCTGCTACGCTAAAACCATCAAGCTCAGCCAAGAAGCCGAGCCAGAAATCTTTGGCGCGATTAAGCGGGATGCATTACTGGAAAACGTCGTGGTCAGCGCAGACGGCAAAATCGATTTCGATGACAACAGCAAAACCGAAAACACCCGCGTGTCGTATCCGATTTATCACATTCAGAATATCGTAAAGCCCGTCTCGAAAGCGGGTCACGCCAGCAAAGTGATCTTCCTGACTGCCGACGCCTTTGGCGTTCTGCCACCGGTTTCCCGCCTGACGGCTGCCCAGACGCAGTATCATTTCCTGTCAGGTTTTACCGCCAAACTGGCCGGCACCGAGCGCGGTGTCAACGAGCCGACCCCGACCTTCTCCGCCTGTTTCGGCGCAGCGTTCCTGATGCTGCACCCAACACAATACTCCGAAGTGCTGGTCAGGCGCATGGAAGCCGTCGGCGCGCAGGCATATCTGGTAAATACCGGCTGGAACGGCACCGGCAAACGCATTTCGCTCAAAAATACCCGCGCTATCATTGATGCTATCCTCAACGACACCATCGATGACGCAGAGACTTTCACTCTGCCGCTGTTTAATCTCGCTGTACCGACCGCGTTACCCGGCGTGGATCCGCAGATCCTTGACCCGCGCAATACCTACGCCAGCCGCGAACAGTGGCAGGAAAAAGCGCAGCATCTGGCACAGCTGTTTATTGATAACTTCGATAAATATACGGACACGCCCGCCGGCGCGGCGTTGGTTAGCGCAGGCCCTCAGCGTTAATCTTACCCACACTTATCAGGCGCGGATCCCGCGCCTTTTTTATTGCAAAAATTTCTGCACGTCGCACTATGACAGCACTGCTTGCATTGATTTCACAGGAGCTGATTATGGCCACTATCACGGTTCGCAATCTGGATGACGAGATTAAAGATCTGCTGCGCATCGCCGCCGCCAAAAAAGGGCATTCGATGGAAGAAGAGGCGCGTTTGATTCTGAAACAGGCGTTAACCAGCACCCCGCCCAATTTCGGCCTTGGCAGCCAGCTCCGCCAGCGTTTCTCCATGCTGAGCCTCAATCCTCTGGAACTTCCGCCAAAATGATCATCCTCAATACCTCCATCATCCTTGCGATGATCAATCCCAAGCCGCATAAAACCGTTCTGCAGTGGCTCGACGCGCAGGATGCCAGCCAGCTGTATCTTACCAGCCTTGGCGTCGCCGAACTTTTCTCCTGGGTCGACGGCCTGCCCGATGAACAGCCCAGGTTTCCGCTTAATGAAGCCTTACTGGAGATGCTCAATCACGATTTCGCCGGACGGCTGCTGCCCTTCGACGCCGCCAGCGCCCTGCACTATCCGCGCGTGATGACCTTATCAAAGCAGGCAGGCGTGACGATGAAAGAGCGCGATATGCAGCTTGCTGCGATATGCCTGAGCCATCAGGCGTCGCTGGTAACAGATGATGTCGCGGTGTTTTCGCACACGGGTGTGGTCGTGGTGAATCCGTGGGATGTGGTGGAGGCGCCGAGATGGCGGGAGGAAGCGGCGGAATATTATGTTATGAGTCGAAAGACTTAAAACGCGGCTCACGTACTCAGGTGCCGCACTCCGGCTATGTTTCAGCAACGCCAGCTATTGCCGCAAAATCCCGCCATTCCACTATTTTAAAGAAGGATGAGCAGGTTTGCTTTGCTCCTCCCCCTGCGAAGGGGGAGGACGGGAGAGGGTATAGCTGGCGATGGCTGTGTTAATGTTCTGGCCTAATGATCGGTGACACCAATGTAAAAGGATATCATCCTTAACCAACCGGTTTCTGTTGTACCGCCACCGCTTTAAGCATCTCTACCGGTAACGGTAAATAAGCTCTTATCCTCAACCCACCCCGGTCACTTTTTCCGATATCTAACGTCCCCGAGTGCGCATCAATAATACGCTGGACGATAGCCAGTCCAAGCCCGGTGCCGCTGGTGGTTCGGGCGCTTTCACCACGCACAAATGGCTGGAACAGATGCTTGAGCTGATCCGGAGCAATGCCCGGGCCATCGTCTTCGACCTGGAACCATGCGCGCTGAAGCTCGCGGCCACTGCTGACTTTGATCCAGCCGTCACCGTAGCGGGCAGCATTCACTACCATGTTCACCACAGCACGCTTTATGGACAACGGGTGCGCATTCACCAGCAATTCACCGTCCGCCAGACCGGAGTCAATCTCACGCTCATAGCCACTTTCCGTCGCAATCACTTCACCCAAAATACCGTTAAGATCGGTGATTTCGGTAGGCATCTCCTGACCGGTGCGCAGATAATCGATAAACTGCTCAATGATGGCATTGCACTCTTCAATGTCTTTATTGATCGACTCTGCAAGATATCCATCGCCGTCGCTCATCATTTCTGTGGCTAAACGGATGCGCGTCAGCGGGGTGCGTAAATCATGGCTGACACCTGCCATCAGTAAAGTGCGGTCATCGGCCAGCAGTTTTACACCGGCAGCCATCTGGTTGAAGGCTCGCGTTACCGAACGGACTTCAGACGCGCCGTATTCACGCAGCGGCGGAGGGATAATCCCTTTACCCACCTGCAACGCAGCGTGCTCAAGTTCCACAAGGGGTCGGTTCTGAATACGAATAAATAGCCATGCGCCGCCGATCGCCAGCAACATAATCGCGAGCGTATAGCGGAACAGCGGAGAAAAATCACCCTGATGGATTTCAGTAAGAGGAACGCGTACCCAGATGTCAGGCGATAGCCAGGTTTTCAGCCATACCACCGGCGTGTTTTTGTTTACTTCCACACGCACGTCAGTCGGCCCGCCGAGCTGCTGGGCCATCTGCTGACTCAGAAATTCGTAGTGCTGCGCCCAGCGCAGACCACTCTCCTCAGCCGCAGAGTTGGTATAGAGAGAGATGCCCAGTTCGCGATAAATCTCGCGACGAAACGCCGGTGGAACTGCCAGCAATGTGCCATCTTCCAGCTGCAAACGGTCGGTCATCAGCATACGGACTTCGTATGCCAGCACCTTATTGAACTGCTGCAGGCTCGGTAAGATGGCGAAGTTCAGCACCACCAGATAGGTCGTCACCAGGCTGACGAACAGCAAGGTGACGATTAATAACAGTGTTCGGGCAAACGAGCTACGCGGTGAAAAGCGTATTCGTCTCATGCCTTACTGCCGTCCGGGACGAAGACGTAGCCCAGACCCCAGACGGTCTGGATATAACGCGGATGCGCCGGATCTTCTTCTACCATGCGGCGCAGACGGGAAATCTGCACGTCGATAGAACGCTCCATTGCACTGTATTCACGGCCACGAGCCAGATTCATCAGCTTGTCACGGGACAGCGGTTCACGCGGATGGCTCACCAGCGCTTTCAGGACGGCGAACTCGCCACTGGTCAGCGGCATAGGCTCGTCTTCGCGGAACATCTCGCGGGTACCAAGGTTCAGTTTGAACTTACCGAACGAAATCACCGCTTCTTCCTGAGAAGGGGCGCCCGGCAACTCGTTGGCCTGGCGGCGCAACACGGCACGGATACGCGCCAGCAGTTCCCGTGGGTTGAATGGCTTAGGGATGTAGTCGTCGGCGCCAATTTCCAGGCCGACGATACGGTCAACTTCTTCACCTTTCGCCGTCACCATAATGATCGGCATCGGGTTGCTCTGGCTGCGCAGGCGGCGGCAGATAGATAAACCGTCTTCACCCGGCAACATCAAATCCAGCACCATCAGATGGAAGGATTCACGGGTCAGCAGGCGATCCATCTGCTCGGCATTCGCGACGCTGCGCACCTGGAAGCCCTGCTCTGTCAGATAACGTTCTAAAAGTGCGCGCAGACGCATGTCGTCATCGACAACCAGAATCTTGTGATTTTCTTGCATGTAACTCTCCCAAAGGCGTGAATGCCTGAAGCTTCTATTGTTAGAAATATGAGCCAAAACAGACAGCGTTTAATGGTATATATTCTAGTCGAAATTGTAACAATGAATACGGATTTCCTAATTTATCAACAATATCAGAGGAATCTACCGTCATCTAGGATTGGTTTGTTACGGTTTGTCGCGATCCCAGTTGGACGTTTGTTACACATCCCCTGACCTCAACGGCTCAACACTCAACCATTACATTTCAATAGTTCATAATATAAAGAACTTTCAGAAACAAGAATAATTTAAAATAAACGAATAAATATAACTCTTTACTGAAGTCGCTGATTTTTTAAGACGCTCACTTACCATAACCATTAAATTAAAGGGTTTAATAAAAGGAAATTTATAACGTCCACCCTGATTAAATTATTTAATAAAAACACCAAACAATCATCGGGGTGAATTAAGAAAGATCGAATGATCATTTAAATGAATATAAAAAACCCTGGCTTTACAAAGCTAACGCGATAATGATCGATACACACTATTCAATGTGTAAAACAGTTGATAGAATCCGCGTTAACAGGAATTTGATTAGTATAACAAATATATTAATCAAGCGTATCTGTGACTAAACTCTTAATTTTTTCTTTCAGAATGGATGCGAAAATGAAAACTAAACTTAAAGTCTTAGTAAGCGGAATCTTTATGGTATTTACAATGAACAGTTATGCCATAGACGGTGCAATTAACTTTCATGGAGCCATAATTACTCAGACATGTGTAATAAATGGTGGTGACGAAATTGATGTGCCTCTAGGGACATATGCAGCAGCTCAATTTGTCAGTGTCGGTGACCCTTCACCAAAAATCCCTTTCACCATCCCTTTGACAAACTGCCCATACAGTGAAGATGGGTCAGCAGAAACGGATCATTTCCGTATATGGCTCGAAGCGGCAACCGTTCCTGGTAAACCAAATTTAATACAGGTCGCAGATGAATTTAGAGATGGGTCCTCAGCGACGGGCGTCGGCATCAGAATCGTCGATGCGAATAACCCGGATACCCCGCTCGCCATCAATACGTTGCCAGACCTTGTGTACAACATCACAGGCGAAGTCATGAATGTGAATCTTCTGGCCTATTACGAATCATTTGCTCAGGCGACGGCGATCACCGCCGGTATAGCCGATGCTGTTGTTAATGTCACTTTAGATTACCGGTAAGGTCCCAAATGTCAGGCAGGCTAAAATGATGAGCCTGCCTGACACTGATGTCTCTCATTCACTGCAGGATGCAACCCATGAGTGGAATGCTACATTTTTTAATGAAGGTCTCGCTGTTATTGATCCTCTCCCTTCAGCTCAGTTATGCAGGAGGGATCGTTGTTGGCAGGACTCGTGTCATATACGAAGCCGATAAAAGAGAGGCCGCTCTTCCCCTGACCAATAATGCCGAAAGTAAACCCTTCCTGATCCAGTCTTGGGTAGATACAGGCGATGGAAAAACCCGTGGGCCTTTCGTAATAACGCCCCCTTTATTCAGATTAAATGCCAGTCAGGAAAGTAGCCTGCGCATAACCTATACAGGGGATGAATTACCTACAAATAAAGAATCTATTTTTTATATAAACATCCGGGCAATTCCTTCTGCGCCACCGAATAATAAGAATGAGTTAAAGCTGGTGATTAAAAGCCGCATCAAGCTATTTTATCGCCCGACGCAATTACCAGGCCGCGCAGCTGATGCTTACAAATCACTCATATTTTCCCGCGCTGGTAATACATTGCATATTACCAATCCTTCACCTTATTACGTTGTTTTCAGCTCTCTTAGAGTAGGAAATAGCTCCCTAAAAGACACTGACATGATCGCACCCGAAAGCCAGATGACTGTGGAACTTCCTTCAACCACTACAGGAAATCTTCTCCGATGGGGTGCAATTAATGACTATGGCGGTAATTCTGCTCTTGAAGAACGTACCTTATAAACAACAGCATGCGTGCGATTTCAATGGAATTTTATGAGAGAGCAGATGACTATGTTGATGGGAAAAAGTCACCATGCCACCAGCTGGAATAAAAAAATTCTCTCTTCTGGCAGACAGCATTTTTTTTTAAAAATCTGTATTACCTGTACACTTTTACACATCCATTTGTCTTCCAAAGCAAACGCTCAAGATGAAGTCTATTTTGATCCAAGGCTGATCGAGCACGCGGTTCCGGGAGACAATGATGTCGATTTGTCAATTTTTAACCGCAGTGATAAAGCGCAATTAGCCGGGGTTTATGACACGGCTATCTACGTGAATCAAAAATTCGCGCTGCAACAAAATATAAACTACGACCAGGCGGCAGATGGTTCGCTGGTGCCTCAAATCACGCCTGACTTACTCAGGGTGCTAAACGTTAACGTTGATGCATTTCCTGCATTGGTCGCCCGTACACCTGACGCACCATTAAAAGATCTGACACTTTACATTCCGGCTGCCTTTACCAAACTCGATTTCAATGCGATGAGGCTTGATGTCAGTATTCCACAAGCAGCAATGAACAACCGGGCGCGAGATTTTATCGATCCTGAAAAATGGGATGACGGTATTCCGGTACTGTTTTCAAACTACACCTTTTCCGGCGCTCAGCGGAAAAACAACAATGGTAGTAACGAGACCAGTCAGTATCTGAATCTCCAAAATGGCTTTAACCTCGGTCCATGGCGATTACGCAACTACACCACGTACACCAGCAATGAGGATCACAATGCCTGGGACGTGATCTCTACCAATGTTGAACGTGATGTCAAATTCCTAAAATCCAAAATAATAATGGGTGAAAGCTCAACGTCAGGGGACATATTTCCTAGTCAGCAATTCACCGGGATTCAAATTTCATCTGATGACAACATGCTGCCAAACAGTATGAAAGGGTTCGCGCCGACCATCAGGGGGATCGCAAACTCTAACGCTGAAGTTACCATTCGTCAGAATGGCTACACTATCTATCAAAGCTATGTCGCGCCCGGCGCATTTGAAATAAATGACTTATATCCGACCTCTTACAGCGGCGATTTAGAGGTCACAGTTAAAGAAGCCGATGGCACCGAACGGCGTTTCAATCAACCCTTCTCAGCCGTGCCGGTTATGCAACGTCCAGGTCGCCTTAAGTACAGCGCAACCCTTGCCCGCTATCGTGCATCAAACAATGAGGATCGTGAGCCTGAATTTGTCCAGGCAACAGCTATTTATGGCCTGTCCAACGATCTCACCGCCTATTCCGGGACATTACTCTCTTCTGATTATCTCGCCGGCATCGCCGGAGTGGGCTTTAGTCTGCATGCCTATGGCTCTATTTCCGTTGACATGACTTACGCAAAAACAACCCTTGATAATGATGAAAGCGATGCAGGTCAGTCTTATCGGGTTCAGTATTCGAAAAATATTGAATCCACTGAGACGAATATGACCCTGGCGGGTTATCGCTATTCGACTGCTGGCTATTACGATTTTGATGAGGCAAATGAGCATCAGGATGATAGCGAAAATAACTCATTGAACGGGCATAAGCGCAGTAAATTCCAGATCAGCATCAATCAGGGTTTGTGGGACGGGACCAGCATGTATGTGTCGGCCTATCAGCAGGACTATTGGCGCGGCAGTGAAAAAGAAAAAAATCTCGCTGTAGGGTTAAACACCAGCTTCTACGGCATTAATTACAACGTGTCATACACTTACAGCCAGCTCGAAGGTCAGGAAAACGATCAGCAAATTGCCCTGAATATCCGCGTGCCTTTAAGCCGCTGGCTGCCAAATAGCTGGGCATCCTACAACGTCATGCAGGAAAAAGGCGGCGATACCCGTCAGCAGGCCGGTTTGAGCGGCACCGCGCTGGATGACAACCGCCTGAGTTACAATCTGCAGCAGAGCCATACCGATCACGGTGGCGGTAACAGCAGCAGCTTGTATTCGTCTTATCGTTCCGCTTTCGGAACACTGAACGCGGGTTATAACTATGATGATGACACCCGGCAAACCAGCTACGGCATTTCGGGAGGTATTGTTGCCCATTCTCATGGCATTACGTTATCTCAACCCCTCAGCACCTCTTTCGCCTTGATCGATACCAATGGAGCCAGTGGCGCGAGAATTAAAAATATCCCTGGTCTAAAAACTGACTGGCGCGGTTACGCTGTGGTTCCGTATCTCACACCCTATACAGAAAATCGTATTTCACTCGATACCACCACGCTGCCAGAAAACGTCGATGTTAAAAATAATTCAGAATTAGTCATCCCTAATAAAGGTGCAATGGTGACGGCGCATTTTGATGCACATATTGGCGTCAGAGCAATTATTAAGCTGGTACGTCCGGGGAATATACCCGTTCCGTTTGGAGCTACTGCGGTGAGCGAAGATCAAACACTAGAAAATATTGTTGATGATGGCGGCATCGTTTATCTGACCGGTATCAGGCCCGATGAGCTCATGAAACTGCATGTGAAATGGGGCGTAGCCGCCAACCAGCAGTGTTGGGCAAACATTCAGGTTAAATATGCACATAAATCAATACAGTCGGTTAAGGCTCAATGCATTTAAGGATGAAAATGATTAATAACAGGAAGTTAATATCTCTATTGCTGCCACTGTGGATGGGATTATGCGGGGCATATATTCCCTCATCCTTTGCGAGTTCGTCCACTTGCGCGCCCCTCACTGGCAGTGCCGAATCCTATGATAACACTCTTATTGAAGACATGAAGGCTGAAGAAAATGCCGTAGGGAAGACGTATGAACGCGCATTTAATGCGAGTCAGCAAAGCTATAAAATACTCTGTGATTGCACCAATACTGAAGCAAGCTCTGACTCATTGTTGATTTTGTACACATTAAAATCGCCACTGGCCGCCGGACATACCAGCAACTATTACAAAATAAACGATCATCTTGATGTCATGACTCAAATTGCTATCCCCAAAACATCATCACCGGTTGTGGTCCCGACAGAGAAAATCAGTGACGCAACACGTCATTTGGACAGCAGTGGAACCGGGATATGCAAGCAACAAACCACTCAGGACAGCCTGACGACCGGCTCGCAGGGGAATCTCACTTTCTACGTGACGAAACCTTTTGTGGGCCAGTTAGATATTCCGCGCACCGCAGTGGCCGAAGTGTATGCAACATCCGCGACCTCTTCTTCAAACAGCGCAAAATCAACGTCTCCTGTCGCTATTATTTACATCAGTGGCACCATCACCGTTCCACAAAGCTGCGAAATCAATAAAGGTGAAACGATCTCTGTAGATTTTGGCTATATCGCAGCAGGAAGGTTTACCAAGCTAAAGCAACCGCCTGATAATTTCAGACCCAATACTTTCGATATTGTGTATGACTGTACGCAAAACGGCCTTCCGGTCATTCCCTCAGGCAACAAATTAACCATGATGCTCGAAGGTGATGACGTGGTTGATCAATATTATTTGGTTGGCCGGCGCCGCGCTGTCGATAATGTTGCTGATATCGGTATTACCGTATTGAACGCCACCGGGACGTCCATATCTTTCAGAGAAGGTATCTTACCCATGAACCAAAACGGTGAAGGGCAAATAACCCTAACGGCCTATCCGGTGAATCTGGTAGGTGGAGTTCTGGACACCGGTGAATTCGACGCCATAGCGACGCTTAAAATAGACATCAGATAAGTTCGACCGGCAGCGCCCCCTCGCTGCCGGTGAATATTCATTTCCCTAATTCACAATCTCAATACTGATTAACCGGCTGTCCGCTCGTCCGCGATCGTCAACGGCGCGAATGCGGTACTGGCCGTTGTTGATCGGCCGCCAGTCGATGGCGGTTTTGCTGGCCGAGCTGCCGAGGTAGATGTCATCGACAAACCAGTACACCGTTTTGCTGTCAGCGTCGGTCACCGCATTGAAAGAAATCCGGTCACGACCCTGCTGGGATTGTCGCAGCGTATAAGTGGTATTTTTCAGCGGCGAGGTAATGCGCGGAGGATTGCCGCCGACATCAACGCCGTTATCTTTGCAACGGTTCACCGGCGGTTTACGCTTCGGCAGTCCGGCCTGCGCAAACACGTTCGCCAAATCCGATGGCCAGAACTCGAACACTTCGATGCGGGTTTCGTCTTCATCAAAAGGCGGGCACGCCACGTCGCCGGTCAGTTTATCCAGCCGCACCGGGCGATAAACTGTGTCGACTTTGATCGGCGACTTGCCAGGAATGAACCAGGTTTTGCCTTTTTGCTGACACCACGGTGTGGGTAAATCACCGCTGGCGAGGCAGATATCCACTCGTTTTAGCTGTTTAGGGAACGGGCGTCTGGGTTCCTGTAACGCCGGATAGCTGGCACTGATACTGTCAATAATGTTGAAGAAAAGTGGCGCGGCCGCCTCAGCACCGACAAACACGTTGTTGCCCTTACTGTCGAAATTCCCCTCCCACACCACCAGTACGTAAGGGCCGAAAATCCCGACGCTCCACGCATCGCGAAATCCCCACGAAGTGCCGGTTTTCCAGTAGACCGGCAGCGAGGACGGCTGCTGCGCCAGCGTATCGCCGGGGCGGCGGTGCTGACGCAGCATGTCCAGCGTCATAAAGCTGGCTTCTTCGCTCAGCAGCCGGACCGGCGTAGTCGGACGAGGATCGCTTTGCTGCATACGTAATGGTTGCAATACGCCACGATTAGCCAGCAGCGCGTACAGTTTTCCCAGCTCCTGCATCGTCACTTCGCCACCACCCAGTACCAGCGAGAGGCCATAGTGATTCTCACTGGACATGTTGGCGACGCCGGAAAGCCGCAGAAACTGATAGAACGATGGCTGGCGAAGCTGCGACGCGACGTACACCGCCGGAATGTTGCGGCTGAAATTCAGGGCATCGGTTGCGGTCACCGGCCCGAGAAAGCGCCGGTCGAAGTTCTCCGGCGCGTAAGCGCCAAACGCAGAAGGCACATCTTTCAGGATGGTCATCGGGTGCAGCACGCCCTGCTCCATTCCGAGTGCATAGATGAATGGCTTGAGCGCGGAACCCGGCGAGCGTTTGGCGTTGGTGCCGTTGACCTGCCCCTGAATACTGCGGTTGTAATAATCCGCCGATCCCATCAGCGCCCGCACGCCCATATCCCTTGTATCGACCAGCAGCACCGCCGCGTTCCGGATTCCACGGCTTTGATTGCGGGTAATAAACGCGTTCACCTGCCGTTCTATAAGCCGCTGCAAACCGGCGTCCAGCGTGGTATCGACGCGGTTATTCGTCTGGATTAACTGCTGATTTTGCTGGCGCAGCTGCTCGATAAAGTGCGGTGCGATATACGGCATTCGCTCGGGCTGACGCAGCGCCAGTGGCAGTTTAAACAGCGAAAGCTGGCTGCTATCGGTGGTGTACTGCGCCTGCCAGCGGACGAACAGACGGTTGCGCGCCTGCGTCAGCGCCGTGCCGAGCACGCCGGTTTTAGCATCAATACGAAAGCTCGGCGATTGAGGCAGCACCGCCAGCGTCAGCGCTTCCGGCAGCGTCAGGTCTTTCGGTACTTTATCGAAATAGATCAGGCTGGCCGCGCCGATGCTCTCGATATTTCGACCATAAGGCGCGTAGTTCAGATAGGCTTCGAGAATGTCATGCTTGGAATAACTCAATTCCAGCTGCACCGCGCGCAAAACTTGCATGATTTTGCCCGACGGCGTGCGGGTATTGAGATGCCAGCGCATACGCGCCAGCTGCATGGTGATGGTGGAACCGCCCTGCATTTTGCCGCCCGCGACGTAGCTGCGCCAGAAACCGCGTATCAGGCTGAACGGATTGAAACCAGGATTAACGTAAAACCAGCGGTCTTCGTGCAGCAGCAAACCGTTGATCGCCAGCGGAGAAACCTGCTCCAGCGGCGTCCATAAACGGTAGCGGTCATCGTTGGCCAGCGTGATACGCATCAGCGTGCCCTGGCGGTCATAATAGACTGTGGAGAAAGGTTGCCCCTGCGAAAGCGGCGGATGCGGCCACAAACGGCAGGCCAGCACAATCAGCGCCAGTAAAAAGACGCCCATGGCAATGTTTTGCAGCAGGCGTTTCGCTGCTTTGAAAAATGCGGGAAAGGTAATCATCTGGCTACTCTGGAAAAGTTGCGCCCCGCGTTCAGAGGCGGGGCGCAGTCTTCAGTGAGTGTGTTGCACCCGCTGTTATTTATTGTCAGCCGCAGGCACGACAATCAGTTTTTTATCACTGACGGACAATGCCTGAACTTCGCGGTCATACATCGCCTCGCCATACGCTGGCGGGATCACAAAGCTGCCGGTGTTGGTGGCTTTGATCTGATACACAAACTCCTGCACGTCGGTACTGGCGCTGCCGTAAATGACCACGCGATCTTCGCGAATATCGCTGTAATCCGGCGCCCACGTCGAGCCCGATGCGGCCAGCGGCGACTGCCAGGATGCCGACGCATCGGCCTCACTGGTTTCGTCACTGCTGTCCGCTTCCGGTTCCGGTGGCGTCTGCTGTACCACTTCAAATCCACCCGGCAGCAAATCGACAATCGCCAGATTGCTCTGCCCTTCTTTCGAATTGGCGCGGACTTTCAGATGCACATTGATCTTCTGCCCCAGCGTCACCTGCGTGACCGCATTGCCTTTTTCATCGGTGTAATCACGGGTAATTTCCAGACCGCGCGAAATGGCTTTTTTCGGAGCCGCCAGATCGTAACCGGCCTGAGTGACCACATACCAGGCGGGCGCATCATTGCCGTTTTCGACCCGCAGCGCTTTCGCATCGGCGGTGAAATTGGCTTTGGCAAACAGCCCCTGAATGCTGGAAATCAACTGCGGTTCAACATTTTTGGTTTTGCTGATCTGGGTGATTTTTAGCGCATCCGGCGCCGTTGCCTGCGCCGCGACCTGTGCGGAATAACTCTCCAGCGCCAGAATACTCATCGCGGAGGAATACGTGGTGTAACGCTCTTCTTTCAGCGATTTGACCATGTTTTCCAGCACCTGCGGCGGAATAGCAGACACTTTTTCCGGGAAGTGGCGGGTGATCAGATACAGCCGCGTCGCGTCCTGTACCAGCGGGTCGAAGTAACTCTGCGTCCACCAGCCTTTGTCGTAAGCCTTGCTCAGCTGCTTCCACGTCGGTTGCAACAGTGTATTGGCTTCATCATCCATTTTCAGCATGCGGTAGGACGAGGCCAGATATAACGCGCTGAGATCGGTTTTCCACGTGTCAGGGTAGCGTTGTTGCAGCGTATCCTGCACCGAGGCCAGCGAACTGGTGGTGATTTCGCCCTGACGTGTCAGCAGATATACCGCCCACGCGCGCAGACGCAGGTTGTATAAATCGTCATTCTGATTTGCCGCCAGCACGCGCAGTGCCGCGTTGGCTTCTTCCAGCATTCCGGCCGGTAACGCCACGCCCGCGGCTTTAGCTTCCAGCAGATATTGCACCACGTAAGGCGTCACGAACGGATCAGTTTCCGGCGACGAGCGCCACAGGCCAATCGCGCCGCTGTCGTTCTGACGCGAGCGCAGAATAGCCAGCATGTCTTTCAGCTTTTTGCTGGTTCCGGCCTGACTCAGATTGCCTTTCATTTCCGGATGCAGACCTTCAAGGATCATCGGAATCGAACGGCTGACGATCTGCTCCGAACAGTAGTAAGGATAATCCGCCAGATATTGAGACAACCCGCTGGTCAGCACCAGTGGCGAATTTGACACCGCCGCCTTGCGCACCGCGTAGGCATCAAACATCTGACGCAGATTACCGACGTTCTGACTGCTGCCGCTCATGCGCCCCATAACAGACTGCGTACGGAATGGCATCGCCGGACGCACCGACGTACTGATCGTGCGGCGGCTGGTTTTATCGGCATAGGTCGCTTCAAATACCAGCGGCGCATCGCCTGGAACGGCGTTGGCACGCAGACGGAAGTTAATCACGCCCTCGCGTTTTTCCGCCAGCGACAGGTTCTGATCCGCTTTGCCGACCACTGCCAGCTGCGGCGGCACGCTAAGATGCACGGCGATCGCCACGCTCTTACCGTTCAGCCCTTCAAGGTTATTGCTTACGCCCACGCTGACGTCAAACTCATCGCCCGGCGCCACCATCGACGGCACGTTCGGCGTCATGATGAAGTTGTCACGCACGGTGGCAGAAGTTTGCGCTTTGCCGATTTTGTCCGGCGTAACGGAAATGGCCATCACGCGGATTTTGCCGTTGAAGTAATCCGGCACCTGATAATCGAACTGCTTTTCACCATTCACTTCGGTAATGCCAGACCAGTAGGCCACCGGCTTATCACGTTTACGTTTGAACGGATTGACGTTCAGATCCAACCCTTCGCCGCCGTCACCGCCCGGTGCCGCCGCCAGCTGCATCAGCTTGCTAAATTCCGGCAGGATCAGGTCGAGGATTTGCGAGCTTTCCACGCCCAGCTCACGCTTGCGGAAGAAGTACTCCAGCGGATCTTTCAGACGATAACGCGCCACCTGCAGGATGCCTTCATCGACGGCAAACAGCGCCACCTGCTGCGGGCCGTCCGTCATGACCGTCATCGCCAGGTTTTCACCCGGTTTGATCACGTCCGGCGCATCGACTTCCAGATAGTTTTGACGCGCTTTGGTGCTGATTTTAAACGGCATTACGCCATAACTCAGCGGGCTCATGAAGATTTCATCTGAATTCACATCACGCACAAACTGCACGTTGATGTAACCATTGCCTTCCATGCCCGCCGGAACGGTGATTTTCTGCACCGAACTGGTGGTATCAGTGTGGAACCACTGCCAGCTGTAGACTTTGTCTTTCTCGATGGTGATAAGGCCGCTGCCGGTGTAAGGCGCATTGATCGACACTTCGATTTCATCGCCCGGCAGATATTCGCCCTGATTGAGTTTCAGCTTCAGCTCGGCGTTGCGGTCCAGCGAGCGGCTGAGGTTGGCGTTCCCGGCGACGCTATAACCGATGCGGTTCAGCACGTTACCCTGCGCATCTTCGACCACCAGCACGAAATCACCCGGTTTGTCGGTTGCCAGCGTCAGGTCATTGCCCTGCGCCGTCAGCGATAAAGGCTGTTCTGAAAGCTGCACTTCCTTCATTTTCGACTGGTATTTGTAAACGCCAGAATCCTGTTTGGTCAGTACAGAAATGTATTTCTGTTCGATCAGCGCTACCTTCAGCGCAGGCAGGGCGATTTGTTTTAGCGTCGGGTCAACGGCAATCACATTCAGATGACGCACCGCGCCGTGATTGATATAACCCAGATCGCCGTCCGGTTTTACACCGACCAGATAATCATACGGTGACACCAGCACCCGCGCGGTAGCTGACACTGAGCGTCCGCCACCGGCCACAAAGGCTTCCGACAGCAGTTGCAGCTGATAGGTCGCATCAGCGTACGATTTCAGATCCAGCGGAATCGTCGCGGCACCTTTTTCATCGGTAGTGCGGTCTTCCAGCTCCGTTTCGAAACCGTCACTGTTCTGGCGATTTTCGTAGAACGCATATTCCGGGAACTGATCGAAGCTCGGATACATCGGGCGCAGCGTCAGTTTCGAGGTCACGCGACGATCCTGCGCAGGCGTACCGAACAGGTTTTGTACGTCAATATTGGCTTGTAATTCAGAAGGTTTGACCCAGCCTTGCTTACGTTCCGGCGTCAGCTGGAGTTTCACTTTCAGCTGGTCCGGCTCAAATTCCTTGACGTTCACCGAGGTGTGGCCGAGGAACGTCGAAGACTCATTATCTTTACCGATCAGATACAGATAGACGTTCCATTCACCGGTCGGCGAATTTTCGTCGGTGGTGTAACTCAGTTCGTTGAAACCACTGGCACCGAGCGTCAGCGGAAGGGTACTCATCAGCTTATCGCGCGGATCGTGAATTTCTGCACGCACCGGCACACCCGCCAGACCATTGCTCCACTCGGCGGCACGAGTGATCAGACCGATATTGAATGTATCGCCCGGACGATAAACGCCGCGATCGGAGAACAGATAACTGCTCAGCGTGCGCGGGTCATTCGGAGTGATTTCGCCGTCGACGTCAAAACGTGAGAAGTCGAGGCCGCGATCGTTATCGCGATCGGCAGGCAGGAAGGAAACATCGCCCTCTTTTTCTACCAGGAACATCACCGGCTGGCGTTCACTGGTGTAAACATCCAGCGCAGGGAAACGCACATGGCCGTCGGCACCGGTGTTTTGAGTCAGCAGCGTGACGCCATTTTTCGCAATCACTGATACTTTGGCGTTACTGACCGGCGTACCGCTGTGAATCGACTGCACAAATACATCGCGGGTTTTATCCTGCGAACGCTTGGCAATAATCCCCAAATCGGTGACTACCACAAAGCGCGAATCACCGACCGGCGCTTCGTCCCCGCTCTGGTCGTCGTCCTGATACTGATTGCCATCGTCATCGGTGGCCGGTTTTTCTTCTTTCTTCTTCGGATCCCACTCCGACAGCGTCAGCAGGAATACGCCACGATGGGAGGCCGGATCGGTCGAAAGATAACGGGACAGATCGACGCCCTGATAATTCACTTCACCCGGCTTGTCGTTATTCACCGCCGTCTGATATTTGAAGTGCTCAGTAAAGTACTCGTCATTCAGACGGTTAAATTCCGCCGAAGAATACTGACGGCTTTTGAAGGAGACAATGTGTTGCAGCTGGCTTGGGATCACGCGCTTGATGTCCAGACGCATGCCCGGCACGTTGCGCGCCGCGACGCTGATTTGCTTATCACCGTTCACCGACAGCAGCGAACCCTGTGACATAAATTGCAGCGATTTCGGATAATCCGGTACCGCTACGATGCGGTAGACTTTTTCCGGCATTTTGTAGCCGCCGGAGGAGGTCAGCACGTTGTCGATTTCCACCAGCATCGAACGGTGCGCAGGCGCATCGAAGCGGAAACTGAACTGCGGCTGATAATCGCTTTCGGCCTCATTAAGCTGAATGTTTAACGGCGTGGACTGCGCGAGCACGTTGTTTTCAACGCTTTGCACATCCCAGTTGGCGTAATCATCCGGGCCGGTCGCGGACTCTGAATCATTCGGATCATGCTGCGGCAGCAGCCAGACTTTCACCGCGCGGCGGATATCTTTGTCTTTCACCGCATCACTGAAGCCTAGGATCAGCGCACGCTGACCTTTCGAACCTTCGGCATCCACAACCTGCGCGCTGGCTTCGTTGACGGTCAGGCTGTAAAGCGTGGGCACGGAAACCCAGCCGTTACGCGCCTGTGTGGTGGTATTCGAGGCTACCGAGGCTTTCACACCCTCGCCTATCGTCACATGCACGGCACCGCCGTGATCGAGAGATTTCAGCGGTTCGGAATGCACCCAGGCATTGAGTTTTTTCTGGTCGTAGACCACGGAGTAATTCAGCGCGGACTCGGTTTTAGCGTTGCCTTCAGTCAGGCCGAGAGAAACCTGTTTCTCAAAGCTGGCAACGTCTACCGGTGCATTGAATTTGACGTTAAAAATCGCGCTGCGTTTCTGTGGATCCTGCGGGTCCTGATAGTACTCGGCCTCGCCCAGCTGATAATCAAACGCAGGCGCGGTAAATTCATACCTGGTCACCGCCAGTTTGATTTGCGGCGCAAGCAGCACGTCAGGGGTAAAATTCACTTCATATTTGGTACCCATCGGCAGCGGATTTTTCGGCACAAAGGCTAACGTATAGCCGCTCAGCCATTTCCACTCGCCTTCGGCGGCAGGTTTCAGGGAAATCCCTTTTTCCACCACTTTGCCGACCTCAGTCAGCGGCGCGGCGGAATTTTTAAAGTAAAACGTCACCGGCTGCGGTGCCAGCTTTTGCGCGGCGTAGTTCACCGCTTCCGGGCCACTGACCCGTACGCTGGTTTCCTGATACACCATCGGTGCCGGTTCGATCGGCTGCGGACGGTTTAACCACCAGTGATAGCCGTAAACGGCCGCGCCCGCGGCGCACAGCAACACCAAAATTGTCAGGCTGATGGCTTTCGGGTGTTTATCTACCCCGCCTTCCATGCGCGCAAAACTGCGCTTCAGTCCGCCGGACATTGCCGTCCACCAGACCGGCGCACGCCAGTCGATGTTGCCGACAACAGGTTTGATGACGCGACCGAGCAGACCGAAAATAAAGGCCAATGCGCGCAGGACGCCTTTTATCAATGTAAAAGGCAAACGAAGTAAAAATTTGAGTAAATCCATTTGTAGCTGTACCCCTAATCCCTGTGACCCGTTTCCAGAAGTGATTTTTTTGATAAAACTATTATGTATTCAGAATATTGCGAAAAATATCAAACGGTAAAAAAGCTGCAATAAGTACGGCGAAGGATAATAACTATCCGACTAAATAGCCATCAGATAAAGCGTAGCATCCCGTCAGTTTTTTCGGCCAATTTCTGCGCTGTCAGTCACGCGATTGTGTGAAACAATGGGCGCAGGAATTTTGGAATACACACGTGTGGAAGGCGACAGGTAGCATGAAGACCAAACTCATTACCCGCGAAGGCTATGACAAACTCAAAACTGAGCTGGATTTCTTGTGGCGCGAAGAACGTCCGGAAGTCACTAAAAAGGTGACCTGGGCCGCCAGCCTTGGCGATCGCAGCGAAAATGCCGATTACCAGTACAACAAAAAGCGCCTGCGCGAGATCGACCGTCGCGTGCGCTATCTGACCAAATGTCTGGAGCAGTTACGCATCGTCGATTACTCGCCGCAGCAGGACGGCAAAGTGTTCTTTGGCGCCTGGGTGGAAGTGGAAAACGACGATGGCGACATCAAACGTTTTCGCATTGTCGGCTACGATGAAATCTTTGGCCGCCGCGACTACATTTCTATCGACTCCCCGATGGCGCGCGCGCTGCTGAAAAAGGAAGTCGGTGACAGTCTGGTGGTCACCACGCCGGTCGGTGACGCGACCTGGTACGTCAATAACATTGAATACGTCAAATGATCAGCTAACTCTCAAAACGTGAGGCACATCGTCCTGACGGCTGGCATTTTCAGCCTTCAAACCGTATAACTGTGCCCCTGCTTTTTACGTCACTCACTAACGAAAAAACTGATACCAGACTTATGAATGATCAACTGAGCCGCATTATCGCAAGTGAATTGCAGGTTCGCCCGGAGCAGGTTGCTTCCGTGGTGCGTCTGCTGGATGAAGGTAATACCGTGCCATTTATTGCGCGGTATCGTAAGGAAGTCACCGGTGGGTTGGATGATACCCAGCTGCGTCAGTTGGACACCCGTCTGGGTTATCTGCGTGAGCTGGAAGACCGCCGTCAGACCATCCTCAAATCCATCGAGGAACAGGGCAAACTGAGCGACGATCTGGCCAAAGCGATTAACACCACGCTGAGCAAAACCGAACTGGAAGACCTTTATCTGCCGTTCAAACCGAAGCGCCGCACGCGCGGGCAAATCGCTATCGAAGCAGGTCTTGAACCGCTGGCAGAATTGCTGTGGAACGATCCGAAAAACGAACCTGACGCGACGGCGGCCCAATTTGTCGATGCCGATAAAGGCGTCGCCGACACCAAAGCCGCGCTGGACGGCGCGCGCTACATCCTGATGGAACGTTTCGCCGAAGACGCCGCGCTGCTGGCGAAAGTCCGCGACTATCTGTGGAAAAATGCGCATCTGACTTCGCGTCTGGTCGAAGGCAAAGCGCAGGAAGGCGCGAAGTTTAGCGACTATTTCGATCATCATGAACCAATTGCCAAAGTCCCGTCGCACCGTGCGCTGGCGATGTTCCGTGGCCGTAACGAAGGCGTCTTACAGCTGGCGCTGAATGCCGATCCCCAGCACGACGAACCGCCAAAAGAGAGCTATGCCGAACAGCTGATCATCGATCATCTGGGTTTGCGCCTTAATAACGCCCCTGCCGACGTCTGGCGCCGTGCGGTGGTGAACTGGACGTGGCGCATTAAAGTGCTGCTGCACCTCGAAACCGAGCTGATGGGCACCGTTCGCGAACGCGCTGAAGATGAGGCGATAAACGTTTTCGCCCGCAACATGCACGATCTGCTGATGGCCGCCCCGGCCGGTATGCGCGCGACGATGGGTCTCGATCCGGGTTTGCGTACCGGTGTGAAAGTTGCTGTTGTGGATAACACCGGAAAACTGGTGGGTATCGATACCGTTTATCCACACACCGGTCAGGCTGCTAAAGCCGCGCAACAAGTTGCGGCGCTGTGCATCAAACATAACGTCGAACTGGTGGCGATCGGCAACGGGACGGCTTCCCGCGAAACCGAACGCTTCTTTATCGAGCTGCAAAAACAGTTCCCGGCGGTAAAAGCGCAGAAAGTGATCGTCAGCGAAGCCGGGGCATCTGTCTATTCCGCCTCCGAACTGGCGGCGCTGGAATTCCCGGATCTCGACGTGTCCATTCGCGGTGCGGTTTCAATCGCCCGTCGTTTGCAGGACCCGCTGGCCGAACTGGTGAAAATCGATCCGAAATCCATCGGTGTCGGCCAGTATCAGCACGACGTCAGCCAGTCACAGCTGGCGAAAAAGCTCGATACCGTGGTGGAAGACTGCGTGAATGCCGTGGGTGTGGATCTCAACACCGCGTCCGTGCCGCTGCTGACCCGCGTTGCCGGTCTGACCCGCATGATGGCGCAGAATATCGTCAACTGGCGCGATGAGAACGGTCAGTTCCGCAACCGTGAGCAACTGCTGAAAGTCAGCCGTCTGGGGCCGAAAGCCTTCGAACAGTGTGCGGGCTTCCTGCGTATCAACCACGGCGACAATCCGCTCGATGCCTCAACGGTTCACCCGGAAACGTATCCGGTGGTGGAGCGCATTCTGGCGGCGACGCAACTGGCGTTGAAAGATCTGATGGGCGATTCCAATGCGCTGCGCGGCCTGAAAGCCAGTGAGTTTACCGACGAGAAATTTGGTATGCCGACGGTGACCGACATCATCAAAGAGCTGGAAAAACCGGGGCACGATCCGCGCCCTGAGTTCAAAACCGCGACCTTTGCCGATGGCGTGGAAACCATGAATGATCTGATGCCGGGCATGATCCTTGAAGGTTCGGTCACCAACGTGACTAACTTCGGCGCGTTCGTCGATATCGGCGTTCATCAGGACGGGCTGGTACACATTTCGTCTCTGGCTAACAAATTCGTCGAAGATCCGCATACCGTGGTGAAAGCCGGCGATATTGTTAAAGTCAAAGTGATGGAAGTTGACCTGCAACGCAAACGTATCGCGCTGACCATGCGTCTGGATGAGCAACCGGGCGAAGCCCCGGGGCGTCGCTCTTCCGCGCCCTCCGCAGGGGACAATCGCGATGGGCAGAAACGTCCAACACAAAACAAACCGGCGGGTCGCAATGCGGCTCCGGCAGGCAATAATGCGATGGCCGATGCACTGGCCGCCGCGTTGGGTAAAAAACGCTAGCTTTTACGTTTTAAGCCATTAAACGAAAGCCGCTGAATTTTAGCGGCTTTTTTATGTACCTTTTTTCGACACTTTTTAAAGTCTCTCCTAATGAATCAATCACTGCGGTAAATCAATAAAACAGAGATTCCACAGGCATAGGATATGCAACGCGGTAGGGACATCCGTGAAGAGGCACGCCTCTTTTCTTTTTGTCTTTTTACACGTACTAATTATGATAACTATTCTCGTTTGTACTTCCTTGCGTATTCAAACTACAGTTAACGTAAGGTCGATAATTGCGCACCAGGGACAATTTCTGAGCAGTTTTTTTGCAACATAAATCGCATTTAAGTGGAATATCCGGGCACGGAAGCGCGGCGTAGCTTTTGCAACGCGGCCCCCACAAACCCGATCGCTTCGCGAGGAACTTATGCAACTTCAATCACAACGTGCTTACAAAATTACCGGCTTTTCTCATGAGATTAGCCCGGCGTATCGCCAGAAACTGCTGTCACTCGGCATGCTGCCGGGATCATTCTTCAACATCATCCGCGTCGCACCAATGGGCGACCCGATACAGATCGAAACCCGCCGCACCAGTCTGGTGGTTCGCAAGAAAGATCTTGATCTGCTTAAACTCGAAATGCTGGCCTGACTTCTTTGCGCAGGTCACATTAATCCCTGCGCGCTTTCCCCTTTCTCACACGCAGACCTGAACGTATGAAAGCACTGACCATTGGCCTGATTGGTAATCCCAATTCAGGTAAAACCACCCTTTTCAATCAGTTGACCGGTTCACGTCAGCGCGTAGGCAACTGGGCGGGGGTGACCGTCGAACGTAAAGAAGGCCAATTCTCCACCGAAGATCATAAAATCACGCTGGTGGATTTACCGGGCACTTACTCCCTGACCACCATCTCCGAACAAACCTCGCTCGACGAACAAATCGCCTGCCACTACATTCTCAGCGGCGACGCCGATCTGATGATTAACGTCGTGGATGCCTCCAACCTTGAGCGAAATTTGTATCTGACCCTGCAACTGCTCGAACTCGGGATTCCGTGCATCGTCGCGCTGAACATGCTCGACATCGCTAAAATCCAGAACATTCATATCGATATCCCGGCGCTGTCTGCGCGTCTGGGCTGCCCGGTTATCGCGCTGGTGTCTACCCGTGCCTCCGGCATTAAAGAACTGAAATCCGCCATCGACCAGCTGCCACCGGCCACGATGCTTGCGCGCGTGACCTACCCTCCGCTGCTGCAAAAGGAAGTGGACGTGCTGGCCGCCGCCATGCCGTCAGAGATGGCGCTGCAACAACGCCGCTGGCTGGCTTTGCAAATTCTTGAAGGCGATATCTACAGCCAGACCCACGCCGGTAACGCGCAACAGCTGCTGCCGGAAGTGAAAGCCCGACTGGCCGCGCAGGAGCTCGACGATCCGGCGCTGCTGATTGCCGATGCGCGCTATCAGTCCATCGCCCAGCTGAGTGCTGAAATCAGCAACTCGCACCTCACCGCGCCGAATAAACTGACGCAGGTGCTGGACCGCGTGATCCTTAACCGTTTCCTCGGCGTACCGATTTTCCTGCTGGTGATGTACCTGATGTTCGTTCTGGCGATTAATATCGGCGGGGCGCTGCAACCGATTTTCGATATTGGTTCCGCGGCGATTTTCATTCAGGGCATGCAGTGGATTGGTTATACCCTGCACTTCCCGCAGTGGCTGACCATTTTCCTCGCGCAGGGTGTGGGCGGCGGGATCAACACCGTTCTGCCGCTGGTACCGCAAATCGGCATGATGTACCTGTTCCTCTCCTTTCTTGAAGATTCCGGTTACATGGCGCGCGCCGCGTTCGTGATGGACAGGCTGATGCAGGCGCTTGGTCTGCCCGGCAAGTCCTTCGTGCCGCTGATTGTCGGGTTCGGCTGTAACGTTCCGTCGATTATGGGTGCCCGAACGCTGGACGCCCCGCGCGAACGCCTGATCACCGTGATGATGGCACCGTTTATGTCCTGCGGCGCGCGTCTGGCTATCTTCGCCGTTTTCTCCGCAGCGTTCTTCGGGCAGGACGGCGCCTCCGTCGTCTTCTCACTGTATTTGTTAGGCATTGTGGTCGCCATCCTCACTGGCCTGCTGCTCAAATACACCATCATGCGCGGCGAAGCCTCCCCGTTCGTAATGGAACTGCCGGTGTATCACGTTCCGCATCTGAAAAGCCTGCTGCTGCAAACCTGGCAGCGTCTGAAAGGATTCGTGCTGCGCGCCGGTAAAGTTATCGTCATCGCCAGTATTTTCATCGGCGCACTCAACAGTTTCTCGTTCAGCGGCAACGCGGTGAATAACATCAATGATTCAGCGCTGGCCTCGGTCAGTAAGGTGCTGACGCCGGTGCTCGCGCCGATGGGTGTGCATAATGACAACTGGCAGGCGACGGTCGGGCTGGTGACCGGTGCGATGGCCAAAGAAGTGGTGGTCGGTACGCTGAACACCCTTTACACGGCCGAACACATCACTAATGAAGAATTTGATGCTGCGAATTTCAACCTGATGGACGAACTGGGTGGCGCGGTAAAAGAGACCTGGCAGGGGCTGAAAGATACGTTCAGCATCAGCGTGCTGTCTAACCCAATTGAAGCCAGTAAAGGCGATGGCGAAATGGGTGTCAGCTCGATGGGCGTAATGAGCAGCAAATTTGGCTCAGCGATTTCAGCCTACAGCTATCTGATCTTCGTGCTGCTGTACGTGCCTTGCGTGTCGGTGATGGGGGCGATTGCCCGTGAAACCAGCCGCAGCTGGATGACCTTCTCGATCTTCTGGGGGCTGAACGTCGCCTATTCTCTGGCAACGTTGTTCTATCAGGCAGCCACCTTCAGCGATCATCCTGGACACAGTACCACTCTCATTCTTATCGTCCTTGCCTTCAACGCGCTGGTGCTTATCGCCCTGCGCAAAGCCCGCAGCCGCGTCAGCGTAAATTTGCAACCGCGTAAAGCGTCAGCCTGCTGTGCGTCCACTACCGACGGCGATTGCCACTAGGAGACATGATGGCCAGTCTGATTGAGGTACGCGACAGTCTCGCACTGGCTGGCCGGGCGGATGCCCGCCAGCTCAGTCTCCAGCTCAATATCCCGCAGCCGCTGGTGCAGGCGATGCTTGAAAGGCTGGTCGCCATGCGTAAAGCCGAGGCCATCGAAGCCGACGACAGCTGCCTCTCCGGCGGCTGCAAAAGCTGCGCCGAAGGTAAAAAATGCCTGACGGTCAGCTATCAGCTCATTTCGCATTGATTCGAATCCTTTCTCAATAGCCGCACTGCGGCTATTATCCTCAGGCCGCAAACGCGCCGCAGGAACCCGTATGATCGACAGTGAAATCACTTTCCGCAAACTCGAAATTTTCCTCGCCTATATGGAAAAACAGAACATCAGCCGCGCCGCCGAGCAGCTCGGGCTGAGCAGCGTCAGCGTGCATCGCGCGCTACATTCTCTGGAAGAAGGTTTGCGCTGTCCGCTGTTCATCCACAAAGGCCGCAATCTGTTGCCACTGCCTGCCGCCGAAGCGTTGCTTGAACACGCCACGCAGGTCATCGAACAGATGGAGCACGGCATTCAGGCCACCCAGCGCGCCGCCGGATTTGGCGACAAACGCCTGAAGCTCGGCACGCTGTATTCCCTGACGCTGGAAACCATTCCGCGCCTCATCATGGGGCTGAAACTGCGCCGTCCGGAACTTGAGCTGGAACTGGTCATGGGCTCGAATAATGATTTGCTGCACAAGCTGGAAGACGGCCAGCTCGATGCCATCCTGATTTCCACCAGTGACTCCAGCATCGACGCTCAGCGTTACGATCAGCTGCCACTTTTTCAGGATGATATCTTCCTCGCCGCCCCCGCCAGTTCAGAAATGGCAACCGAGGGCACGGCGGATTTGCGGGATTTTAAACAGGAAAAATTTGTCTCACTGGCCGAAGGATTCGCGACTTACCACGGGTTTCAGGAAGCGTTTCAGATTGCCGGATTCGAGCCGGATATTGTAACGCGGGTAAATGACATTTTCTCGATGCTGAGTCTGGTGCAGGCGGGCGTCGGGTATACGCTGATCCCGGGCAGAATGAAGGGAGTGTATGAAAATACGGTGCGGTTACTGCCGCTGGCCGAAGCCTACCAGATGCGCCAGACCATCGCGCTGGTGTTCCCGCACAGCCGCGAGCACGATCCCAACCTGCTCGCCCTCGCAGCCGAAAGCCGGATGTATGCGCTAGCGAGCCGCAAGCGCTGAAAGGCGCTCGCTGTTTTGCGCAATTAACACCACCGGCCAATGCGTTTTGTCCGGATGATCACTCCATATGGCAGATTCCGGAATACTCACACCGTCGTACCGCATTCTGGTGCCATCGTAAGGGTAAAATTGGCCTTTCTCAGTATCCAGCACGAAAACCACTAATCCGGCAGAGTCCTGCGCAAGCCGTTTCCACAATGCCCGTCCGCCGGTGTATTGCTCATTATCACTCATCAGTGTGAGATTTTTTTTAGTGACCAGCGTTTCATATAACAAGGTCGCTAAACGGTAATCTCGCATTCCTGAATTGACGACAACGCCTTCGATTTGAAATGCCTTCTCGTCTTCCCAAAACTCGCGTACGTCGAGAATTTCGTCATCATTTTTCCGGCGGGAATGTTCCAGCGTGGCAATCACGTGGTGTCGCTTTTCGCCACGGTTATCTGTTCTGGTTTGCGCTTCTGCAATGGCGATAAACGGAATTTTTTCATCATAAATGACCAACATGTCGACATTGTTGAAATGTATCTCATCAATGATCTCAAACCGTCGGGCCAGGGTAGCTGTGCTGTACGATCTGTCGAGCACTATCATTTTTGAATCCCCGCGAATTAAAACTGGCATGATATCCCTTCATGTAAAGAGGCAACCCTTCAATCAGCAATTGAAGAGTCATTGGACAATAGCATATTGCGCAATATTCCAACAAAAAGGAACGCGGAATATACAAATTACTTTTGTAATTCAGCGTGTTACTGAAAAACGTAACACACCAAAAACATCAGTTCATGCCCAACCTATCACAACAATTTCTACCGCTCATTTTCCCGTAACCGCGCTGCGAGACGTCTCGCAACCTGCATGCCGGACTGGCATAAGGACAGCGCTTCGCCCTGTTCCATCGCCCGTCGGGTGAGGCCGCTGAGCACCGCGCCGGGGGGCATTTCGAGTGCCAGACGCACATCGCGCTCATACGCCGCGACCATTGCGTCACGCCAGTTCACGGTGCGCGCCATATTCATCGCCAGATCGTCGGCGATTTTCTCCGGCTGCCAGTAAACACGTCCGGTGGTGCCGC
The DNA here is from genome assembly GCF_057290995.1 of Rahnella sp. 1L-D-7-B-C2. Classification (NCBI taxonomy): domain Bacteria; kingdom Pseudomonadati; phylum Pseudomonadota; class Gammaproteobacteria; order Enterobacterales; family Yersiniaceae; genus Rahnella; species Rahnella sp. 1L-D-7-B-C2. The sequence goes on along the minus strand of NZ_JBXAVQ010000004.1, from coordinate 280,148 downwards.
TGAGATAGCCACAGGTCGGGCGGCAAATCGTCACCTCTTTGAATGCATCCACCAGTTTTGCGGCAGGTTCATCGAGCAACGCACAATGCGATGGCACGCTGACTGCCAGCCGGTGGGTTTTCTGCGCGCCCTGCACTTTGGCAAGCGCCATCACTTCCTGCATCGCGGCGTCACTGCCGGCGATCACCAACTGGTCTTCGGCGTTGATATTCGCCAGATAAACCGGTGATTCAGACGTGTTGGCCTGCGCCACTAATGCTTCGACTTGATGCTGACGCAGGCCGGTGATCGCCGAAAGGCCAAACCCCTGCGGATACGCCTGCTGCATCAGTTCGCCGCGCAACGCGACCAGTTTTACTGCCTGTGAGAAATCGAGCGCACCGGCGATCACCGCGGCGGGAAACGCTCCGATCGACAGGCCGCTGCAAAAATCGGCCTCGATACCCTCGGCCAGACATTGTTTTGCCCAGACCACACCGGCAATGAGTAAACAGAGCTGAACCGCACGGGTATCGCGCAAGGCGTCGGCGGTGTCTAAGAGCAGGACGTCTTCGCCGAGCGCGCGGCTGGCCTGCTCAATCAGGGAATGCGTCAGGGCGTTGTCCGGTAAACGGTGCAGCATCTGCGGCACCTGCGGCCCCTGACCGGGAAAAGTAAAGAGGATTTTCATCGTGCTCCTTGCTGGTGGCAGACCTCAGCCTGCCGGCGATTGCCACGGGTCACGCACCCGCAACGGGCCGGTGTCAGTTTTCAGCATCACGTCACCACCACGCAGCCATTCGCTGAGGGCAAAACCGCCCTGTGGTGTATTGATCTGGACATCGGCGCGGCACACGAGCCGCTGAAGCTGATCATAAAATTCGGTGAACTGCGCGCGGCTGACCGGTGTGTCGCAGCGCACCAGCAAATCCAAATCGCTATCGGCATGCATCACCGGAAGGTCACTGGCCAGCGCATAGGCACAGCTGCCCGTCACGCCCCATATAAAAGGCAGCTGCATTCTGCACAACGTGATCAGCGCCTGCACCGGTTGTTGCGATACAAACGGTGAGTGCAGAAGCACATTGAGGTCGCTGACCAGTGATTCCGGCGTCACCACCCGCACGATCGCCGCCGGGCTAAGCCAGGCGGCGGCACGCTGAATGCGGGTCAGCCCGCGAATGCCCACCGGAACAGCGCCGTCAGCACGCGCATCGCGACGCACTACCAGCGGCAACGCGGTGCGCCAGCTGCTGTTTACCCAAGCAGGTAAAGCATCGTTACTGTCGAGCGCAGAGCGGTCATCTGTCCAGATAAAATCATGGGCACGCGGTTGAGACATCGTTTTCGATCCTTTCTTATCAGTGAAGTGAAGCGGTCATCGTGATAAACAGCGGCAGCGTCACAATGCACAGCACCGAGCTTATCAGCAGAGACGCTTCGGCATCCGGCGACTGCACACCAAAACGGTTACCGAATACGATGCCGAAGAAACCGGCGGACAGCGCAATCATCAGGATCGCCGTCACCGCCACCTGCCCGCTCAGGCCAAACGCCAGCACCAGACCCCAGGCGATAAACGGCTGGATCAGGTTTTTCGCCACACAGGATAACAGCACCGGAGCGTTAATTTTCAGCTTACGGGCGGAGAGGATCACACCGGTCAGGAACAGCGCAGAAGCGGTCGCTGACAGACCCAGAGGCTTGATCGACGCCAGGAAGATTTCCGGCATTTTAATGCCAATCGCCGCCAGAATCACACCCAGCAGCGGCGCCCAGACGATCGGTTTTTTCACCGAACGCCACATCAGCACCGGCAGCAACGCCAGTGATGAGCCCTGATTTTCGCCGCTCAGACGTGCTTTTTCACGTTCCAGAATCAGCAGGCAGAACGGCGTCATCAGCACCGAACCGCAGGCGATAGAAACCGCCACGGACAGCGACGTTGAAGGCGCATCACCCATCACGCTGCTCAGAATAGGCAGACCGAGCGCGGCATAGTTTGGCAGCGCAACAGTCAGCGTCAGGACGGCAGCATCCTGTGCAGACTTCTTAAACACTTTGGTGCAGATAAAATAGATGGCCGCGTAGGTTATCCACATCGCCAGCACCAGCACCAGAATCAGCGGTGACTGTTCGACAATGCCCGACCACGGCGTTTGTACGGTCGCTGCAAACAGCGCAGCGGGTAGAGCGAAATCCATCACAAAAATATTCAGTAAAGAGACATTCTGGTTATCCACCATTTTCGCTTTCCCGGCATAAAAACCGAGGATCATGATGACGAAAATAGGGGCAAGCGCGTGCAAAATTACGTAAGTCATAGCGAGTTTCCTGAGACAAAAATGAATGCTCAGTCAGCGCCGGTGCGATGGTTTTTTTAGTATGACAGTCCAGTTGCAGACAACAGCAGGCTCGCACCCTGACCAATCATCAGGGCGGAACCCGCAATGCGGCTGCGTCACGCTGTTTGCAGGTGCGTTACCGGTTGAGACTGAAAGTAGTTAACGAATTACCATTCCTGGTGCATCTGCTGGCGAACGCGCTGCGAGCTGGCGCGGTTTTCGGCACCCAGACGGTTGCTGAGGCTTACGCCTTCTTTGCGTGCGTCCTGGATGTTTTGCCAGACCGTGTTTTCGACACGGGCGATATCGTCAGGCGTGGCGCTGTCGGGATCGGCGATGTCGAGCAGTTGCGACAGCAGCCCCAGCGTGGCGTAGTTTTCGATGTCGTAGGCCATCGGCGGAATGGTCGCCGCCAGTTTTTCCAGCGCATCGACAGAGCGCAATGTGATACGAGCGGCGGATTCTTTCCCCATCGCGTGGATCATCACGCCGTTATTTTTGAAAGCGATCAGCTTGTTGGCCTGATAGCCGTGCCCCAGAAACGCACCGGACATCGCTTTGCCGACAATCAGCCCGACAACCGGATGCCCGGCCAGACGCGCATTGGCGTAAGCCCCTGCGGCACCGGCCAGCGCCTGATGAATACCGAACGCTTCTTCGCGACGTCCATACGCCTGACTTGGCACATCAATTACCGCCACGATAGCGCGCTTGGTGGCTGCGTTGGCATCGGCGGCAATCACATCGTTGACGATTTTCGCCAGCGTCCAGCCTTCCAGCAGACCGACTTCACCGCCCGCGGCGCGCGGATAATGATTGTTTTTATCCGGCACCACGGCGATGAAACGCACGGCCTGATCGTTAATTTTGCCGTCTGCCGCTTTAACGGAGGGGCACAGCCCGGCCACCGGCGTGGCGTCTTTGGTCAGTTCGGCGAACCAGTAATCACCCCGGCTCACAGTGTGGCTATCAAAAGTGCTCATGCGCGATCCTCCCGGTTAAACAAGGCTTCCGTCACGTCACGGCTGGCCTGCTGCGCGGTGTCAAAACCGTTCAGTTTTGGCAGGTAATAATCATAATTATCAGAGCGGTGTGTCGCAGGGACGCCCTTTTTGATGAAGGCCAGTACGTTGTCTTTCACTTCAATAAGGGAATCTTTGACCAGCGCATCAACAAAACCGCTGTGATAACGCACTTCGCCGCCGGTCATGCTCCAGATAAACGGACGGTCGCGGGAATCGTATTCATCGATACCGGCTTCCTGTTCGATCACCTGCGGGCCGTTCAGGCCGAGGCGCGCTTCGCGGGTGACAATCAGATAGCTGCACAACGCGGCGGCAATCGACATCCCGCCGAAGCAGCCGACGGTTCCGGCGACGACGCCAATCACCGGCGTATAGCGGCGTAAATCCACAATCGCTGCGTGAATGTCGGCGATGGCCGCCAGCCCCAGATTGGCTTCCTGCAAACGTACACCACCGGTTTCCAGCAGCAGAACCGCCTGCGTCGGGATACCGTTGCGGTTATCTTCCGCCGCCATTTCCAGCGCAGCGGCCATTTTGGCTCCGGACACTTCGCCCATGCTGCCCCCCTGGAAGCTGCCTTCAATCGCGACAACCACCGCAGGCTGGCCGTTAATCTGGCCTTTGGCGACGACCATACCGTCATCGGCCTGCGGGACGATGCCCTGCGGTTCCAGCCACGGCGACATGATGCGATCGAACGGCCCCAGCAGTTCGCGGAAAGTCCCGGCGTCCAGCAACTTGCGGGCGCGCTGACGGGCATTCAGCTCGATAAAGCTCTGATCGGCATCAGTTTGCATGTTCAGCCTCCTCAAAAACCTGTTCGATACGCAGACGGGCAACCCCTGGTGTGGCGCCAAAATCATGGATGTCGAGGCGACCTGCCGGTAATTCGCGCAGGGTACTTAGACGGTCGAAAAAGTGCTGCCACAGGCTGTGGCTGCCATCGACGGAAGTGGTTACTGAAATCTTCAGCGCCTGCGTGGCGTGGGGTTCATACAGCGCTTCTAAGTCGCCGGAACCCACCACGCCGGCCTGGGCGTGAACTGCCAGCGATTGGGCCGCCGGATAACTAAATTCAAAACGTTCCATAACACCTCTTTTTACTGATGTTAGTTAATTTGTATCGTGTGCGGTTGGCTGACGCGGTCAAGAAACAGGGTTGCGGCCAGTAAATCGGCGGCACCGCCGGGCGAGACGTTATCCGCCAGCATCCGGCGCTCCAGACGCCGTAACTGCTGTCTGCCTGCCATGGAGTGCATCCCGCCGGCAGCGAGCACCGCCTGCGCGCCCTGATGCATGGCGTTCAGCGCCGGTAATCCGCCGCGTGACAGTACGCAGGTATCGAAAAGCCGGGCCATGACCGCCAGTAAGGCATCGACCTGCGCTTCGCTTTCGCTGGCACCGAGTGAACGGCTACGATGGAGCTGCGGCAGCGCGCAGTCGATAATGTGCGGGAATCCGCCCTGAGCCTCTTCGCGCGCGCCGGGTACCTGATAACGCTGCACCGCGTGCGAGCCTTTACTGAATTTTTTCGGGCTGAATGCGTCGGGCAGCGCAGCGATTTTTGCAGCGCGCCGCGCAATGTGTTGCGGCAGCAGGCTTTCAGGCTGCATGGCGACGGCGCTGACCAGCAACCCCATCGCCCAGATAGCGCCCCGGTGCGTGTTGACGCCGCCAGTTTCCGCCATCATCTGCGCCTCACCTGCACGGCCTAAACGTCCGATGTCCTGACGCAGGGCAATATCCGCCGGGCGCTGCCAGCTGTGTAACGCCAGCGCATAGAACGTCGGGGTCAGGCTGTGCGCCGAACGCTCCATCAGATCCAGATTCAAATCCTGATGTGCACCAGAACTCCGGCTGTCCACCAGCCCCGGTTTCGGGCTAAGCCGCGCTTCGTCGATCAGCGCCTGCGTCGCCGTATCTGCCAGCCTTTCGGCCAGTTCTTCCGCTGTCAGCACAGCGCCAATCGTTAAAGTCTGCGGCATCGTCATTACCAGCTACGGAATTTTGCGGGCGGGTTATACAAGCCGCCGGACCAGTCAACCAGATCGCTCACGCTGCCAGCCGCCAGTAATGAACGGGTGGCGTCGGTGCGGCGAATGCCCATGTCTTCCGGGAAGACCACCAGTTCCTGACGGCGCAGGTCAGCAACGCGTTTAGCATCAACGCCCAGACCGATGTCAGTGATCCCGGCCACGGCGGCGACCATCGCACGGCGTTCTTCCAGAGAGCGGGCGCGATACAGATAGGCAATCCCTTCCTCGGTCAGCACATGGGTGACGTCGTCGCCGTAAATCATCACCGGCGCCAGCGGCATACCGGATTCTTTACCCACGTCGACCGCTTCGAGTTTTTCCACGAACGTCGGTTTGCCACCGGCCTGGAAGGTTTCCACCATCTGCACCACCAGCTTTTTACCGCGCGCCATCGGGTCCGGCTCTTCGATCATATCCAGCCAGGCAGGCGTGGCGTGTCGGCGACCATGCGGGTCATGTCCCATGTTTGGCGCACCGCCGAAACCGGCCAGACGTCCACGGGTCACGGTGGAGGAGTTCGCGAGGCCATCAACCTGCAAGGTAGAACCGATGAACATGTCCACCGCGTACTGACCGGCCATCTGGCAGAACGCGCGGTTAGAGCGCATCGAGCCGTCCGAACCGGTGAAGAACACGTCCGGACGGGCGCGGATATACTCTTCCATCCCCAGTTCGCCGCCGAAACAATGAACGGTATCTACCCAGCCACTTTCGATAGCAGGGATCAGCGTCGGGTGCGGGTTCAGTGTCCAGTGTTTACAGATTTTGCCGCGCAGGCCGAGCTGTTCGCCGTAGGTCGGCAGCAGCAGTTCGATAGCTGCGGTGTTAAAGCCAATGCCGTGGTTCAGCGACTGCACGTTGTGTTTGGCGTAGATGCCTTTGATGGCCATCATCGCCATCAGCACGTGAACCGGTTTAATCAGACGCGGATCGCGGGTGAACAACGGTTCGATGAAGAACGGCTTATCAGCCACCACCACGAAATCAATCCAGTCGCCGGGAATATCGACGCGTGGCAGATCGCAATCGTCTTCGACCAGTTCGTTGACCTGCGCAATCACGATGCCGTTTTTAAAGGCGGCGGCTTCGACCAGCGCCGGGGTGTCTTCGGTGCTCGCGCCGGTGTAGAGATTGCCTTTGCGGTCCGCTTTGAAACCGGCGATCAGCGCAATGTTCGGCACCAGATCGACGTACAGGCGGGAATAGAGTTCGATGTAAGTATGAATAGCCCCGATTTCCATCTGACCGTCTTCCAGCAGCTGCGCGATACGCAGACTTTGCGGGCCGGAGAAGGCGAAATCGAGTTTGCGGGCAATGCCGCGTTCGAAGAGATCCAGATGTTCGGCGCGGCTGACGCTTGGCATGATCATATGCAAATCATGCAGCTTTTCAGGGTTCACTTTGGCCAGCGAGCGGGAAAGAAAATCGGCTTGTTTCTGGTTATTCCCTTCCATCACCACGCGGTCGCCGGAGGCAATCAACGCTTCAAGAATAGGAATGATTTTATCGGTGGGTAGCACTTTACCCTCGGCCACGGAACGGACACTGTCGATACGCCGTTGTTTTTCATTGCGGCGGGTGTCCCACACTTTCGTGGTCTGCGGATGTTGCGGCATGCCAAACCTCCCTGGGTTGAGCTTGCTGAAGCCTTCCCGACGTGACGAAACAGAAAGAACGGGGGAAGTTCAGGCAAGTGGCGGTTGCATCACATTGGACCTGTTTAGGTAACGGGTTAAGTGTAGGAATCTAAAGGGAACCCATCAATTAAGCGCTCTGACACTTCGTTACTCTAAGAGTAACGATTAAAATTAACGTCTATAAATCAGTAAAATGGAGGATTCAGAAAGGGAGGCGGCGCACAAAACGAGTGGAAATAAAAAGGGATGCGCAGCGGCATCCCTCAGTGTGGTTCAGAACCAAAGCCTTATTTGAAGACTTCAGCCGTTGCAGAGATTTTCTTTTTCTCTTGGGCTGCAATCACAACGTAGTATTTGCCGCCTTTTTCATCAGCCAGTTTGGACAGCTCATCTTTAGCATCCATTGGCGCGGTGTATTGATTGCTGGTCGTGACCACGCCCAGGCTGGTGTAGCCTTTCTCTTTGGCTTCTTCTTTGGTGATCATATCCGCCGCCATGGCGTTGATAGAAAATAACCCGGTCAGCATTGCAGCAATGATAATTTTATTGGTTTTCATGACATTACCTTTAAATAGAATGAATAGTTTTCAAAAAGCCGTCAGGATATGAACGTAAGGTATCGTTGCGCTGGCATGACCTTCATGGTTAAACGCCAGTAAACTCCCCAGAGACGCAAACAGACAGGCGTAACAACTTACGCTTGCCATTCACTCCGTCACATCGACTTAAGTATTGGTCACCTTTGGAAATTATCCAGAAATTTGAAAAAAATATTTACATTGCCTTTCATTTTGCAATCAGGAAGGACTCAACCATCGAACAGAAGGCGTCCGGATGCGAGATAAACGGCGCGTGTGAAGCCTTGGCCATGATTTCAGAGCGTGACTGCGGCCACAGTTCATCCAGCAACGGCACCACTTTGCGTGGCACCAGACCGTCCAGCGCGCCATAAATTCGCAGCAACGGCACGGTCAGCGCAGTCATTGGCTGGCGCAGATCGACGCTGCGCAAGATCTCCAGGCCCCCATTGAGCACCTCAACGCCCGGCATCGGCAAACCGAGCACGACGGATTTCAGCAGACGCGCATCCTGCCGCGCGCTGTCGCTTCCCAGCGTTTGCAGCGCCAGAAAACGCTCGACGGTGCGCTGGAAATCTTCACTCAATTGATGCTGAAACCCGTGCAACACTTCGGGGCGGATACCCGGCCAGTCGTCCTGTGCAGCGAAACAGGGTGAGGAGGCGACAGTAATAAGTTTTTCCACCCGCTGCGGTGCTGTCAGCGCAATCTGACTGGCGACCAGCCCGCCCAGCGACCAGCCCAGCCATGAGGCTTTTTCGGGCGCGGCGGCCAGCACGGTTTCCGCCATCTCTTCGAGCGTCATCGCGCCAAATCCTTCGCTGCGGCCATAGCCCGGCAGGTCGATCAGATGCAGACGAAAATGCGGCGCAAGTCGCCCGGCGGTGTAACGCCACACTTGCGCATTCAGCCCCCATCCGTGAAGCAGCACAAGATGGCGATCTCCTTCGCCGATTGTCTCCCGGTAAAGCGTGTTCATAGCGTATTGTCCGTGTCTGTCTGAATGGCAAAAGGAATCCGCCACTATGCTAACAATTGCCAGCCGCTGTTGGCTATGCCAGTGTCCGCTGCATCTTGCAGTTCAGGGGATTTGCAGTTTGTGCCTGAAAAATCTGCCCGCCATACCTCCCTGCTGCCCGCGCTGCGGATTGCCAAGTGCCGCAACACATCTCGAGTGTGGCCGCTGCTTGCAAAAACCACCGCCGTGGGATGCCATGACCTTCGCCTTCCCTTACGAAATGCCGGTCAGCGGACTGGTGCTGCGCCTGAAATTCTCGAAACAGCCGGAGCTGGATACTGCGCTCGCCCGCCTGCTGCTCCTGCGCTGGCAGGCGCGCTGGCAGGCGCGCTGGCGCGAAAGGTCATTGCCACGGCCGGACGTTATCTTAAGCGTTCCGCTACACCAGAAGCGCTATTTCTCACGCGGCTATAATCAAAGTGAACTGCTCGCCCGCCCGCTTGCGCGATGGTTGCATTGCGATTTTCGGCCTTATGCCATCCGCCGCGACCGGCGCACACCGCCGCAGCAAAGCCTGACCGAGCGGGAAAGAAAGTGGAATTTGCGTAAGGCATTCACCTGTCATGAAAATCTGCACAATCAGCATGTGATGCTGGTGGACGACGTGGTCACCACTGGCAGCACCGTGCGGGAAATCAGTAAAATCCTGCGTAAACAGGGAGTTGCTTCGCTGCAAATTGGCTGTATTTGCCGGACACTGTAAGCTTGAGCACGTGCTGCTAACACTGCGGCAACACGAGGGATGACGGGTAAATGCAAAGGGCGTATTATAACCAACTGGAATAGTCAACTATTGAGCTAATGTTATGATCCTTGTTACCGATGCTGCCCAAGAGCACTTTGCCAAACTGCTGGCAAACCAGGAAGAAGGCACCCAAATCCGCGTATTCGTGATCAACCCGGGTACGCCAACCGCAGAGTGCGGTGTCTCCTATTGCCCACCCGACGCGGTTGAAGCGACGGATACCGAACTGAAGTTCGAGAAGCTGTCTGCTTTCGTCGATGAACTCAGCGCGCCTTATCTGCAAGACGCGGTGATCGATTTCGTGACCGATCAGCTAGGTTCCCAGCTGACGCTGAAAGCGCCAAACGCGAAAATGCGCAAAGTGTCTGACGATGCGCCGCTGATGGAACGTGTTGAATATCAGCTGCAATCGCAGATTAACCCGCAGTTAGCCAGCCACGGCGGCCGTGTTTCCCTGATGGAAATCACCGACGACGGCATTGCTATCCTGCAATTCGGCGGCGGCTGTAACGGCTGTTCAATGATTGATGTCACCCTGAAAGACGGCATCGAGAAAGAACTGCTGCAAAACTTCCCAGAGCTGAAAGGCGTTCGCGATCTGACCGAACACCAGCGCGGCGAACACTCATTCTACTGATCAACCGTTGATCGGCCAGAATGCAAAAAGCACCCGGTGAATTGGGTGCTTTTTTTATGTCTTGAATACAGGTATCTCCATGAATACCCCAACCCTCCCCTTCGCAGGGAAGGGAGTTGCCCGAATCCGTCCTTGATTTAGCTCCTGCTCCTGCGAAGGGGGAGATTGGAAGGGGGTTTAGCAGACGACTCAGAAGCCGCCCTTCTTAGCCGGTTTACATCCGCCAGCAACGTAGTGACGTGTTCGTCGGCAAACATATCTTCAAGCGAATGCGTCAGCTTGCGCCGCCAGTTGGGGTACTCCGTATTGGTGCCGGGGACGTTGACCGGCGTGGACATTTCCAGCCAGTCTTCCGGTTGCAGGCCGAGCAACGCGCTGGCGCTGCCTGCCAGATAATATTGCAAAGCCCGGTTTAGCTCAGGCGACATCGGCATATTTTCGGCATGGCGCGAAGTTCCTTCCGGTACGCAGTGTTGCAGATGCAGCGCGTTAAGCAGCCCCTGCTTGCTGTGTTCCCGTTCGCCACGCAGCTTCTCCAGCACCTGCGGATCCGGATACACACCCAGCGACTCACCGAGCGTTAAATCCCCGCCCTCCCAGTATCCGCGCAGCGTCGGTAAATCATGCGTGGTGACCGTGGCCATTGCCTGCACCACATAATCCTGCGGCGGGCGATAGGTGAAGGTTTTGTCATGCTCGAAATACAGCACTTTGTAGGAATAGACGCCGCTGTCGCGCAGGCTGGCAACAATCTCTTTCGGCACAGTGCCAAGATCTTCGCCAATCACCATGCACTGATGCCGCTGGCTTTCCAGCGCCAGCACGCCGAGCAAATCTTCCAGCGGATAACGCACATACGCACCGTTGCCCGCCTCCTGATCGGCCGGTATCCACCACAACCGCAGCAGCCCCATCACGTGATCGATACGCAGCGCGCCACACTCCGCCATATTCGCGCGCAGCAAATCGATAAACGGCTGATAGGCACGGGCTTTCATTTCATGCGGATCGATGGGCGGCAGCCCCCAGTTTTGCCCCTGCGGCCCGAGGATATCCGGCGGTGCGCCAATAGTAGCGTTCAGGCAATACAGCGCCGGATCCGACCAGGTTTCTGCCCCGCCTTCTGCGACGCCGACCGCTAAGTCCCGGTACAACCCGACAGGCATTTCCAGCTCAACGCTGCGCTGATAACACGCCGAAAACTGCGTGTGTGCCAGCCACTGCTGCCACATGAAGAACTCAATTTCACTGGCGTAACGTTCGCTGAATTCCGCCACGTCTGCGCCTTTCGCATTACGATACGCATCGGGCCAGACCGGCCAGCCCCACTGGCCTAAATCCAGATCCCGCAGGTGAGTATGCAGGGCGTCGAACAGCGCCTGCTGGCGTAAACTTTCGCCGCCGGTTTGCACAAAACGCCGGAAGTCACGCTTACGCGGGCTGGCTTCCGCCAGCTCATCAAACAGTGGCCACGCCAGTTTCAGCGCGGCGGATTTGAGCTTCATTACCAGCGGATAATCGACGTATTCTGTGCTGCGCGCCTGTAACAGGGCGTCGTGCGTATCGATGGAGTGCCACCAGCTTTGCGCCTCCGGGCTTTCGGCAAATTCCTCCACGGCGTTTACGTCGATATACGTCAGATTCAGCCAGCGGCGGGACGATGGGCTGTACGGGCTGGCGCTCAGCGGATTCGCCGGATAGAGCGCATGAATAGGATTAAGCCCGACAAACGCGCCGCCGCGCTGCCCGACTTCTTCGACCATTTTTTTCAGATCGCCGAAATCGCCGACGCCCCAGTTATTCTCTGAACGCAGCGTGTAGAGCTGGATAGTCGCGCCCCACAGTTTTTTGCCCTTGCACAATGCCTGCGGTTCGAAACAGCGCGGGGGCACCACAATAATCCGGCACGGCCAGACCTGACCGTTTTGCGATAACGTCAGCTGATGATAGCCCGCAGGCAGACCTGCGCTGAGATTCAGCACGTTGCCGCCCTGAATCTCACCCTGCGTCTGGTCACCGTTCTCAAACATCAGCTGCCACGCAAATTCACCGCTGCCTTCCGGCGTCAGCAGCACGTTTTTGCCTTCAGTAACCACTTTCACCGGCGGAATCGGTGTAACGTCTTCCACGTCCTGCGGGTCACGCCCCATCGCTGCCAGCAGGGCGATACGGGTATCATCGGAAACCGTTTCAACCTCATCGGCCATATTGATAAAACTGTCTATAATCCCCGCCCGGCGAGCGGCTTCAACGAGTTGCTTATCCTCCATGCCTGCTCCTAACGTTTGGCCTGCCAGATGCGCTGCTGGTAATCGCGGATGGAACGGTCGGCGCTGAACATCCCAACGCGTGCGGTGTTGAGCAGCGCGCGGCGCGTCCATTCATCGGCGTTGCGGTAAAGTGCATCCACCTGTTTTTGCGCTTGGCAATATTCAGCGAAATCGGCCAGCACCAGATACGGATCGCCGCCGTCGAGCAGGCTGTTAAGCATCAGATCGAAGGCTTTCTTATCGCCATTGGCGTAAAAACCGCTGGCCAGCTCGTCGAGAATCGCTTTCAGGTGTTTATCTTTTTTCACCACCGCTTTCGGCTTGTAGCCTTTTTTCAGCTGCGCCTTCACTTCATCCACCGTCAGGCCAAAGATGAAGATATTGTCCTCACCGACCTGCTCGGCAATTTCGACGTTCGCGCCATCCAGCGTGCCGACGGTCAGCGCCCCGTTGAGCGCCAGCTTCATATTGCCGGTGCCGGAGGCTTCTTTGCCCGCCGTAGAGATCTGCTCAGAAACGTCAGCCGCCGGGATCATCAGTTCTGCGACCGACACGCAATAATCCGGAATAAACACCACTTTGAGACGATCCGCGACGATCGGATCGTTGTTGATCTTCTCCGCGACCTGGTTGATCGCATAGATAATATTTTTGGCGAGGTAATAACCGGGCGCGGCTTTGGCACCGAACAGGAAAACGCGCGGCACGATGTCGAGTTTCGGGTTATCGCGGATCTGGCGGTACAGCGAAAGGATATGCAACAGGTTGAGATGCTGACGTTTGTACTCGTGCAGACGTTTGATCTGCACATCGAAAATTGCCTCCGGATTGAGCCGGATGCCCATGCGATGCCAGACGTATTCCGCCAGCCGCACTTTGTTGTCGTGCTTGATTTTGCGGTACTGTTTGCAGAATTTTTTATCTTTAACGCCGCTTTCCAGCTCTTTTAGCAGATCTAAATTCGTGACCCAAGTGTCGGTTTTCAGACGGTCGTCAATCAGTGCTGACAGCTCAGGATTACACTGTTTCAGCCAGCGGCGCGGCGTGATGCCGTTGGTGACGTTGTGGAATTTCTCCGGCCACAGCTGGTGGTATTCCGGGAAGAGATCTTTGACCACCAGATCCGAATGCAGCGCCGCGACGCCGTTCACCGCAAAACCGGCGACCACGCACAAATTCGCCATGCGCACCTGTTTGTCGTGGTGCACCGCCAGTTTCGCCCAGACAGCCTCATCGCCCGGCCACTCTTTGCTGACCAGTTTCTTAAAGTTGGTGTTGATTTGCTTAATGATCTGGAAATGGCGTGGCAGCAGGCTGCGCACCAGACTTTCGTCCCAGGTTTCCAGCGCTTCAGGCATTAAGGTGTGGTTAGTGTAAGCAAAGGTGCGGCTGGTGATGTGCCACGCGTCATTCCAGTTCATCTGATGTTCGTCGATCAGCACACGCAACATTTCAGGAATGGCGATGGTCGGATGGGTATCGTTAAGCTGAATAACTTCGTAGTCCGGCAGTTCGCTGATTTTACGCCCCAGGAAATGATGCCGCCGTAAAATATCTGCCACCGAGCAGGCGCACTGGAAATATTGCTGCATCAGGCGCAGGCGTTTACCTGCCTGATGATTGTCATTGGGATAAAGCACTTTGGTCAGTTTAGCGGCATCTATGCCCTGTTGTTCCGCTTTCAGAAACTCACCGTCGTTAAACTTATCGAGATCAAAAGGATGCGGATGGGTGGCTTCCCACAGCCGCAGCGGCTGAGTAACGCCGTTGCGATAGCCCATCACCGGCAGATCCCAGGCTTCGCCGCGCAGGGTAAATTCCGGTTCCCAGCGTGCAACGCCCTGCTCATTTTTGACGATTTTCCCGCCGATACCGACGCTCACCGCCAGCGAGCTGTTGTGGCGAAACCACGGGTAATCGTTGCGGTGCCAGTCGTCCGGCGACTCTTTTTGCTTGCCATCGACAAACCGCTGACGGAACAAACCGTACTGATAATTCAGGCCATAACCGATGCCCGGTTGCCCGACTGACGCCATCGCATCCAGATAACAGGCTGCCAGCCGCCCCAGCCCGCCGTTACCGAGTGCCGGATCGATTTCTTCTTCCAGCAGGTCGGTCAGATTGATATCGAACTGTTCCAGCACGCTGGCGATTTTCTCATACCAGCCGAGATTGATCAGGTTGTTGCCGGTCAGTCTTCCGACCAGAAATTCCATCGAAATGTAGTTAACGTGGCGGGTGACTTTTTTGCTTTTGCTGGTGACGGTATCGCTTTGCGGCGGCAGCTGTTCTGCAACGGCGGCGCTGACCGCATGCCACCACTGGTGCCGGGTCATGTCCTTCGCGCTGGTGAGTCCGAACGCTTGCCACTGGCGGGTTAACGCCGCCAAAAAAACATCCTGCTTGAGCGTGATCTTCGACATAGGGCAGTCTCTTTTCTGTCAGAGGGGACGGAATATTTCCGTGAGAAAAAGCCTGATTGCGGTAAAAAGTGTGATCCCAATACACTTATGTATAAACCCAATGTCGAAAAAATGCTCACAAGAGGTCAGAGGAAAAATGCATGAAATCATGTCGAAGGGAGATTTTTAGATTTTTATCGCCAGCCAATACCCCCTCTCAACCTCCCCCTTCGCATGGGGAGGAGCTAAAAGCAAAACCTGAAGACGGCTTAATCGGCTCCCTCCGCTGCGAAGGGAGTTGGGATATTAATGGCAATTCAGTGTTCGCTACTTTTGCCCGTAATACGCATCCGGCCCATGTTTTCTGCTGAAATGCTTATGCAGCAGATAATCGTCCATCGGCGGTTGCGCGCGTTGCAGGGTGCCGGTGATCCACGCCATTTTCGCGACTTCTTCCAGTACCACGGCATTGTGTACCGCCTGCTCCGGCGTGGTTCCCCAGCAGAACGGGCCGTGCTGGGCGACCAGAATGCCCGGCATATGCAGCGGATTGATCCCTTCCAGCGTTTCGACGATCACCCTGCCGGTTTCCAGTTCGTACTGCCCGGCGACTTCTTCGCGCGTTAATGGCCGCGTACAGGGGATCGCACCGGAAAAATAATCTGCATGCGTGGTGCCGAGCGCCGGAATGGCGACGCCCGCCTGCGCCCATGAGGTTGCGTGGGTGGAATGCGTATGCACGATACCGCCGAGTTCAGGGAAGCGGGCGTACAGTTCGAGATGCGTGGCGGTGTCAGAAGAAGGTGTGTAATGCCCTTCAACAACGTCTCCTTGCAGGTTCAGCACCACCATGTCGTCTGCCTGCATTTTTGCGTATTCCACGCCGCTCGGCTTGATCACCACCAGGCCGCGCTGGCGATCGATGCCGCTGACGTTGCCCCAGGTGAAGGTCACCAGACCGTATGCCGGCAGCGCCATATTGGCCTCAAACACCCGCTGCTTCAGTGACTCCGTCATGCCATTTCCTCCATGTTCAGCCCGGCTTTCTGCATTTTATCCACCACCCAGGCGCGCGCGTTGCGCACTTCCTGCATCGGATCGGCGGCGGTTTCGCTCCACATTTCGATCAGGTACGGCCCGCGATAGCCGCTTTTTTGCAGCGTTTCGAAACAGCGCTCGAATTCCACTACGCCGCTGCCGAACGGCACGTTTTTAAATACGCCCGGCTGCGTATCTTTTATATGCACGGCGACGATGTGCCCCGCGCCGCTTGCCAGCTCCATCTGCACGTCGTTATCCCACGCCGACAAATTGCCGATATCCGGATAAAGCTGGAACCACGGATTGTTCAGGTAATGGGTGTAGCCGAGCGCCTTGCTGATCGAATTCATCAGCGGGTAATCCATAATTTCCATCGCCAGGGTCACCTGCGCGCGGCTGGCCATTTCCACCGATTCCTGCAAACCATCGCGAAAACGTTCGCGGGTGTGATCGTTGGCCTGCTGGTACCAGACATCGTAGCCGGCAAGCTGGATCACGCGGACACCCAAATCCTGCGCCAGCACGATGGCTTTACGCATTATTTCCAGCCCCTGATTACGGGTTTCATCGTCCTCCGAGCCGAGCGGAAAACGGCGATGTGCGCTCAGGCACATCGACGGAATGCGGATACCGGTGCGCGAAATCGCATCGACCACCAGCAGACGCTGCTCTCGTGACCAGTCAAGCCGCGCCAGCCGGTGATCGGTTTCATCCACCGACATTTCAACGAAATCGAAACCCAGCTCTTTCGCCAGCGTCAGGCGCATCAGCCAGTCTTCGCCCGCAGGCAGGGCTTTTTCATAGATACCGAGTGGAACGGCTTTATGCATCATGCGAGATTCCTTAGCCCCAGAGCTGACTGATGGATTTTTTAAACTGACGCGCCGCCTCGACCGGATCTTTGGCATCGCGGATGCTGCGACCGGCAATAAAGACGTGGATCGGAATGCCTTTAAACAGCGGCAAATCTTCCAGCGCCAGCCCGCCGGTAACGGTCACTTTAAAGCCCATATCGGAAAGACGTTTGATGGCGGTAATATCGGCTTCGCTCCACGCCACGCCTGCTGCCTGTGCGTCCCGGCTGCGGTGATACACCACTTGCCCGATGCCCGCGTCGCGCCATTCCTGCGCCTGTTCCCACGTCCAGTAGCCGGTCAGTTCGATTTGCACGTCACCGTTAAACTCTTTCGCCACGTCCAGCGCACCTTTGGTGGTGTTGATGTCGGCGCAACAAATCACCGTCACCCAGTCGGCATTGGCTTCAAAACACATCCGCGAGAGGATTTTTCCGGCATCGGCGATTTTGGCATCGGCCAGCACGATTTTTTCCGGGTACAACGCTTTTAAATCACGCACCGCACGCACGCCTTCGGCGACGCACAAAATGGTGCCGACTTCGATGATGTCCACTTCGTGGGCAATCAGACGCGTGGTTTTGTAGGCGTCGTCCATCGACTGGTTATCCAGTGCAACCTGCAACATCGGTAATGAATGAGACATAGTGAATTCCTTCTCTGAGAGCAAAAATGTGAATTAGTGCGCCGCGGCGGCGGACGTCTGGTCGATCAAATCAAGGACCTGCTGCGCTGTAGTACAGGCTCGCAGGCGATCGAAATTGGCTTCATCGTCAAACAGGTTCACCACCTGCATGATGCCGACTTCCTGATGAGCGTTGGCATCCACGGCGGCCAGCGTGATGAGAATATCCACCGGATCGTTATCTTCGTGGTTGAACACCAGCGGCTTTTTCAGCGTCACCAGCGCGAAACCGGTTTTGAGCACGCCCTCTTCCGGACGGCCATGCGGCATCGCCAGGCCGGGCGCTATCACAAAGTACGGGCCGAAACGTTTGACGCCGTCCAGAATTGCCTGGTAGTAACGCGGCTCCACCACGTCAGCTTTCACCAGCATATCGACGCCAATTTTTACCGCTTCCTGCCAGGTTTCTGCTTCCGCGTTCAGGCAGATCGAATCGTTCTGAGCCAGCGAATCTCGCAGTTTCATCTTTTGCCCCCTACTTTTTTAGCGACGTGGGGAAGTGTGCGTTAATCACTTCCATCACTTTCGGGCCGAAGTCTGCCGCGGACAGCATGTTGCGCACACCAACCACGTATTTGTTGCCGCTGACCGTGATTTCATCCGCGACGTGCGTGGAGGCGACAATAATGTCCGCGCCGCCCAGTTCTGATTTGTACTCGCCCACCGCGCAGCTGTTCATGGTGTGATCCACACCTTCCTGCGTCAGGAACTGGCCGATTTTCATCTTCATGATCATCGAACTGCCTTGCCCGCAACCGCATACCGCCAGAATTCGTACTGTCATGGGAACCTCGTTGATTAGTGAGAAGTAGATTGATTAAGCGCTTGTTTTTCAGCGTCTTCTTCGGCGCGCAACGTGCGGCCCGCGAAGAACATGTACATCAGTGCAATCATCGCAATGACGCCCATAAAGGCCATGCCGAGGCTGAAGAAGCCCTGCATCATTGGCGGTGCGAGAATCGACCAGTCGGCCATCCCCATCCAGGCGCTGAGGCCGGTGAGTTTGATAGCCCAGACGCAGCCAAAGATTTCGACCATCCCCATCACCAGACAGATTTTCAGCGCAGCGCGCCAGCCACCGAAATGGTTGGCAAACACGCCGATGGTGGCGTTGGAGAAGAACATCGGGATAAAGCCGGGGATGATCATGATGGAAGAACCGAGGCCGAACAGGATGGCCACGGCAATCAGTTGGCCGATGGTGCCCCACATAAAGCCCCAGACCACGGCGTTTGGCGCGAAGCTGTAAATCGCTGCGCAGTCGATCGCCAGAACGGCACCGGGAATTAAGCGTTGTGAGATGCCGTTAAAGGCTTCGGTCAGTTCGGCGACAAACATGCGCACACCCTGAATGATGATGAAAATCGCCACGGCAAACATCAGACCGGTTTGCAGGATGTAGATGGTCCAGTGGGTTTTACCGGCCATTTGTTGCAGCGTATCCAGGCCAAACGAACACAAAATGATGCCGAAAAACACGGTCATCACGATGGCGGTGGAAACGATATTGTCGTGGAAAATGTTCAGCCAGCCCGGCAGTTTCAGGTCTTCGACACTGTCTTCTTTCTTGCCGAGATACGGTGCGATTTTATAGGCGATCCAGGAGGCAAACTGCTGCTGGTGGCCGATGGAAAAACCGCTGTTTTCGGTTACGGACTGCGTCGGTTTGTACATCATGTTGGACGTAATCCCCCAGTACAGTGACACCAGAATCGCCGTGCACCAGATGGTGGTCCACATCGGGTAGCCCATGATAAAGAAGAAGACCGCAATCAGCCCGGCCTGCTGGAACATGATGTGGCCGGTGAGCATGATGGTGCGAATGCCGGTAATACGGCGGAAAACGACCATCAGGATGTTCAGGCCGAGGGCAATCAGCACCGCGTAACCGACCCAGCTGTAGGCATCGCCCATGCGTTCGACCGTCGCCATCATGGAGGCGTAGGTGTCAGAGATCGCGCCGTTGATGCCGTAAACCTCCGACAGCTTGGCCACCACCGGTTTAAACGTGCCGGTCAGAATGCCGGATCCGGCCTGCAATAACATAAAGCCGATAATGGTTTTGATGGTGCCTTTGATAACTACCGTCGCGCTCTTTCTGAGCAGGATGTAACCGAGCATGGTCACAATACCCAGCAGCAGCGGCGCGTTGGTCATTACCTGATTAAAAAATACGGTAAAGAGGGTGTAGAGGAATTCCATAAGACTCTCCGTCTGACCTGGTTTGATCTTTTACGCTGAATATCGCATTAAAAGTGAGGGACAGATGCACCCTAATGCTCACATCGAATCAGGTAAAGATTCACAATGATTATTTGTGAGCAGTCTCGCAAGTTATCGTCATGTCAGAAATATTCACCCGAACAGATTTACTCCTCTTTTTATTTATATTTCAGCTTATTAAATGAAACCTGTTTCTATAAAAACGTTCTTCCCGCTCAATATCCTTTGAGGATGCGTTGTCATCTCCATCAGTAAATCTTCATTCAAAGTCATTGTCATGACGATATTTCGGTGATAGTTTTCGCATAAACCAATCACATATAATCACATAATGATTTGTTGTGACATTTTATTCACACTGTTATGACGATGAGGGAACACCATGAGCAAAGTAGAAACGATCAGCCGCGAATCCTGGATCCTGAGCACTTTCCCGGAATGGGGCACCTGGTTAAACGAAGAAATTGAGCAGGAAAAGGTCGCGCCGGGCACCTTTGCCATGTGGTGGCTGGGCTGTACCGGGATCTGGCTGAAGTCTGAAGGCGGCGCAAATATTTGCGTCGATTTGTGGTGCGGCGTCGGCAAGCAAAATCACAGCAGCCCGCTGATGAAAACCGGCCACCAGATGCAACGCATGGCCGGTGTGAAGAAGCTGCAACCCAACCTGCGCACCACGCCGTTCGTGCTTGATCCCTTTGCGATCCGCGAGATCGACGCGGTGTTATCCACGCACGATCACAACGATCACATTGACGTTAACGTCGCCGCCGCCGTCATGCAAAACTGCGCCTCCGACGTGCCGTTCATCGGCCCGCAAACCTGCGTGGATCTGTGGATGAGCTGGGGCGTGCCGGCTGAGCGCTGCATCGTGATGACGCCGGGGAAAGTCGTGCGTATCAAAGATGTGGAAATTCATGCGCTGGATTCTTTCGACCGCACGGTGCTTATCACCCTGCCCGCCGACCAGAAAGCCGCAGGCGTGCTGCCGGACATGATGGATCAGCGGGCGGTGAACTACCTGTTCAAAACGCCGGGCGGAAACCTGTATCACAGCGGCGATTCACACTATTCCAACTATTACGCCAAACACGGTAATGAATATCAGATTGACGTGGCACTCGGCTCCTACGGCGAAAATCCTCGCGGCGTGACCGACAAAATGACCAGCGTCGATATGCTGCGCATGGCGGAATCGCTGAACACCAAAGTGGTGATCCCTTTCCATCACGATATCTGGTCGAATTTCCAGGCTGATCCGCAGGAAATCCGCGTGCTGTGGGAGATGAAAAAAGACCGCCTGAAATACGGCTTCAAGCCGTTTATCTGGCAGGTCGGCGGCAAATTCACCTACCCGAATGACAAAGACAATTTCGAGTACCACTATCCGCGCGGATTCGAGGATTGCTTCACGACAGACACCGATCTGCCGTTTAAATCCTTCCTTTAAAAATCATTATTTAAAGGTGCAGAGCACGCATCGCGGGGAATTTACTCCCCGCGTATTTCATCAGTAAATGATGATTGAATGCATCAAATGCTCGTTTATAATCACGCGGTAATCATTCTGATTCGATTTACTCGCGGAGCCACCATGACTGAGCCACAACGCCACAATGCTATCCTCGATCTTTTGCAGCGTCAGGGCCAGATTTCTGTCGCTGATGTGATTGATCACTTTGATATTTCTCCGGCGACAGCGCGTCGTGACATCACCAAACTCAATGAATTAGGCAAATTACGCAAAGTGCGTAACGGTGCCGAAGCCGTCAATCAGCCGCGTCAGAACTGGACACCGCTGAACATCCACCAGACCCACAATCTGAATGAAAAAATGCGTATCGCCAAAGCGGCGGCCGAACTGTGCCAGCCGGGCGAAAGCGTGGTGATTAACTGCGGCTCGACGGCGTTTCTGCTCGGGCGTGAAATGTGCGGGAAAGACATTCAGGTGATCACCAACTATCTGCCGCTGGCCAATTATTTGATTGAGCAGGAGCACGACAGCGTGGTGATCATGGGCGGACAGTACAATAAAAGTCAGTCCATTACCCTCGCCCCGCAGGACGGCGATGCCAGCCTGTATGCCGGCCACTGGATGTTCACCAGCGGCGCGGGGCTGACACCCGATGGCCTGTATAAAACCGATATGCTGACGGCGATGGCCGAGCAGAAGATGCTGAATTACGTTGGGAATCTGGCGATCCTGGTGGACAGCAGTAAGGTCGGGCAGCGTGCGGGCATGTTGTTCAGCCGCACCGAACAGATCGACGTGCTGATCACCGGCAAAGAGGCCAACGCGGAAATCATTGAGCAGTTGCGTCAGAAAGGCGTGAAAGTCGTGCTGGTTTAAGGGTACCCGCGCAGTTTGTCTGGTCTTGATTGGTGAATAATTAGGTAGAATGCCGGGATAACTGACGAATGAGGCCCGGCCAAATGGAACAATTTGAAGCAATCAGCGTGGAACAAGCGCATACCCGTCTGACATCAGGCGAAGCGGTGATGGTCGATATCCGCGATCCGCAGACGTTCGGTGCAGGTCATGCCCCCGGCGCATTCCACCTGAGCAACGACAGCATGCGTGCCTTTATGGATCAGGCCGATGCTAAAAAACCGGTGCTGGTGATGTGCTACCACGGCATCAGCAGTCGCGGCGCAGCGCAGTTTCTGATCGGTCAGGGTTTCGAATCGGTCTACAGCGTGGACGGCGGTTTTGAAGCCTGGGCTAAAACCTTCCCTCAGGATATCGAAGCCTGATTTCCCGTTGTTTTTACCGGCGCAGATGCACTTCCTTTATAACCAGCCCGATCGGTCTGCGCCGAAAATGTTCTTAAGCGGAAAAAGCTACACATCTTCAGTCTTGATATAATTTCCTTCTACCAACGACAGGATTTCAAGATGAAACATCTGAACACTTCACGTTCTTTAGGGATGCGTACCCTCGCCGTTCATGGCGGCCAGCAACCCGATGCCCAGACGGGCGCCATTGCGACGCCTATCACGGCGTCTTCTGCATTTTCGTACCCCGATTTTGACAGCGGCGCGCGCCGTTTCAGCGGTGAAGAACCAGGCTACATGTACAGCCGTTTTGCCAATCCGACGGTAACCGTTTTCGAACAAAAACTCGCAGCGCTGGAAGGCGCAGAAACTGCTGTCGCCTGTGCCAGCGGCATGGCGGCGATCAGCGCCACCTTATTTGCCCTGCTGGTGCCGGGCGATGAAATCATTCATATCGGTACGCTGTACGGCGGCACCGAAGGCGTGGTGCGCAATCTGCTGCCGCGTTACGGTATCAAACCGGTTCACGTCACAAACGTCGCCGAACTGGAAGCCGCATTCACTAAAAACACCAAAGTGGTACTGGTCGAGACACCGGCCAATCCGGGGCTGGATATCGCCGATTTGGCGCTAATCGCCCGTCTGTCGAAAGCCGCCGGGGCAGTGAGCGTAGCCGACAACACCTTCGCAACGCCGTACCTGACGCGTCCACTCGAGCTGGGCATTGATCTCGTTCTGCACTCGGCAACCAAGTACATCAGCGGTCATGGTGATGCGACCGGCGGCGTAGTGGCCGGTTCTGCGGCGCTGATTACGCCAATCCGCACACTCAGTCTGAAACAGTTCGGCGGCTGCCTCAGCCCGTTCGAAGCCAGTTTGCTGATCCGTGGATTGAAAACGCTGCCGTTGCGCGTCGAAGCCAGTTCGCTGAGTGCGCAGGCCGTGGCGGAATTTCTCGACGGACACAGCGCGGTCGGAACTGTCTTTTATCCGGGGCTGCAACAGCATCCGGGCCATGCGGTGGCCTCGCAACAGATGAAACTGTTCGGCGGGATTATGGCCATTGAACTGAAAGGCGGGCTGAACGCCGCACGGACGTTCCTCGATAAGCTGAGCATCATCACGCAGGCGGTTTCCCTCGGCGATACCGATTCGCTGGCCTGCCATCCGGCATCTACCACCCACAGCGCCGTCGCACCGGAAATCCGCCGTCAAAGCGGTATCACCGACGGACTGGTTCGCATCAGCATTGGTATTGAAGACACCGACGACCTGATCGCCGATCTGGAACAGGCGCTGGAAGGCCTGTAAGGTTAATGATTGCAACATCGTTTAACCGCGATGTTGCATCAAATCCCGATCCATCTCACACCCGTGTTAATTTTTCTCCGCCGCTGGCTTCTCAGCATTCGTAAATTCCCCTCCTTTTACTGACTGACGTTATAATCGACTTCCCACACGCTGGCAGATAAGGTATTGCCCTAAAATGACGGCAACAAAACAATCCATTAGGGAAATCGCTTAACGCTATGGTGCGCATTCTTAACCTGAACAACCCCCGTCTCGCTCAGGCGTTTGTCGATTACATGGCAACGCAGGGATTTACGCTGACGATGAAACACGAAAGCCAGGAAGTGCAGATCTGGCTGGATGACGAATCCCGTCTGGAAGAAGCCGAAAAACAGGTTGCGCTGTTTGTCCGCGATCCGCTGCATCCGCGTTATCAGGAAGCCAGCTGGAAAACCGGCAAGGCCCAGCCGCATTTAAAGATGTCCCATACGCCATTCCTCAAAAGCTTGCGCAGCCGCGCCGGGCCACTGACCATTGGCATGATTGTGCTCAGCCTTGCGGTGTTTATCCTGCAACAGCTGGTCGGCGATCCGCTGGTGATGAGCTGGCTGGCGTGGCCGGACAGTTCGCGCGTTTTCCAGATCTGGCGCTGGTTCACCCCGGCGCTGATGAATTTCTCGTTTATCGCGCTGCTGATTAATCTGGCGTGGTGGTGGTATCTGGCCAGCCAGATTGAGATGCATCTTGGTAGCGGCAAACTGTTTACAGTCACCATCGTTTCAGCACTGATCAGCGGCTGGGGTCAGTCGATGGTCAGCGGTGCCTGGTTCGGTGGCCTCTCCGGCGTGGTGTACGCGCTGATGGGTTACGCCTGGCTGACCGGCCAGCTGAAACCGGAAAGCAAGTTATACGTGCCCGGCGGGCTGCTGGTGATTTCGCTGATTTTTATGTTTATCGGGTATGCTACGGGCGGCGCTGCCGTGTCCAATGCTGCGCACGCGTTTGGTCTGGGTCTTGGCCTGGTGATGGCATTTGTTGATACGCGCGCACCGCGCAAAAAAAGTAAGTAGGGGATTCGGGTGAAACAAACACAACGCCATGATGCGATTATCGATTTAGTCCGCCAGCAAGGTTATGTCAGCACCGAAGAGCTGGTCGAGCACTTCGCCGTCAGCCCGCAAACTATTCGCCGGGACCTGAACGATCTGGCTGAACAGAACAAAATCCATCGTCATCACGGCGGCGCTGCGCTGCCGTCGAGTTCGGTGAACGCTGCGTATAACGACCGTAAAGTGATGTGGTCGGAAGCGAAAGCGCGCATCGCCGAACGCGTCGCCAGCCAGATCCCCGACGGTTCGACGCTGTTTATCGATATCGGCACCACGCCGGAAGCCGTGGCGCACGCGCTGCTCAACCATAAAGATCTGCGCATCGTCACCAACAACCTGAACGTGGCGACGCTGTACAGCGCGAAAGATGACTGCCGTCTGTTCCTCGCCGGAGGCGAAGTGCGCGCCCGCGACGGCGGCATCATGGGCGAAGCGACGCTCGACTTTATCTCTCAGTTCCGCCTTGATTACGGCATTCTCGGCATCAGCGGCATTGATATGGATGGCTCACTGCTCGAATTCGATTATCACGAAGCACGAACCAAGCGCGCGATCATCGAAAACTCACGCTGCGTGATGCTGGTCACTGACCATTCCAAGTTCGGACGTAACGCCATGGTAAACCTGGGTAAAATGGATTTGATCCACTATCTGTTTACCGACAAACAACCACCGGACAGCGTGAAGCAAATCATCGACAAGTACGACGTCCAGCTCGAACTCTGCTGATTTACCTGCCCTTTGGAGCGCCAGGCTGGCGCTCCTGCTTTTCCCTCATCCCAATCCCCTGCCCTAAACGAACAATTTCGAAAAATTCCACGCGCGACCACGTTCGGTTTCTTTCCCTTCTCCTCGTTTTGCTCGAAACCGACACAAAAATGTTACCTTCATCACGCATAATTGTTTTTATTTGGTTAACGCTTGGCTTGTTTGTCGAATCTCGATTACAATCATGAGCGAAAACGAACATAAAAGAGCTATTGCGAACATCTGGAGGAAGATGACGTGGAAACCAAAGACTTGATCGTAATTGGTGGCGGTATTAACGGTACCGGCATCGCAACAGATGCAGCTGGCCGCGGGCTGTCTGTACTGCTGCTTGAAGCGCAAGACTTGGCCTGCGCGACCTCTTCGGCCAGTTCTAAATTGATCCACGGTGGCCTGCGCTATCTGGAACATTACGAATTCCGTCTGGTCAGTGAAGCACTGGCCGAACGTGAAGTACTGCTGAAAATGGCACCGCACATCGCTTTCCCGATGCGTTTCCGTTTACCGCATCAGCCGCATCTGCGCCCGGCCTGGATGATCCGCGCCGGTTTGTTCCTGTATGACCATCTGGGCAAACGCACCAGCCTGCCGGCCAGTAAAGGTCTTAAATTCGGCAACGAGTCGGTGCTGAAACCTGAACTGACCAAAGGCTTTGAATACTCAGACTGTTGGGTTGACGATGCGCGCTTAGTCGTGGTTAACGCGCAGGAAGTGGAAGAACGCGGCGGCGAAGTCCGTACCCGCACCCGCGTAACCCGTGCATGGCGCGAAGACGGTTTGTGGATGGTAGAAGCCGAAGATATCGACACCGGTAAAACGTTCACCTGGCGCGCCAAAGGTCTGGTGAACGCCACCGGCCCGTGGGTCAAACATTTCTTCGACGACGGCCTGAAGCTGAAATCGCCGTACGGCATTCGTCTGATCAAAGGCAGTCACATTGTGGTGCCGCGCGCGCACAATCAGCCGCAGGCGTACATTCTGCAAAACGAAGATCACCGCATTGTGTTTGTGATCCCATGGCTGGATGAATTCTCCATTATCGGCACCACAGACGTGGAATATCACGGCGACCCAAAAGACGTGAAGATCGACGACAACGAGATCGGCTATCTGCTGAAGGTGTATAACGATCACTTTAAGAAACAGCTGACCACCGAAGACATCGTCTGGACTTACTCCGGCGTGCGTCCGCTGTGCGATGACGAATCTGATTCACCGCAGGCGGTCACCCGCGATTACACGCTCGACGTTCATGATCTGGACGGCAAAGCGCCGCTGCTTTCCGTGTTCGGCGGCAAGCTGACGACCTACCGTAAACTGGCGGAACATGCGCTGGAAAAACTCGGCAAGTACTACCCGAAGGCCGGTCCGGCGTGGACCAAAACGGCCGTCCTGCCCGGCGGGAAGCTGAATGGCGATCGCGATACCTACAGTGCCAATCTGCGCAGCCGCTTCAAATGGTTGCCGGAATCACTGGCACGCCGCTACGCCCGCACCTACGGCAGCCAGACGGAGCTGTTCTTATCTGACGCCACCAGCATTGAATCGCTCGGCGAAGATTTCGGTCACGGATTCTACGAGGCGGAGCTGCGCTATCTGGTGGAAAAAGAGTGGGTAAGCGAACTCGATGATGCGATCTGGCGTCGCACTAAACTCGGCATGTGGCTCGATAAATCTCAGCAACAGCGCGTTGCCGAGTGGCTGCAAACGCACAAACAGCAGAAGAGACATTTGTCACTGGCGTCGTAATTCCGCCCGCGTCTGAAATCCTGAATCCCCGGCCATTGCGTCGGGGATTTTTTTATCTGCTTTAAAACTCAAATACTCCCGCCCGCCGAAATCGTAAACCCGACGTCCACCATGCGAGGGACGACGTTTTCGCCGCGCAGTCTGGCCAGCAGGCGTTCGGCGGAGATCTGCCCCATTCTTTCGCGCGGCGTCAGGACGCTGGCGAGCGGCGGTTCCATCGCTTGTCCCATGTTGTGGCCGTGGAAACCGGCAATTGCCATTTGTGACGGAATACGCAGCCCCTGACGCTGGCATTCGAAGAATGCGCCTGCCGCAAGGTCATCGTTGGTGCAGAAAATACTGTCGATTTGCGGCCAGTCTTTTTGCGCCTGACGCAATAATTCCGCGCCCGCACTGTAGCTTGAGGAACGGCTGGTCATCACGCTGTACGGCTCAAGACCGGATTCGCGCATCGCCTGTTCGTAGCCCTGCTGTTTGATGATCGTACGTTCATCCTGACGTGCGCCGAAATAGACCACGTGACGATGCCCGCGCGCGATGATTTGCTGCGTCATCTGCCGGGCGGCTTCAAAGTTATTAAATCCGACCGCCAGATCGACACACGGTGAGACACAGTCCATCATCTCCACCACCGGAATACCGGCAACTTCGATCATTTTCAGCGTACGCGCGGTGTGATGGCGTTCGGACAAAATCAGCCCGTCGATATTGTAGGAAAGCAGCGACGTCAGCCGCTGTTCTTCGCGTTCCTGGCTGTAGCCGTAGTGCGCCAGCATGGTCTGATAGCCGTGAATATCGGTGACGCTTTCAATACCGCGCAGCACTTCGGCGAACACCTGATTGGTCAGCGACGGCAACAACACGCCGATGGCGCGGCTTTTGGCGTTAGAGAGAATGTCCGGGGCACGGTTGGGGATGTACCCCAGCTCATCAAGCGCCGCCGAAATCTTTTCCTGCAATGCGCCGGAAACCTGTTCGGGATTGCGCAAATACCGGCTGACCGTCATTTTGGTGACGCCCACTTTATCGGCAACATCCTGGAGTACGGGTCTTTTTTTCTTCATAACAGTCAATGAGATGCGGCCGGTGAAAGTGTGAGGGATCTGGCGGTCATGTTAGCAAACATTCGCGCAGGCGGGTATCCGTTGCTGCGCGACATGCGAGGTCGCTCAGGCCGGTAAGCAGAGCTGGCCGCGCACCGGTTCGCCGGTGTTCGCTGAGAATTGTCCGGCCAGCAGTGCCATCGCCCGTTGCGCCAGCGTTTCCAGCGGCCAGGCGATCGCCGGAACCGCAGACGCGCCCGGCGGCAGCGTGCTGTCGAGGCTGAAGACCATCACCGCCTGCGGCACGTTACGCCCAAGCAGTGCGAGCTGACGCAGGGCGTCCTTCGCGGTGGCATCGTCCGGCACCAGCAGCGCGTTGAACGGCACATTTTGCGACAGCAACTGCGCCAGCGCCTGTTCGCCGCTGTGCACCAGCCGCCGGTCGTAAGGCAGTAAAAACTTCTCCAGCGCCAGATGATAACCCTGAAGGATTTGCCCCGCTGCGTCGCTGTTTTCGTAGTTTATCAGCGCAATTTGCCTGCGCCCCTGCTGTAACACGTACTGGCAGGCGGTTTCTGTGGCGAAGCTGCGGTCAAAATGAATGCTGCGACCGGAGTCTGCATCCAGACAATCAATGGTGATGACGTTGTCAGGCAGCGCCGGCAGGGTAAAGCGCGCGCCGATCACAATCATCGCGTCGCACAGACCGCGCCCAATCTCATCGACGGAATGCGCGAGGCTGGCGGCGTCGGTGGCGAATCTGAGCAGCAAATATTTATGATTCAGCCGCAGTTCTTTTTCCAGCGCATGCAGGTAGCCGGTGCTCTGGTTGATGTTTTCCGCCGCGCAAATCACGCCGATGCAGCCCGTAGACTGCGTCGACAGCGACTGCGCGATCATGCTCGGTTTGTATTGCAGCGCTTCCACCGCCTGCATCACGGCCAGGCGGCTCTCCTCTTTCACTCCGCGGCTGCCACTCAGGACACGGGAAACCGTCGCTTTCGACACGTTAGCCAGCCGCGAAACGTCGTTAATGTTTGCCATGTCGTTCCTTGTTTAACCGCGTTATCTGTTAGTCAAAACCGTGTTCGGCAGAGACTTTCGCAAACCACTCGCCGCTTTTTTTCACCGTGCGTTTCTGCGTCTTGAGATCCAGCTGAACAAAACCATAACGGTTTTTGTACGCATTCATCCATGACCAGCAATCGATAAACGTCCACATATGATATCCGAGACAGCCACTGCCTTCCTGCAACGCACGATGCAGCCATTTGAGATGCCCGCTGACGAACTCAATGCGATAATCATCATCGATCCGCCCGTCCTTCTCAAAACGCAGCTCGTGTTCCACGCCCATGCCGTTTTCAGAAATAAAACAACGCGGATTGCCGTAGTTTTCACGCAGGTTGGTCAGAATATCGTAGATGCCCTGCTCGTAGATTTCCCAGCCACGGTGCGGGTTCATCTTACGCCCCGGCATGACGTAGTTGTCAAAGAACCATTCCGGCATGAACGGACTTTCGGGATTCACCATACTGTCACGACACTGAATACGGCGCGGCTGGTAATAGTTGATGCCGAGTAAATCGACCACGCCCTGTTGCAGCAACGCTTTGTCGCCTTCCTGACAGGCCGGAAGCTGATCGTGTTTTTTCAGCAACTCCACCAGCTCCTGCGGATATTCACCGCGCAGCGCCGGATCGAGGAAGCTGCGGTTAAACATCAGATCGGCAATATTCGCGGCTTTGAGATCCGCCGGGTTCTGCGAGCGCGGATATGACGGCGTGAGGTTAAGGATAATACCGATTTCGCCGCCCTGCTGACGGGCGCGATAGGCTTTTACCGCCAGCGAATGCGCCAGCATAGTGTGATAAGCCACGGGCGCTGCACGTTTAAAATCCACCACATTCGGATAGTGGAAATCATACAGATAGCCGCCTTCCACCGGCACCACCGGCTCGTTGAAGGTAAACCAGTGTTTTACACGGTCGCCGAACAGCTCAAAGCAGGTATCGGCATACTTTTCATAGGCGTGAACCACCTCGCGGTTTTCCCAGCCACCGATTTCCTGCATCGCCATCGGCATGTCGAAATGGAACAGGTTGATGAATGGCTGCACACCCTGCGCCAGCATTTCGTCGATCACCTGATTGTAGAAAGTGACCGCTTCCGGGTTTACATCGCCCCGCCCGTTGGGGATCAGGCGCGCCCACGAAATCGAGGTGCGGAATGTGTTGTGGTTCAGCTGCCTGAGCAGCGCGATATCCTCGCGCCAGTTTTTGTAAAACGTCGATGTGTCCTGCGGCCCGACGTCGCCGTGAAAACGCGTCGGTTGCTGCGAATACCAGTGATCCCAGACCGTGGCGCTTTTGCCGTGGCTGAGGGTTTCCCCTTCAGTTTGCGGCGCTGAGCTGGCACTGCCCCACCAGAATTCTTTTGGAAATTGATATTTCATCGTCATCCTCGCTGTCCGTTAGCTTTTAGCTGTTTGCTGGCACGGCGTTACCCGCCGTTTGTGTTGTGGCCTTTTCCGCTTCCTGTTTCAGCAGCGTACGTTCGTAGGCTTTCAGGAACGGGTAATACATAACTGCCGATAACACCATACAGAAAAGACACATAATTACCGGGCTGAACGCCCAATTTGCGGCCCATGACGCACCAATTGGCGCAGGCGTCGTCCAGGGCGTGAGCGACACCACCTGCGCGACCCAGCCGAGTTTGGTGGCGGTATAGGCGAAGACGGCGTTGAGCATCGGTACCAGCGTGAACGGCAGGAAAAACACCGGATTCATGATAATCGGCGTACCGAAAAGAATCGGTTCGTTAATGTTAAAGAAGCTCGGCACCACGCCCATTTTACCGATGGTGCGCAGATGCACGGCCTTGCTGCACAGCAGTAAAATCGCCAGCGGCAGGGTCGAGCCGACGCCACCAATCAGCAAATAGTGATCCCAGAAACCTTGCAGATAAATGTGCGGCAGCGGTGCGCCAGCCTGTAAGGCGGTCTGGTTGAGCGCCAGATTGGTCATCCAGAACGGATTCATGATGCCGGTGACGATCAGTGCGCCGTGAATACCGGCGAACCACAGCACCTGACAGATAAACACCGAAATCAAAATCGCAGGCAGGGAATCCGATGCGGAAACCAGCGGTGCCAGCAGATGCATGATGGCTTCAGGAATGATCATGCCGGTGGTGGACTGAATAAACAGGTTCAGCGGATGCAGCGTGGCGACAATCACAATCACCGGGATCAGAATTTCAAAAGAGCGCGCCACGCCGGTCGGGACTTCTTTCGGCAGGCGAATGGTGATGTTGCGACGCTTGAGCAGCGCATACACTTCGGCGGCATAAATGGCGGTCAGGATGGCGGTGAAAATACCTTCGCCTGAGAAATACTGGGTGGAGATTTGTTTGTCATGATACGGCGCTGCGACCAGCAGAAAGGCCATAAACGCCAGCAAACCGGTCATGATCGGGTCGAGTTTATAATGCTTACCGAGGCTCGCACCGATACCGACCGAGATGAAAAACGTCATCACGCCCATGCTCAGATACCACGGCAGCATCAGCTGTTCGCGGTATTTTAGCGACAGATCCAGCCAGCCACGGGCGAAACTGTTGGTGGTGTCCGGCGAAAAAGGCGGGAAAATAAACACCAGCATGAAGGAGCCAATGATCATAAACGGCAGCGCGGCGATAAAACCGTCGCGGATCGCAATCACATGCCGTTGCTGGCCGACGCTACCGGCCAGCGGCGTAATGTGCTTTTCGATGACGTTGACCATCGCCTGGTAGAGACCACTCATACGCGGCTTCCTTCCTGTGCAATCAGCCCGTAAGCGAAGTCCAGCACGTTATCGCCGCGCTGCATGCCGTAATCCATCATGTTGATGGTTTCGACCGGAATATTGAATTCAGCCGCCCTGGCGGATAAGTCGGCCTGCATGTAACGCACCTGCGGCCCGAGGAGCACCACCTGATAATCACGGAATTTCTCGTCAAACTCGCTGGCCCCGAACGCTTCGATCTGCACTTCCTCACCGCGTTCTGCCGCGACCTCTTTCATTTTGCGAACTAACAAACTGGTCGACATACCTGCCGAACAACAAAGCATGATTCTTTTCATTTTGCTTTTCTCCCAGATGATAAATGTTCTGCCCGTTTTCTCTTGCTGAGGGTATTTGAGTCTCTTTGGAAACCGGTTTCCATGAGTGAAATAGCGGAATGAGAGCGTGCTCATAAAATCGGGACTGGTTCGTATCAGGCTGTGAAAAGCGTCACGAAGTTGAATAAATTGTCAGCAG
This sequence comes from Rahnella sp. 1L-D-7-B-C2, assembly GCF_057290995.1. Lineage (NCBI taxonomy): Bacteria > Pseudomonadati > Pseudomonadota > Gammaproteobacteria > Enterobacterales > Yersiniaceae > Rahnella > Rahnella sp. 1L-D-7-B-C2. Next base: position 247,635 of record NZ_JBXAVQ010000004.1, on the reverse strand, counting down.
CTTTTGGGATAAAGGACTATGTCGCCGTGGTGTATTTTGTTTTTTTTAATGAAAACTGGCGTGAAATCATGCCTGTTTTAGCTGCCCTAAAAAACCTCACGTTGGCCTGTGAGCGCCGTGCTGCCTGACATTTTCCTCTCTGATGCAGTGTGATTAGTCTTGCGCAAAAAAACACCTATATTAGCCGCCTTACTTACTCACCCCGGGACACAGGCAGAAATACTCATGGCTATTTCAGGCAGGATCAAAACCCTCGCAGCTTTCGCGTTATTGTTCTTAACGGCCAGAACGCTCAGCTTCGCTTTGCATGAAAGTACTGCGACAGCGGCTGACCCGGCGCCCGCTGAAAATGCCTATGTGACCGCGCCCTACCTCAACCGCGAATACGGCTTCAAAACGGTGGGAACCTACCTCGAACGGGAGAGTAATGCCCCGAAAAACCGCGAAAATGGCACCTGGGGTTTGCTGAGCGGCAGCCATAATGCGGATACCTACGATACAGCCCATCGCGCCTCAAACATCTGGTTCGCGCAGATCGGTAAAGATCTCTATCAGGAGGAACGATCGGGCGGCGGGCATCGTCGTGCCGGGGTGATCGCCACGCTTGGCAATCAGACCACCGACACCAAAGACAGCGCGCTGCGACTGGTCGGGCAGGCGCTCAGCACGGGGAATATTTCGACGGCCTCTCTCGGCATCGGAGGGTATTACAGCGCGACAACCTCGCACGGTGCTTATCTGAACATCGTTAATCAGAACACGTTTTATCGCGAGGATTTATCCACCCGTCTGAATGCCGCACAAACCGGGTACGGCTCGACGCTTTCCGCTGAGATCGGTAAACCCTTCAGGCTGGGCGAAAACTGGGCAATCGAACCGCAGGCGCAGTTTATCGCGCAGCATTTGCATATGAATTCGTTCGATACCGATAACAGTCACGTCAAAACGATCCGCCAGAACAATGGTCAGGTACGCGGCGGTCTGCGTCTTTTCCGCCATGCGCAACAGGATATCAAGACGCTGACGCCCTATTTCCATATCGATATGGTGAGCAACATCGGTGATAAATCGGCGGTGACAGTGAATGCGGTGGAAATTGAGCCGCCAGCCACAGAACGCTGGATGCAGGACGGCATCGGTCTGACAGCGAATCTGTCAAAGCGTGTGGCGTTTTTCAGCGATATCACGCATTACCGCAATTTAAGCTTGCCGGGCATGGGGTATGAGGGGCAACTGGGGATTAACGTCAGCTTCAGATAACCGACGTAAAAAAGGCGACCGGAGTCGCCTTTCGCTTTTACTCTATTTTCAGACCGGTGGCAGGTCAAACAGCAGTATTTCACTGTCTTCATCGGCATGAACGGACAGCGCCGTTTCATCCCAGATGGCCAGCGCATCGCTCGGCCCGGCTTTCTGACCGTTGATCGACACGGTGCCTTTCACCACCTGGATCCACACGCGACGTTCTGCCTGCACCGTATACACAGACTGTTCGTCTTTTTTTAGCGCCCAGCGGGACAGCTCCATATCCTGGAACACTTTCAACGAACCTTCGCGGGCATCCGGCGAAAGTACCAGCTGGCGGCCTTGTGGCGCGTCGAACATACGCTGTTCGTAACGCGGTTCCAGACCTTTTTTGTCAGGAATGATCCAGATCTGATACAGATGCAATTTACGATCTTTGTTGCCGTTGTACTCGGAGTGGGTCACACCGGTACCGGCACTCATTATCTGGAATTCACCCGCCTGAATCTGCTCTTTGTTGCCCATGCTGTCCTGATGTTCCACGGTGCCTTCGAGCACGTAGGTCAGGATTTCCATGTCTTTGTGCGGATGTTTACCAAACCCTTGCCCTTCGTCGATGAAGTCTTCATTGATAACCCGCAGTGCGGAGAAGCCCATGAAGTTCGCATCATAGTAATCGGCGAAAGAAAACGTGTGCCAGCTTTCCAGCCAACCGTGACTTGCGTGACCGCGTTCTTGTGCTTTGCGTAAGTAGATCATGTTCAACTCTCCTCAATGTTTTCTCTAGTCTAGTCAACGGCCGGGAATAAGAAAGCGTAAAAATCTCACTCCTCTGTTCAAAAAATATGAATAAATGCAGGTGACTCAATCCAAAGGATTTAAGGAAAAGTTTGATAGAGAAGAGAGTAATGCAGGTTCCCCAAAATAGTTTGAGTTGTGGGAAGGCGGCAAGCAAGGGGAAAAAAGGATAAAAAAAAGCCAGCACCCGGCTGGCTAAATAATACTGGAAGCAATGTGAGCAATGTCGTGCGTTCGTGGGGACCCGTTTGACCTTGGTGTGAGGCCATCCCCGGAACGCATGGCAATAATAATCATTATCATTCGCACTTGTAAAGCATTATTTTTAATCACGCGCAGGATTGACACTTTTTCATTTCCTGATAAATCTAGAGGATATTCAAACAGTAACCACAATAAAAGGAGTGCCGCTATGAGCGAAATCGTAATCCGCCACGCAGAAACCACGGACGCAGAAGCGCTTCAACACCTATACGCTCAGGTTCCTGTGTACAGCGACACCCTCCAGCTCCCCTATCCGCCTGCCACCCTATGGGAAGGGCGTCTGGCCAATCCGTCACCAAACCGCTTCGCGCTGGTGGCTTGTATCGACGGCAAACTGGTGGGAAATCTGACGCTGATTGTTGAAGAGCCGTGGCGACGTCGCCACGTGGCTACGTTCGGCATCGGCGTAGACACCGGCTTTCAGGGAAGAGGCGTGGGCAGCAAACTGGTCGCAGCCGCACTGGACCTGTGCGACAAATGGCTGCATATAAAACGCGTCGAGCTGACGGTATACGCCGATAACGAATCGGCGATCGCGCTGTATAAGAAGTTTGGTTTCAGCGTTGAAGGGCTCAGCCCATGCTATGCGCTGCGTGACGGCGAATACGTCGACACTCTGCACATGGGCCGTATCCGTTCCAATTAATCCGATCTGACAGAAGCGCCGGGCCGAGCTAAATCACATCAATCCCCGCCTGCACCCTCAGAATTCCCGCCACAGCCCGGTCACTCCGGGCGATAAATCCAAAATATCGAACAGGTTGCCAGCGCGCTGCCGATGGCCAGATAGCTGGCAAAGCGAACACCAGAATGGTGAGAATTCGCACCGCAATTTTCGATGAGCTGGCAGGAGCCATATCTGTCAGCGCGGGAACAGGCATGGCATGTCCTGTTTTGGACATACAAAATATCAATCAATAAGGGTATCATTCATTCGTCGAATAGATGATTAGGAAATGAAGTTTATTATTTATATGACACCTCCGCGCCAGAGAATACCTATTTAAAAGTTAAAATCTGTTTTTATAAAAAATCACCAGACATAGGAATTAAACGAAAAGACAATATAAATCACTACTGTATTAGTTTATTAACTAATGACATTTTAAACTTAATGATATGAATTTCTAGAATGAAAAAACATACGCCATTTAAAAATACAAAAGTCATTCTTTTTATTTTGATGAGCTTTCCTGTCTGCGCACATGAAGGTCTCATCCTTCCGTCGCTGGGTAGTCAGGATGTATTTTCAGAAAAAACACCCGCCGGAAATAAAGATAACGAGCAAGCAATATTGGGAAGTAAATCTGCACAAATTTTAACGAATGAAGCGCAGCAAGGCTTCCAAAACCTCACGGTAGAGGGGGCTAAAAATCAAATATACCAGTACGGTAAAGGTGTGGCGACGCAGGCAGCACAGTCGCAGGTGGAAAAAATTCTTTCGCCTTACGGTCATGTAAAAACCACTTTGAATCTGAGTGACAATGGAAACCTTGATGGGTCATCACTCGATTATTTACTCCCCTGGTATGCGGGTGAAAGCACATTAATCTTTAATCAATTTTCAACACACAGCAAAGATAGGCGTAATATTGCCAACCTGGGTACAGGTGTTCGTTATAACATTAATAAAGACTGGCTGGTGGGCATGAATGCTTTTTATGACTACGATATCAGCCGGGGTCATCGCCGGGGAAGTATTGGTTCTGAAGTCTGGACTAACTACTTAAAACTTAGCGGTAACTATTATATTCCGCTCTCAGATTGGAAAGCCTCAAAAGATTTAGATAATTACGAAGAGCGCCCCGCCAGCGGCTGGGATATCCGTCTCCAGACTTATCTGCCAGCTTATCCGCAATTAGGAACATCCCTGGTTTATGAGCAATATTATGGCGATCAGGTTGCACTTTTCGGTAGCGATAATCTCGAAGAGGATCCTTCCTCTGTCGAGTTAGGCGTGGACTACACACCGGTTCCGTTAATCACTCTGGGCGCGAGTTATAAGCAGGGTAATTCAGGAATAAATGAAATTACGGCCAATATGTCGGTGGATTACCATATCGGAACCCCGATGGCCAAACAGCTCGATCCTTCAGCGGTCACAGATATGCGTACTCTGGCTGGCAGCCGTATGGATTTTGTCGATCGCAATAACGATATCGTTCTGGAATATCGTGAAGTGAAAGATCTCGATATTGACGTGTACCTCAAACCGTCAGGTACTGCACCGCAATGTATTATCGCGGATGACCCTGATGAAGCGCAGGCCTATGAAGGATGCCACTGGACATTAAATGCGGACATTAAATCTCACCGCAAAATCGTCTCAGCGAGCTGGGTTCCTGTTGGCGGATATTCTGCAGAGCACACGCTGGGCTTACCGGCACTGTCGCCGGCGTCCAATATCAGTACCGGACAAAATAATCACTGGACGCTGACATTCCCGGCGTGGGTAAATTCGACCGCGGCCAATGCAAATCAATACCAACTTGCCGTAACGTTCAGCGATGATAAAGGGGATACTAAACAGTCTAACATCGTCAAAATTAAAGTCGCCGAAGCGCCGGTTAATTATAGTCTTGCGATAGCGAACTCTGCCGAAAGCGATAAGGCAATGAAGATTATGGCCAATGGCCGTGACACCGCAGATCTGGTCACCAGCGGCGCAAAAGTTTCCGGCTTGCAGGGCGAAACAACGACCCTGTCCCCGGAAAATATGGACATGAAATTTCATGCTTATCATGTTACGGATAAGAACCACGAACACGAAATTACTATTCATTCATCAAAAGATGACTGCAATAAGACGACCGGTTGTCTTTATTATGTGAAGTCTCAGGATCAAGGCAAAGCTACCGTTGCCAGCACAATGGCCGGGACATATTCCTTTATTGCGACGCCGTCCAATAAAGATACTGATAAAACCAATGCGGTTGTCGTTGATTTTAATGCCGGTAATAAAGAAATTGTCACCGCGATTGTTGATACCAGCAATCCGACAATAAACCTGACCGAAACAAAGAATAATCAGTTGCTATTAGGCCATGAATATCAATTTAAGGTGGCTTATGACAGTAACAGAAATGGTAAATGGGATGCGTCAGACAGAGAAACAATTTCTGATACAAACCCTACACCTATTATTTCCCTGGTTAACTATCAATGGTTATTTGATGGAATTAACCAACAAGGTGAAAAAGGTGGCAAGGCCAACAGTGATACCGATAACCATAATTTAACCCTTCCTGCAACGAATGCGCAGGCGGCACAAGTATTAGCATCGGCAGGAAGTAGCGGTCTTCAGGGATTGGAATTAAAAGTCAGTTTTGATATCTCCGATGCAGGTTCAAAACAACTGAAAGAACTCTCTGCCAAATAAATATGGCGACAGATTTTAATCTATTAACTTTATACAAACTTACAGAGTGATATTTATATGAAACGATTTAATAAAACCCTTCTTGCCAGCCTGTTACTTGTCGGCTGTTCCCATGTTGCTATGGCAGATATGACCGAATCTGCAGGTAAAGTAATCGGGACAGTACCGGTATTAAAAGGAACAGAAGCCGGTTCCGCCGCACACAGTGTTTCCTTCAGCAACGGACATGAAAGTGGTTCCACTGAAGCGATGTCGCCGGGTGATAAAATCACGCTCAATTATATTTTTACCGATGCGGAAGGTGATACAGACGGCAGTAAAACCACCATTAAATGGTTTACGACCAGCGACGGGAAAGGCGCGGATAAAGTAGCAATATCTAACGACGGTAAAGATTCCTACACACTGCAAGAAACCGATGCGGGCCGTTATCTGGGCGCTGAAATTGAGGAACAAACGTCCACCGGTACACCTGCCTTGGGTCAGAAAATCATGATTGAAGACGTCAGTACCAACACGACGACCGATGGTATTCCATCCGGTCCGGTAGTCGGCGGCACTATTGGTGTAATGATTGCCGATTCAACAGCGCCAACCGTCAACCTGATTGGCAAGGCGAACAGCGAATTGCTGGTCGGACACACTTATCAGTTCAAAGCCTGGTATGACGTCAATAACAACCACATTTGGGATGCTGGCGAGCTTGAAGCAACGGATAACTATACCTACAAATGGGCCTTTGAAGGCACCAGTGCCACCACAGGTACAACGGGTGGTTACGCAGTTTCTTCAACAAATAATAAAGATCTGGTTATTCCTGCAACCAATGCTCAGGCATCAAGCATCTTCGCCACTGCGGGCGCAGACGGTGTTCAGGGCTACAGCCTGAAAGTGGATTACGCACCAAAACTGAAGGCGGTGAAAAAATAAAATCCGCTGAAGAAAACAGTCTGTTTTTCTCAGCCATTAATAACTCAAAAATTGGGCACTCCGGTGCCCAGTTTTTACATCCTCTGCTATTAACAGGATGAAATGATGATACTAAAATTATTCAAGCGTTCAGCATTGTCTTTATTGATTTTTATCTCTCTTAATCCGCTTTGTCATGCAGATCAGGGAGAGACGGACAGCGGCTATTTATCGACCCCCTCTGCCGGTACTCTCAAAGGCACCCCCCCGGTGATTCAAAATGCAAAAGGAAATAAGGGGAAAGTTGATTTCACTAAAATCAGCGAACACAGTGACAGCGATGAACTCGACGAAGGCGACGTCGTCACATTAGCGTGGCAATTACAGGATAATGAAGGTGATGCGGACAACACTTTAGCTTCCATCGTCTGGACCTGTGACCATCCGACAAAAGGCACGCGCGTATTAGCGACACAAGTTAACAGTTATACCATCTCATCTGCCGATTACGGCTGTAATATAGGCGTATCCATGCAACCTCAGACAGCCACGGGTATTCCGCAAATGGGTGATTTATTGTCCGTATCCGATATCAGTGCCAATGCAGACACAGATAATATTATCGAAGGACCGGTAAATCCGCACTCCATTAACTTCACAGACTATATTGTTGCGCCTGGAACCACTCAAAGTGAAACCGTCGCCGCGAACGTTATATTGCATACCGGCTTTGCAGGTGCAAAAGTGCAGCTGCAAACGGATAACCCTGATTCGCAGATCATTTGGGCAAGTAGCAATCAAAACGTGGCTACCGTGACACAGGACGGCGTGGTGACTTTCCTCAAAAAAGGTCCGGTCACGATTCAGGCCAGAAATGATAAAGCGATAGCTCGTATAAAATTTGATCCGAAAGAATTCTTTATATTCAACCCCGTTAATATGGACTGGCAGGATGCGAAAGACTGGTGTGAAGCGCAAGGTTATATTATGCCGCCTTCGAATCAGTTATCGACAGAAACGAATTTACGTCAAATACCCTCGGATGCAATATGGCAGGAATGGGGAAATGTTAGTCAGCAAGGCATCGTAATGGGGAGCAGTGTCGTATGGTCCTCAACCGAATGGGCGACCGCAAAAAATGCCTATTATCTCTATTTCTCTGATGGTCATATCACTTCAAACAGTGAAACGACTAAAGAAGGTGTTATCTGCGTGGAATAGACACATCAACGGCATGCTTCTTAATAGTCTTTTGGGAACTTTTTTAGAATGCTAATTAATTTCCCATGTTCTATACTGATATATCCCCCCTGACGCAGGTCAGCCAGGATTTTCATAACCCCACTGCGGGCAAGATGTGTGTACTCATAGATATAATTATAAACACTCTGGTTATTTCTTTCTTCTTTAGGAAGTTCCTGTAATTCCAAGAGTAAAGAGCAGATCATTTCATAGGCAGACTTACCTATCAATGAATTATCCCGATAGGCCTGATGGTCATTGAAATAAATCTGATAAGTCAACATTTCCTGCAACAGATGGTGTTCTGTGATGAGCGCGATCGCACGTGACAGCGGCAACGATTCAAGTTTGGCCGTTTTGTCATATTTGAATTCATAAAGGTCGTAGCGGAAGGGTGATCCCTGCATACCAAAAATGCTGGGCGCTGCGGCCTTTGCAAATCGCAATTTATCGGTTTTACGGTAGACAGTAATGCTGCCTTCTGTGACCAGAATAACCTGCATCTCCCCCCCTTCCTTCTTGAAGCTAAACACCCTGTCTACGCTCCCGGCTTCAACGGGCGAAGATTCCGTCTGGAAGACCCGGAAGAGCTTCTTAATTTCTTCTATTGGTTTGAGCATCGGACGATGCTTTTGAGTGTCTGAGTGGGAGTTCATTTCAATGTGTGTTCCCTGAAACAATAAGTAATACATAGACTATAGCTCTGTGAGACAAAATAGGAAGGAAACCACCCTGGTGAAAATAACGCTGCACAGGCAAGGTTCGTCATTTGGTCATTTTTCTGACACATCGCTGTCATGCACCATGACTATGGTCAGGTTAATTCAACCGGAGGACATCCTATGTTCAGCATGGATACCCTGTTTCAGGATCTCGACCCGCAGCATAAAACCCCTTCCTGGCAACGCCGTCTGTTAAAAACCCTGTTCCGCGAGAAAGAATTTCATCGCTTTGCCGACCAGTATCAGCATCTCAAAGGCATCGATATGGTCGAGCAGGTACTCGAGCAGTTCAACATTCGCTGTGAACTGACCGAGCGCGACCGCGAGCAGATCCCGAGCTATGGTCCGGTGGTGATTGTCGCCAACCATCCGATTGGTACGCTGGACGGGCTGGCGCTGCTGCACGCGGTGGCTTCAGTGCGGCGGGACGTCAAAGTGGTGGCGAATCAGCTGCTGTCGCTGGTTTCGTCGCTCGGCAGCCTGATGATCCCGGTGGATAATATGGGCAACCGCACGCGGCGTAATCAGGTGGCGCAGATGCAGGATCATCTGGAGAATCAGGGCGTGCTGATTGTGTTTCCGGCGGGTGAGGTCTCGCGTATGAGCTCGAAAGGGGTGCGCGACGGTAAGTGGCACACCGGTTTTATCCGCCTCGCGGCCAAAGCCCGTGCGCCGGTGGTGCCGGTACATATCAGCGGCAGCAACAGCGCGTTATTTTATCTGACGTCGATGATTTACCGACCGCTCAGCACGCTGCTGCTGGTGCATGAGATGTTCGGCCAGCGCGGCAACAGCCTGACGCTAAAAATCGGGGCGCGCATCCCTTATTCCAGCTGGCACGACGGACAAATGCTGGCGGGCGATATGGCGGCACGTTTTCGTAAACACGTTTATCGTCTCGGCGGTGGCAAACCGGGTCTGTTCCATACTGAATCGTCGATTGCCCGCGCCGAAGACCGCGCCGTCCTGAAACATGCGCTGGAAGCCAGCGAAGTGCTGGGTAAAACGCCGGACGGGAAGATGATTTACCTTTATCGCCGCCACGGCGAAGACACGGTGCCGATCCTGCGTGAACTTGGGCGACTGCGCGAAATTGCGTTCCGCGCCGTGGGCGAAGGCAGCGGTCGACGTCGGGATCTCGACGGCTACGATGACGATTATTTCCATCTGGTGTTGTGGGATCCGCAGGCGCTGGAAATTGTCGGTGCGTACCGGTTTATTCCGACCGCCGATCAGGTCGCCAGCAAAGGGCTGAACGGTATTTACAGCCAGAGCCTGTTCCAGTACGGGCATCAGATGGATCCGATTCTCGCGCAGGGAATTGAGCTCGGACGCAGCTTTATTCAGCCTGCGTACTGGGGAAAACGTGGGCTGGATTATCTGTGGCTGGGCATCGGCGCGTATCTGGCGAAGTATCCGCAAACGCGCTATCTGTTCGGACCGGTGTCGATTTCCGGCGGAATGCCGCTGCCCGCGCGTGATTTACTGGTGGCGTTTTATCGTCTGTATTTCGCCCCTGCTCTGCCGCTGGCGACTTCCCGCCGCCCCTATCCGGCTTCATTGCCGGACGTGTTAGCGCAGTTTTGCGGTGACGATTATCAGGAAGATTTACAGCGTCTGAAACGTCTGCTGGCCAATCTGGGGAGCAGCATTCCGGCGCTGTATAAACAGTATTCAGAACTTTGCGAAACCGGCGGCGTGCAGTTTATTGATTTCGGCAGCGACCCGGCATTTAACAATTGTATCGACGGACTGGTGCTGGTCGATCTCACCCATTTAAAACCGGCTAAATTCGAACGCTATATTTCAGTGCATCAGTAAGTTACTTGTCCCCCCTTTCTGTAATACCGAACACTTGAGGAAGCTTACATATCAGTGAAAGACAGACTCCCCCACAAAGGGGAGTATAAGAGGCATCACTACGGATTATTCACATTCACCACGGAGATGGTGTAAATCATCACCCCGCTATTTTTTTTCGCTGCCGCATTATTGCTTTCCAGAACAGCTGGCGGGATGACGAGCTTGATTCTGCCGCCCTTGCGAATCAGCTTCACACTGTCGCGCAAAACCGGTGGCATGTTTGCGACGCGGAATATCTGATTTGAATTTTCGATCTGCGGGCCATCTACCACGGTGCCGTCAATCAGTTCACCTTTGTAAGACACTTCCACCTGATTAGTGTCTTTGATGGCTGCGCCCTCACCTTTCTCTTCGATCAGATAGTACAAGCCCTTGGAGGTCTTTTTCACATCCGGGCGCTTGGTGAACTCATTAATAAAGGCTTTATCTGCCTCCTGCTTTTTCACTTCCGCCGCCTGCTTCAGGATTTTCACCTGTTCATCAAACGCCATCAGCGTGGCCTGCACATCCTGAACACTCATCTTTTCCTGATGATTAAAGGCATCGGTAATACCCGCCAGCAGGATGTTTTTATCGAGCGTGATGTGCAGCGCTTTCTGCTGGGCAATCTGTTCTTCAATGTACTGTGCCAGAGCAATACCGCTGGCGTACGCGCGTTTTTGCTCCTCACTGTTCAGGCTCAGCGCGACTTTCGCCGGTTCTGCAGCAGCAGGTTCTGACGTGGCATGAGCCACCGGCAATGTGGCGGCTTCGGCGGATTTTTCAGGCGCGACCGGTTCAGGTGTGGCAACGACGGCTTTATCTGGTGTCACCGTTTCAGAGGTGGCAACAGCGGCATTATCGGGTGTCGCCGGTTCAGGGGCAGCAACAGCGGCTTTATCGGATGTTGCCGAGTCGGGGGTGGCAACGACGGAATTTTCAGGTGTGACCGGTTCAGCCGTGGCCGCGTCGGATGTGACCGGCGCTGGCGCGGCAGGTGCGACCTCAGCAGCATTGGCCGTCACAACAGGGGTCGCGTCAGCGGCATGAGCCATAAAGGTATAGCTGGACATCATCAGGAGGCTTAAGACACATGCCACTTTTTTCACAGGAATAAAAGACATAAAGGTACCTTCGGATAAGAATTACATAGTTTTCTTTGAATGTTATTCATCAGGGAAAATAGCGCTAAATACGATGAAATCCGGGCATTATACCAGCAGGAATGTCATGGAGGTTCATCGCATTAATAAAGAGAGAGACATTTTACAAAGACACTCAGATAAAGAAATTCTTATTGTGTAAAACTTCACACATCGATAAAAAACAAGCATAAAAAAACACAATTCATTTCTGTCATGAATGAGTAATTAGGATTTTTCGCAGCAAACAGCCGGAGTTTAGTGACAGGTTCCGCGAAAATCGTCCGCCATCGCCATCTTCAGTAGCAAATCATGGCCGATGTAATTGCTCCAGTTGAAAGAGTTCTGTAAGACAACTACCGCATTTTTATGCTTTTTATCGAAACCAATATAACTTGAGTATCCGCCGATATAGCCAACCTGATAAGTGATCACCTGATTATCTTTATGATCAGTGACCCACGCGATATTGGCTGCTTCGATATTCCGTGGGAAATAAATTTTTTCAGAAACTCTTATCGCAGAATTAAGCTCGCTTGGTTCTGAATCTGTAATATGCGCACGGAGGTATTTCAGTAAGTCGTCTACATTACTGTATAAGTTAGCCGCAGCGACCATATTGTTCGTGAAATACCAGTCAGGTACCACTTTGCCACGGCGGATAAACTTCGGTTGATCGCCTGCATGGCCGATAGCCCGGTAAGGATAGGCTTTCAGCGTCGGGCCATGAAAACTGGTGCTGCCCATTTTCAGCGTCCTGAAAATAAAGTCATAAGACAACTGCTGGATATCTTCGCCGGTCTTTAACTTCAGGATGTAACCGAGCAGCGCGTAACCCAAATTGGAATACTGAGGCTCCGGCGTTTGCGGACGTTTAAACGAGGAGAGATCGTTCAACACCGCATCGCTGTCCAGCTCGTTATAAAAGTTATCGCCGGTATACAGATATTTGAGGAAGCTCTGCAACATGTCTTTGTTCATGTTCTGGCGTGGTAAACCCGAGGTGTGGGTCGCCAGTTGCAACAAGGTAATGTTCTTCGCGTCGTCACTCAGCGGGGTGTTTTTCGGCAACAAATCAGAAAGTTTATCGTCCCATTTCAGCAGCCCTTTATCCACCAGCCCTGCCACTACTTCGCCAGTCACACCTTTACTGATCGAACCCAGCGCGAACAACGTTTCCCCGTCGATTTTGCGCCCCTTCACCGCATTGGTATAACCGTAACCCCACGTCCGGGAGGCACCGTCGTTGCGGATTATGCCTATCGCCAGTCCGCTGGCCTTTTCCTTTTTGATGTACTGCGAAACGATGCCATCGACCAGTCCGTCGATATTTTGCGTGCAGGCAAGCTGCTTCACCGCCTGCGGACTTTCCTTCACCTGCATCTCGGACAGCGTGCCGCATGAAGTCAGCAGCAAAGGCAGCAGGATGCTAAAACCGGTCAGTCTTCCCGTCACTCTTTTCATTGCATTGATTTATCATGCGAAGTGGTACGGGAATAATGACGGGTGTACATCACGCGACCTTAAGAAAGTGAGTTACGCACGCCGGATGGCGCACTGCAGGCCGCACACTGAGTGATTTCGGTGATTTTTACAATCGGAATTGTAGCAGGCACGCTGATTACCGTATTAAGCAGGAACCCTTACCCGCCTGGCAGCGCATCGGTCAGCAGTGCCAGAACGCCGGGCCCCTGAATGGTGCTGGCAATCCCGCCGTTGTGCGCGTCCGGCAGGCGAAGGTTCATCAGTGTTTTGATGTCTTCAATAATGCCTCTGAAATCACACCTCATCCACGAAAAATATCGCTTTAAACACCCCCTAAAGATTGTGTTCTCCTCAGGTCAGAAGCCGTAAAAAATTGATCCTCTCGGTTTGTTGCTACTTAGAGTTCAAACAGTCAAACAAAAGCATAAAAATTCAGTTATTGGCATAAAAATTCACTTAAAAACAACAATCGCATACATTGACTTAACGTAAATAACTGAATTAGATCGGTTTAATTAACCTTTGCCCTGCCTTTGCCGATAACCTTGATTCACGTCCTGCCGCTTTCATGAAGAATGGACACTACATATCAGGGGATAATATGAACATCACACAGCGTCTTTTACTGACGTTCTCACTGCTTTCCGCCGCCCTCATCGCACTGGGCGTCGTCGCGATCATGCTGATTTCAGGGTTTCAGGCACGTTTTGAATATGTACAGGTCAACGCGATCTCATCGATAAAAGACCTCAATAAGCTTATCAACCAGAGCAACACGCTTTCTCTCACGCTCTACAAACATCAGAGCCAGACTGACAACAGTAAAATGCCGGAGGTGGAAACCCAGATCCAGCAGCAGGTTGCCGGGCTGAAAACCCTGACGGATTTTTATCGGCAACACGATATCTCCAGTGATGAAGATGAAAGGCTGACCCTCCTGGCTTTCGACAACATCCGCAAAGTGGAGGAAAAACTCCCGGCGTTCCTGGCCTCTTCACGGGCGCATCAGGATGACGTCAGCCTGGCGCTGATCGAAGGCGAAGGTGGGATTGGCGGGGCCATCCGTCAGCTCATTGCGGATTATCAGAAGCAGCTGGTCGTTAACATCAACATCAGCGAAAGTTTGCGTGCAACCAATCACAAAATTTTCACCTCCACGCTATGGGGAATGGGCACCGGCGTGACGGCGACTATCATGCTGCTCGGCTTCTTTGCGCTGGTGACCATCCGCCGCGTGCGCCAAAGCCTGCTGGCCATCGGGAATATCATGACCGTCGCCAGTGATCGCCTTGACCTGACGGTCAGCGCCGATGACAGCCGTCACGATGAAGTCGGCAACATGGCCCGCGCGTTCAACAGCCTGATGCAACGGGTATCCGGCGCGCTGCTCTCCGTGAACGCGGCGTCTCAGTCCGTCAGCAGCGCCTCGGCGCAAATCGCCGCCGGTAATGAAGATCTCTCCTCACGGACCGAACAGCAGGCGGCTTCTCTGGAAGAGACCGCCGCCAGCATGACCGAACTGAGCGAGACCGTCCGCCAGACCGCCGACAACACCCGGCAGGCCAGCCAGCTGGCGGGCAACATGAATGCGCTGTCGGAGAAAAGTGCGTCATCCCTGGAGACGATGCTGGGCACGATGGGCGATATCCGCAGCAGCTCCCGTAAAGTCACCGAGATCATTACGCTGATTGAGGGTATCGCTTTCCAGACCAACATTCTGGCGTTAAACGCAGCCGTGGAAGCCGCACGCGCCGGGGAGCACGGTAAAGGGTTTGCCGTCGTGGCAGGAGAAGTCAGAAATCTTTCGCAGCGTTCGACTACCGCCGCGCGTGAGATAAAGGAGCTGATCGACCTCTCCTACAGTCTGATTGAAGCGGGCGCACATCAGGCGGGTGACGTCAGCGAGAACATGAACTCGATGGGCAACGCCATCCGTCAGGTCACCGATCTGGTCAATGAAATTGCCGCCGCAGCCACCGAACAAAGCCAGGGGATCGCGCAGGTGCATCAGGCTGTCAATCAGATGGATGATGTCACTCAGCAGAACGCCGCACTGGTAGAAGAAGCCTCTTCCGCGTCGCGCTCCTTGCAGGAACAGGCGGACGGCCTTGCACGGCTGGTGGGTGAATTTCGCGTCAGTCAGGATCCTCAGCCATATCGTTCATCAGCGAGACCCGCTCCCGCACTGATTAGCGCTCCACGGGCGGGCGCAACAATGGCCCAGGACACCGACTGGCAAAGTTTCTGATACGGCTTTTAACGCCTGAGAACAGGGAAAAAAAGCATGGAAAACGTTCAGGAGCACGAAGCGCATTTGGAAAAACACAAAGCGTTGATTGAGAGCTTTGAGCAGATGGCGGCGTTGGTGAATCAGCTTTCAGTCGGGGAATACCGTTCGCTGGAACTGTACATCAACAACTGCCGTCACTTCCGCGACCGCAGTCTGGAAGTGCAGTCAATGCTGGCGGATCCGGCATTTGAAACTTATCTGATGCGCAATGATATTGCGTTGTATTACAGCATTCATAGCCTCAACATGGCCTTCGGCATGATGACCAATATGCTGGAAAATCTGAAAGGTTTTTTGGCCTGATGCGCAGGAATTAAAGGAAGTCAGATCAAAAGGAGGCCGATCGTCAGACCGGCCTCCTTCATTTCACGATATGTAAAAATGCTATGCCCTGTCAGGCATGGGTCGCGGCTTTCTGCTCAGAACTCGCCTGAGCATTTTGCAGCATACGTCGAACCGGAATGATCAGCACAAACAGCACCGCTGCGCAGATCAGCAACGCAATGGAACAACGCGCGAAGAGATTCGGCAACATATCCAGTTGATCGGCTTTCACATGACCGCCAATCAGACCCGCCGCCAGATTACCCAGCGCACTGGCGCAGAACCACAGCCCCATCATTTGCCCGCGCATCCTTTCCGGTGCCAGCAGCGTCATGGTCGCCAGACCAATCGGGCTGAGGCAAAGTTCGCCCAGTGTCAGCATCAGAATACTGCCTACCAGCCACATTGGGGATACGCCTGCGCCACCGTTGGTCAGCACATTTTGTGCCGCCATCATCATGATGCCAAAGCCCGCAGCCGCACATAAAATACCGATGATGAACTTGGTGATACTGCTTGGACGCACGTTGTTGCGCGCCATCATCGGCCATGCCCAGCTAAATACTGGCGCAAGAATGATAATAAACAGCGCATTGATTGACTGGAACCATACGGCCGGGATTTCAAAATCGCCGATCATGCGGTTGGTGTAGTCATTGGCGAACAGGTTGAACGAGGTCGGCTTTTGCTCGAACGCAGACCAGAAGAAGGCCGCGGAAACCAGCAAAATAAAGCAAACCAGCAACCGGGCCCGTTCTTTGCGGTTCAGGCCGGCAAACACAAACAGGTAAATAAAGTAGAGGGCCACCGAGGCGGCAATCACGTAAACCAGCACGCTGGCGACCGCGACCGGATTAATCACAATCACGCCCTGAGCGATCAGCGCAACGACAATTGCCACACCCACCGCCAGCGCCAGCAGCCATGCGCCAACGCCCTTTTTCTTCGCCACCGGATTATTCCAGGTGGAATCTAAGCCCACTTCGCTGTCGTAGCGTTGCATCGATGGCACCGCAAACAGGCGGAAAATCACCAGCGCGATCAGCATCCCGATACCACCGATACCAAAGCCCCAGTGCCAGCCGTGAGTTTTTATCAGCCAGCCGGAGATCAGCGGCGCGATAAATGACCCCATATTGATGCCCATATAGAACAGCGAGAAACCGCCGTCACGACGCGCATCGCCTTTTTTATACAGCGTGCCCACCATGACCGAGATACAGGTCTTGAACAGGCCAGAGCCGAGGACGATAAACATCAGGCCGATAAAGAACAGGCTGTCGCCCATAAAAGCGGAGAGCGCAATCGACAGGTGGCCGAGAGCAATCAGGATCGAACCGTACCAGACCGCTCTTTGCTGCCCGAGCCAGTTATCCGCCAGCCAGCCACCCGGCAGCGCAGCAAGGTACATACAACCGGCGAAGATACCGACGATAGCCGAGGCATTTTCACGCGCGAGCCCCATACCACCTTCGTAGACCGTCGCCGCCATGAACAGGATCAGTAAAGGCCGGATCCCGTAAAACGAAAAGCGCTCCCACATCTCTGTGAAGAACAGTGAGCGCAGCGGATAAGGATGACCTAAGAAGGTCCGGCCTTCGTTTTTACTACCAGAGGAATGCATAAATTCTCCAAAAAGTCTGACGGAGTGTTTGCGAACACTGAACTGCGCGGCGGCTGTCTGGCGGGCCGCTCATCATCATTCAGCCATTATTATTTGATAACAATTAGGGGTTATCTCTAGTGCCAACCGCAGGACTTTAAGATGAAAAGTCGACCATTGTCCACTTTTACAGACTTTATGACGGTTAACAGAGAAAATGACGGTAAAGAAAATGCGTGGGGTGGGGTGAATAAAAGTGATGCGCAAGCACTCCGCTCCATCCGGGCTGATGGAGCGGAAACCTAAGAATATTGAATGTTTATGATTTTCGCGAAGCCACCAAATCCTGCGCACACGCCCACGCCGAACTCCATGCCCACTGGAAGTTATATCCCCCCAGCCAGCCGGTGACGTCTACCACTTCGCCGATGAAATACAGACCGGGGACTTTGGCCGCGGCCATCGTTTTCGAGGAAAGCTCTTTGGTATCGACACCACCGAGAGTCACTTCCGCCGTGCGGTAGCCCTCGGTGCCGTTCGGCTGTACCTGCCAGTTTTGCAGTTGCCCGACCAGTTCGGCCTGTTGCGGCGCGTTCAGCTGTTTCAGCGTGACGTCCGGTAACTGACCGAGAGTTTGCAGGCATTCGACCAGCCGCTTAGGCAATTGCATCGCCAGCGTATTTTTCAGGCTTTGATTCGGATGTTCCTGTCGCTGAGCATTAAGAAACGCCGCCAGGTCAGTATCCGGAAGTAAGTTAACGCTCACAAACTCACCGGGCTGCCAGTAGCTGGAAAGCTGTAACACCGCCGGGCCGGACATGCCGCGATGGGTAAAAAGAATGCTTTCGCGGAAAACGGTGCCATCCTGCGCGGTCAGAACCGAAGGCACCGAGACGCCGGACAATGTCTGCAAGTGGTCGAGCAGCGGTTTATGCAGAGTAAACGGCACCAGGCCGGCACGCGTCGGTAAAACTTTCAGGCCAAACTGTTCGGCCAGACGATAACCGAACGGCGTTGCGCCCAGCCCCGGCATCGAAAGTCCGCCGCTGGCCACTACAAGTGAGTGAGTACTCACAGTTGAGCCGTTCACGTTGATAATAAAGCTGTCTTCGGTTTTCTGAACGTCGGAAATCTCGCTGCGCAGGCGTACTTCGACATTCCCCTGCTCGCACTCTTTATCGAGCATCGCGACAATTTGCTGGGCAGAGTCGTCGCAGAATAACTGGCCGAGGGTTTTCTCGTGCCAGGCGATGTCGTAGCGGTTGACCATATCGATGAAATCCCATTGGGTATAACGCGCCAGCGCGGATTTACAGAAATGTGGGTTTTCCGAAAGATAGGCGGCCGGTTCGGCATATAGATTAGTAAAATTGCAGCGTCCGCCCCCGGACATCAAAATTTTACGTCCGGTTTTCTTGCCATTATCCAGCAGCAGAACACGGCAGCCACCCTGTCCGGCCTGCGCTGCACAGAACATGCCTGCCGCACCCGCACCAATGACTACCACATCAACCTGTTCCACTTTTGGCCTCTCTTTTCGGAAAATTCAGCTACGTTTTAAATAGGATACGCTCTGCATTTGAGCAGGTTTTGCCCGCTATGCGCCGCGGATTGTAAGTGACTGACAGGGGTTACACCAGTATCAGCGGGGTTTTATGGCGCTAAGTAAGCAAATGTTTCAATGAAGAAAGGGCAAATAACTAACTGATTATTCATAAATTAATCTCCGTCTCGGCTTTTTTTGTCCTGTTTTTAGTCAAAAAAATGTCATATTTTCCTTTTATAGACACCCTGTTCTCGCAGATAATGCGCGGCGTTCATGACCACTAACTGGCGTAACAATTATGCTGCATCTATTTGCCGGGTTGGATTTTCATACCGGTTCGTTATTGATTCTCGCGTTACTGTTTGTTCTGTTCTATGAAGCCATCAACGGTTTTCATGATACGGCCAATGCAGTAGCAACCGTCATCTATACCCGGGCAATGCGTTCGCAATTAGCGGTCGTGATGGCAGGGGTATTTAACTTCCTTGGCGTCATACTCGGTGGTTTGAGTGTGGCTTATGCCATCGTTCATTTGCTTCCAACCGATCTTCTGCTCAACGTAGGTTCCACGCATGGCCTTGCTATGGTGTTCTCTATGTTACTGGCAGCGATCATCTGGAACCTCGGCACCTGGTATTTTGGTCTGCCGGCGTCCAGCTCCCACACCCTGATCGGCGCCATCATTGGCGTAGGGTTGACCAATGCATTGATGACTCACACTTCCGTGGTCGATGCGTTAAACATCCCTAAAATGATCGGTATTTTTGCCTCTCTGATTATCTCGCCTCTGGTGGGGATGATTGTGGCAGGAACCATGATTTTCCTGCTGCGTCGCTACTGGAGTGGCAATAAGAAACATGCCCGTATCCACCTGACGCCTGCTGAACGTGAAAAGAAAGACGGTAAGAAGAAGCCGCCGTTCTGGACCCGTATCGGCCTGATCCTGTCGGCTATTGGCGTGAGTTTCTCTCACGGCGCTAACGATGGTCAGAAAGGTATCGGCCTGATCATGCTGGTCCTGATTGGTGTGGCTCCGGCAGGTTTTGTGCTCAACATGAGCGCAACCGGTTACGACATTACCCGTACCCGCGACGCCGTGACGCACCTCGGTCAGTACTATCAGCAGCACGTGGATGCGGTACCGCACGTGGTCGCACAAACACCTCTGGTGCCTGCGCCAGACGTGAATATCGCACCGACCGATGCTGCGAAAGTGTTCCACTGCGACAGCAGCCATGCACTCGACGCTATCGGCCGCGCGCAAACGCTGCTGACCAATCTGCCGTCTTACAGCGCCCTGGCACCGGATGAACGCAGCCATATGCGTCGCCTGCTGATGTGTGTGTCTGATACGGCCGATAAAGTGGCGAAACTGCCGGAAACCTCGCCTGCGGATAAACGCTTCCTCGGCGAACTGAAAACCGACATTCTTCAGACCGTCGAATATGCGCCGATCTGGATCATCATCGCGGTAGCACTGGCGCTGGCGCTGGGTACCATGATTGGCTGGAAGCGCGTTGCAACCACCATCGGTGAGAAGATCGGTAAGAAAGGCATGACCTACGCACAGGGCCTGTCTGCGCAGCTTACGGCGGCGGTGTCTATCGGCGTGGCAAGTTACACCGGTATGCCAGTCTCCACCACGCACGTGTTGTCCTCTGCGGTTGCAGGCACCATGATTGTGGACGGCGGCGGCGTGCAGTCTAAAACCGTGAAGAACATCGCGATGGCATGGATTTTAACCCTGCCGGTCTCGATTGTGCTTTCCGGCCTGCTGTACTGGATTGCGTTAAAGCTTATCTGATAAACGTCTGAGCTGCGGCTCAGGTAAGAAAAAGGCGACCTTGTGAGCAATCACAGGCCGCCTTTTTTGTTTCCTTTTTCACACATCCTCACAACGATTATTCAGGGTTAATACCAGATGAGCATCGCCAGCATACTGATGAGGATAAGCCCCACCAGCGCGGTCGTCAGAACGAACTGACCACGGACTCTCTCACAACGACGGATAAACTCAGGGTCGTGATGTTCAACGTAACGCTGAGCATAAATATATCGCACCAGCCTTATCTGCTTGCTCGGTTGGCCGTGAGACGTAAAGAACCCGCCGCCATCCACGTACTGATACAGCAAGGGATCGCATCCCCGAAGCACCACCAGCAATGCGCGCAGAGAAGAGTAATAGCGCAGCATATTCACCACACACACAAAACATAAAGCCCAAAATAGCGCAACGGGACTGATCATGATTCCCCCTCAAGGCGAACTCACCCCGCGCAATGTGACCCGCAATCGGCCACACACCCGACGTTTCGCCCTGCCTTTCCGCGATTTCACACCCCCGGACACAACGCGGTCCGCCCCTTTTCACATCACAGAAAATTGCCAAAGCAGGAGAACCCTGCATTCATTGAGTGTAGGAAACGAATCTGGAAATGGGGACGCTGGCTCATATTATTTCTATCTATGCTTTGTCAAATGAGGAAATGGGATCTGTATGCTTGATTTCTTTAACCATTTTGGGGCTATACTAAAAGCATGAGTTTCGCATGATGCTGATATTGCTGTTAACCGACTTATGGAAGGAGTTTTCTTATGGCTTACAAACACATACTCATTGCAGTAGACCTGTCGCCAGAGAGCAAGGTTTTGGTTGAGAAAGCCGTCTCGATGGCGCGTCCGTATAACGCCAAAGTGTCCCTGATCCACGTTGATGTGAACTATTCAGACCTGTATACCGGCCTTATCGATGTCAATCTGGGTGATATGCAAAAACGTATTTCCGAAGAAACCCACCACGCGCTGAATGAACTGTCGCAAAACGCCGGTTATCCGATTTCCGAGACCCTGAGCGGCAGTGGTGATTTAGCGCAGGTATTGGTCGATGCCATCAACAAATACGGCGTGGATTTAGTGCTGTGCGGTCATCACCAGGATTTCTGGAGCAAACTGATGTCCTCCGCGCGCCAGCTGATCAATACCGTCCACATCGACATGTTGATCGTCCCGCTGCGTGACGAGGAAGAAGAAGCGTAAATCGCGAAAGCGTTAACGTAAAAATGCCCGCAGGTGAAAACCGGCGGGCATTTTTTATGGGCGATATGTGAGCGAAAGAAAACTGGTCAATCTCTGGACTAAGCATTATTATTGTATATACATAAATTTTATTATTAGATTTAAATCATTAACACTATGTTTAAATAGAAATAAAATTTAATACGCTGGTATATACGGACGATATTTTCATACAGAATGTGCCATGAAAATCCAGTTTTCTTCTGCAGTGAAGGAAAAATTGCTCATCAAACACAGTGTGACGGAAAAAGAAGTTCTCGAATGCTTTGTTAATCGTGACGGGAATTACCTGATGGATATTCGAGAACAACATCGGACGACCCCGCCTACATTGTGGTTTATCGCCCAAACGAACCGGGGCCGGATGCTGAAAGTCTGTTTTATACCTCCGCATCAGGGACACCCGGCACAACTTAAATAGAGAAGCGCATTTACAGCAGTAAACAGGCGTGATGAAAATTGAGCAATTTCGTGCAGATTTGCGGTTACGCACCAACGGGCCACCAATATCGAAACATTTAGAGGATGACATTATGACAACCCACCACGACGCCCAAAATAACGCTGAGATGTGGGATAACCGCGAGCTGGGCGTGTCTGAAGAACACGCTGTCGCAATCTCCGCCGCTCAGGCTGCTGAGATCGATGACATGATGGAGCTTCAGGCCATTTCAATAAGACTGCAAAAGTCGCTGCTGAGTAACCTGAAAACAATCGCGGCACATCACCAGATTGGCTATCAGCCGATGGTAAGAGATTTGCTGACGCGTTTCGCAGAAGCGGAAATGAAGAAGATTTTGATCGACCAGTTAAACAAGATCGATGAAGCACAGCGGGATCGCGAAAAAACGGTACCGGTGACAGAGTTTATTGAAGATTTGCGTAATCAGGCATGAAAATAAGAAACCAGAACGTATGTGCAGTGCTTTCTGGTTTCTTTTTCATCTCGTTGTGTTCTTACAACGGCGTATAAATATCAAACCGGTGGCTTTTGGTCACCACGGCGGCTTGCGCGGGGATATCGGCCATCGGTGGCGCGTAATCCGGGCGTTTTACCACAATGCGCTTAGTGGCTAAGCGGCGCGCCGGTTCCAGCAATCCATCGGCGTCCTCATCCGGGCCAACCAGCCCCTGAAACACGCGCATCTCTTTTTTCACCAGCGCACTTTTCTGCTTGTGCGGATACATCGGGTCGAGATACACCACTTCCGGCTTAGGCGAAAGCTCAGAGAGCGCCGTCAGGCTGGAGGCGTGCAGCAGCGTCATGCGCTCACGAAGCCACGGGCCGATTTCAGCATCGCGGTAACCGCGCGCCAGCCCGTCGTCGAGCAGCGCCGCAACGACCGGATTACGCTCCAGCATCCGCACTTTGCAGCCCAATGACGCCAGCACAAAGGCATCGCGACCTAAGCCCGCCGTGGCATCGACCACATCGGGC
Source organism: Rahnella sp. 1L-D-7-B-C2 (assembly GCF_057290995.1). NCBI lineage: Bacteria > Pseudomonadati > Pseudomonadota > Gammaproteobacteria > Enterobacterales > Yersiniaceae > Rahnella > Rahnella sp. 1L-D-7-B-C2. The sequence goes on along the minus strand of NZ_JBXAVQ010000004.1, from coordinate 224,331 downwards.
AGATAGCGCCCTTTAACACCCACCGCTTTCGCCACGGCTTCACCGCGTCCGCCACCGAATTTGCGACGGTGCGCCATGGTGCCACCGACGAAATCGACAAAAATCGCGCCGAGTTTCGGCTCGTCGCGTTTGCGTAATTCCAGACGTTCAGGCGTAAGAACCAGCGCCATCACCGCGTCGGGGTCAGACGTCAGATTCCAGCGCTGCGCCAGAACAGATAAGGCGCCTTCATCGGCGCCTTCTTCACACAGTAAACACACACTCACAGGCAGAGATTATCCTTTGATACCGTAATGGCGCAGCATAGCATCCAGCTGCGGTTCACGCCCGCGGAAGCGCTTGAACAGCTCCATTGGCTCTTCGGAACCCCCGCGTGAAAGGATATTGTCGAGGAATGACTGGCCGGTTTCGCGGTTGAAAATCCCCTCTTCTTCGAAGCGGGAATAGGCATCGGCAGACAGCACTTCCGCCCACAGATAGCTGTAGTAACCAGCCGCATAACCGCCGGCAAAAATATGGCTGAACGCATGCGGGAAACGTCCCCAGCTCGGTGATGGCACCACGGCAACCAGCTTCTTGATTTCCCCAAGGGTTTGCAGGATCTGCGCACCTTTCGCCGGATCATATTCCGCATGCATACGAAAATCGAACAGGCCGAACTCCAGCTGACGCAGAATAAACAGCGCTGCCTGATAGTTCTTCGCCGCCAGCATTTTATCCAGCATCTCTTTCGGCAGCGGTTCGCCGGTTTCGAAATGGCCGGAGATGAATGCCAGCGCGTCCGGCTCCCAGCACCAGTTTTCCATAAACTGGCTCGGCAGCTCGACGGCGTCCCACGGCACACCGGCAATACCGGCGACTCCCGGCGTGTCGATGCGGGTCAGCATATGATGCAGGCCGTGACCGAACTCATGGAACAGCGTAGTGACTTCGTTGTGGGTGAACAGCGCCGGTTTATTGCCGACCGGGCCGTTAAAGTTGCAGGTCAGGTACGCGACCGGCTTTTGCAGCTCGCCGTCGGCTTTGCGCATGCTGCCGACGCAGTCGTTCATCCAGGCGCCACCGCGTTTGTGCTCGCGGGCGTAAAGGTCGAGATAGAAACTGCCACGCAGATCACCGGTCTCATCAAACAGGTCGAAGAACCGCACGTCTTTGTGCCAGGTTTCCACGTCTTTACGTTCTTTAGCGGTGATGCCGTAAATACGTTTTACCACTTCGAACAGCCCTTCCAGCGCGCGCTGTTCAGGGAAATACGGACGCAGTTGCTCGTCGTTGATGGAGAACAGATGCTGTTTCTGTTTTTCGCCGTAGAACGGCAAATCCCAGGCTTCCATCTCATCGACGCCGTAATGTTCTTTGGCGAACGCACGCAGCTGAGCCAGTTCCTGCTCACCTTGCGGACGCGCACGGGTCGCCAGACCGCTCAGGAAGTCGATCACCTGTTTCGGGCTTTCAGCCATTTTCGTCGCCAGCGACATATCCGCGTAAGAATCAAAGCCCAGCAACTGCGCCAGCTCGTGACGCAATGACAAAATCTCCGCCATCACGTCGCTGTTATCCCATTTACCGGCATTGGGGCCCTGATCGGACGCGCGGGTACCGAACGCGCGGTACATTTCTTCACGCAGCGCACGGTTTTCGCCGTAGGTGATGACCGGCAGATAGCTCGGGATATCCAGCGTCAGTAACCAGCCTTCCTGTTCTTTGGATTCGGCCAGCGCTTTCGCCGCCGCCAGTGCGCTTTCCGGTAAACCTTTCAGATCGTTTTCGTCAGTGATGAGCTTGCTCCAACCCATAGTGGCATCGAGCACGTTGTTGCTGTAGGTCGAACCCAGCTCAGACAGACGCGCAGAAATTTCGCCATAGCGCTTTTGCTTTTCCATCGGCAAGCCAATACCGGAAAGCTCGAAATCGCGCAGGGCGTTATCGATGGATTTTTTCTGCGCCACAGACAGCGCAGTAAAATGATCGCTGGCTTTTAAATCGCAATAGGCCTGATACAAACCGGCGTGCTGACCCGCCCAGGTGCTGAACTCAGACAAAATCGGCAGGCACTGCTCATAGGCTTCGCGCAGCTCCGGGCTGTTTTTCACCGCGTTCAGATGACCGACCGGTGACCAGATGCGCCCGAGACGATCGTCGCTTTCCGCCAACGGCTGGCACAGATTTTCCCACGTATACGGCGCACCTTGTGCAACCACGCGTTCGATGGTCTGACGGCTTTCTTCGATCGCAGACTTCATCGCAGGGACAATATGTTCAGGTTGGATCGCAGAGAAAGGCGGCAGGGAGAACGGTTTTAAGAGCGGATTCGACGCGTTTTGCTGTTCAGTCATAGGGCCAGTCCTTCGTAATAACGTTGGGGGTGATACGCCAGTGGCGCACCACGCCGTGAATTCGGGTCGTCTTAAAGATGACGTAACTTCTAACATGCGGTCAAGGGACGGGGAAATCAATGGGTGGCGGCGGGATAGTCTTTAATGGATAATGCCGCGAAGCCGCAGGAGAAAGCCGCACATGTTGAGTTACCGCCACAGTTTTCACGCCGGCAACCATGCCGACGTACTGAAACACACTGTTCAGAGCCTGATCATTGAGTCTCTGAAAGAAAAAGATAAGCCTTTCCTTTATCTCGACACCCACGCGGGTGCCGGGCGTTACCAGCTGAGCGGCGAACATGCCGAACGCACGGGCGAATATCTGGAAGGTATCGCACGCATCTGGCAGCGTGACGATATTCCTGAAGAACTGGCGGCTTATATGTCCGTCGTCGGCCACTTCAACCGCAACGAGAATCTGCGTTATTACCCTGGCTCGCCGCTGATTGCGCGTCAGCTGTTGCGGGAAGAAGACAAACTGCAACTGACCGAACTGCACCCGAGCGATTTCCCGCTGCTGCGCAGTGAATTCCAAAAAGATGACCGCACCCGCGTTTCGCGCGCCGATGGCTATCAGCAGTTGAAAGCTCAGTTGCCGCCACTGTCACGCCGTGGCTTTATTCTGATGGATCCACCATACGAACTGAAAACCGATTATCAGGACGTGGTCAAAGGAATTCAGGAAGGCTACAAGCGTTTTGCTACCGGCACATACGCGCTGTGGTATCCGGTAGTGATGCGTCAGCAGATCAAAAAAATGCTGCGCGATCTGGAAGCCACTGGCATCCGCCGTATCCTGCAAATCGAACTGGGCGTGCGCCCGGACAGCGATCAACGCGGGATGACGGCTTCTGGCATGATTGTCATCAATCCGCCGTGGAAACTTGAGCAGCAGATGAAGAACGTGCTGCCGTGGTTGCTGAAAGTACTGGTACCCTCCGGTACGGGTCACACGACGGTCAAATGGGTCGTGCCTGAGTAATCCCCTTCTGTTCTGCCGGAGCCGGTTTTCAAAGGCTCCGGCTATCAAACCTATCGCAATCATTGATCCAATCTTTTCCACAACCAGCTAAACTCTTGGGCAATTATTTAGATTAGCGACGCCGGTATGGCGTTCTTCATTTTTCACAATTCATGGAAAATCCGATGACCAAACATTATGACTATCTGGCAATTGGCGGCGGCAGCGGCGGTATCGCATCAATCAACCGTGCAGCCATGTATGGGAAAAAATGCGCGCTGATCGAAGCTAAAGAGCTGGGCGGCACTTGCGTCAACGTGGGTTGTGTCCCGAAAAAAGTGATGTGGCACGCCGCGCAGATCGCCGAAGCTATCCGTAACTACGGCCCGGACTACGGTTTTGATACCACCGTTAACAGCTTCAACTGGAAAACGCTGGTCGCCAACCGCACCGCGTACATCGACCGTATCCATACCTCTTACGACAACGTGCTGGGCAAAAATAACGTTGATGTGATCAAAGGCTTCGCGCGTTTCGTTGACGATCATACTGTGGAAGTGAACGGCGAGAAGATCACCGCAGATCACATCCTGATCGCCACCGGCGGTCGCCCGAGCCATCCAAACATTCCCGGTGCTGAATACGGCATCGACTCCGACGGTTTCTTCGATCTGACCGAAATGCCGAAACGCGTTGCCGTCGTTGGTGCAGGTTATATCGCGGTTGAAATCGCCGGTGTAATGAACGGGCTGGGCGCCGAAACTCACCTGTTCGTGCGTAAACATGCGCCGCTGCGTACCTTCGATCCGCTGATGGTCGATACGTTGGTAGAAGTCATGGAAGCCGAAGGCCCGGCGCTGCATAAAGAATCCATTCCGAAAGAAGTGGTAAAAAATGCCGACGGCAGCCTGACGCTGAAGCTGGAAAACGGCAAAGAATTTGAAGTCGACAGCCTGGTCTGGGCGATTGGCCGCGAACCGGAAACTGACAACTTCAACCTGAAAGCGACCGGCGTAAAAACCAACGAAAAAGGCTACATCGTCGTCGATAAATTCCAGAATACCAGCGTAAAAGGCATTTACGCCGTGGGCGACAACACCGGTGCAGTCGAACTGACGCCAGTGGCCGTTGCGGCGGGTCGTCGTCTTTCCGAACGCCTGTTCAACAACAAACCGGACGAGCATCTGGATTACAGCAACATCGCCACCGTCGTCTTCAGCCACCCGCCAATCGGCACGGTCGGCCTGACTGAACCGCAGGCCATCGAGCAGTTCGGCGAAGACAACGTAAAAGTCTACAAATCGCAGTTCACCGCCATGTACACCGCCGTCACGCAGCACCGCCAGCCGTGCCGCATGAAACTGGTGTGCGTCGGTAAAGACGAGAAAATTGTCGGCATCCACGGCATCGGTTACGGCATGGACGAAATGTTGCAGGGCTTTGCGGTCGCACTGAAAATGGGCGCAACCAAGAAAGACTTCGATAACACGGTTGCTATCCACCCGACCGGCGCAGAAGAATTCGTTACCATGCGGTAATGCAGGAAAATCCTGCCAGCACCTTTGGAACGTTAAAAACTGGCCGTAACAGGCCAGTTTTTTTAGCTGTCATCACTTTCCCCCGACGAGCGTCACAGCTATATATCCAACGCGTTCTTCACCGCATCTGGCATCGAAGGACGCCCGTTAGTCAGGCAAGTGGCAACAAAAGTGGCGTCGGCGAAAACAACGCCTTCAACTTTGATCTGTTGAACGAAGTTAACGCGATTACGTTTTTCATTTCTCTCCAGTACGCATGTCACTTCAACCTGATCGCCTTTTTTCAGGCTTTTACGAAAGCGCATTGAGTACTCCAATACCATATACAGGTTGCCCTGAGTAAATTCAGCTTCGATATCAATTCCCAGCGCTTCTCGCATATAGGCGTGGCGCGCCCACTCCATGTAAAACGGATAGTACAAACCATCCACGACACCCTGAAAATCGATATGAGCCTCATCCACTTCATATTGTTTACTAAACATTTCTTCGCCTTATTCTCACAGTTGCGTAACAAAGCATCAGATATACAGCAGTAATTTCGTTTGGTAAAAACCAACATGTTTCAAGATAATACCAGTGAGAAACTATTTTATTCGGATACAAAAAGACCCGAGATCTAGTGACCTCAGGCCTTTTGGTTTTGATGCCCCGTTATTTCACCGGTAATTCCAACACAACTGCGGTGGTTTTAAATTCAGCGAATACTTCCGCGATACCCGCCAGCGCGGCGCAGAGACGGCGAACTCCGTAGCCGGCAATTCAAAACCCCCGTCGCTTTACCGAAGGGAATTCAGGCTGAGTGTGGAATAACCAGTCCCAAGCCTCAATCCAGTAAAATAACCTTTGGGCTGTCTGGCGCAAACAGCGGTTTGCAGAGGATTTTGTAGCTGTCACGGTCAAAATGCGGAACGGCGATATCGAACTCTTTTGCGGCCTCCAGCGTTTTCACCGTACCCAGGTAGAACCAGTGATTGATGACGTGATAATCCGTCTGGCCATCCGCTTCCTCGGCGATGGCGATGCGGCCGGGATAAGGCCAGCTGCGGATTTTCAGGGCGCTGAGCGCATTTTTTAGGCGTTCAAAGTGCGCCTCAGGCGTTTCTTTTCCGCAACACACACCGGCACATTTACCGAGAGAAAACCGGAAGCACGCGCGGTTTTTTGCCAGTTTCTCCAGCCCCAGCGCGCCATAACAGAGCTTTTCCTGATCGGCGATATCCCGGATTTTCTCCACCGCAGACATCTTGGTTTTAAACAGCCCGAACAGGTCTTCGCTGTGGGAGAAATCCACTTCATTGCTGAACACAATATTGGCGGTAAATCCCTGAAGCCGGATGGAACACAGTTTGCGGGCGGTACGCAGCCGCTTATTAAACAGCGGACGCCGCGATTTGATCAGATCGGACTCCAGCAGCAATGCGCCGACTTCGCCGATGGTCTGGACATAATCGATGTCGCGCGTCATATGCAGCAATTTTGCTTCAGCAGGATTGCGAAAATGCGACATCACGCGGCTGCGGATATTCACACTTTTGCCGATATACAGCGGAAAAGTCTGGTCATCACCATAGAAAATATACACACCGCTGCTGCCGGGCAGGTTTTCTAAGGTATGACGAAGATGTTCAGGATACTGATAAAGCTCGGTGAAAAGCTCTTTCTCGGGATTCCACAAATTAGCTGACCTGCTGTTGCCTGATAAAAAACGTATAAAAAATATTCGACAAATAATACTGTTTGTTTATACAGCTCGCAACCTCCGAGAAATAAATTACGCGTAAATTTTTCGATTCCCTTTGATATTAGGAATAATTTTATTAGTCATTCATCCCGGCCCGGAGACAAATAATGCGACAAAGCCTTTAAGCGCTGATGATCTTCGACGCATTGGATCGTCAGGGTAGGTTTGCCGCCGCGGCGGCCAGACTGTTTAAAACCGCATCGCGTTACGCCACCGGCAGCTTATCCAGAATCGCCTGCGCGGTGTTCACATCCGTCACTAAGGAATTGATCATCCCTGAACGCACCGCGCCGATAATCCCGGCAGCTTTTTCTGGCGTGGCGGCAACGCCAATGGTCAGCGGCGTTTTACGCAACTGCTCGACGGAGGCTGCGATCATCCGCTCCTCACCTTCCCAGTGTAGCAACTCGCCGGACTCGGTGAAGTAATGGCGCAGCACGTCGCCCGCCGCATCACTCAGCGCCTGCTCACCCGGCGTGGCGGTGGTGGATTCACTCGGTTTCGGCGTGTGCGTCAGACCGATGCCGACAATCGCCGCGTCGAGGCGATCCCACAGCGAGATAATTTCCTGCACGCTGCGATCGGCGAGAAATGCATCGCGCAGCGGTGCAGAAGAAAGATAGGGCGCATGTAAGAAATACGGCGTGCCTTCCATCTGTTCCGCCGCCCGGCGCACAAACTCGGTGATCTGAAAATGAGGCGCAGACTGTTGCATTCCGCCGTTCAGCGCCACGGTCATGATGCCCGGCAATCGCGGCATACCGGCCAGCGTCACTTCGCGCACCGCCCTTCCCCAGCCAATACCGAGCACCGAACCCGATCCAAGCCCGGCCTCCTGCAACAGTGAGGCCAGCGGTGTCGCCAGCGCGCCCAGCACATTTCCCGGTGGCGCATCGACCACGTAGGCCTGCTTTAATCCGAGACGTTTGACCAAATCTGACGTCATGTCTTCCGGCGAAGATAATCCCACCACTTCGATGCGCACAATGCCCGCCGCACGGGCCTTGTTAAGCAATCTTGAGATGGTGGCCGTTGAGACATCCAGCTTGCGAGCAATCTCCACCTGAGACATATCAGACTCGTAATGCAGCTTCGCCACTAAATGCATCATGGCACGCGTTGCTGCAATATCTTGCAAAATTGGCTCTTTCAGCTTGAAATTCCTTTCAGTAATGAATTACACTCAAATCGTCGATTGAGGGATTATTGCGCAACACCTGTAAAAATGCAATGTGCCGGATCGGGCTTCAACCCTTGTAAACCGGCAAGTTACGCGATTCTCCACCCCTTTTTGCCTGGGGGTAAAGACAGAACGTCCAGTGTAATCGAGATTTTTTCATCTGTAATAAATTTCACGCAAAGGAGAGTTCCATGTCAAAAATGTCTACTTCAGAATTACGCAGCTATCAGCAGATTTGTGGCAAGAATGGCGCAATGATGGTTATCGCCTGCGACCAGCGCGGGGCCATGCGCAGCCTGCTGGCCAGCGATCCTCAGCAACAATCCGCCATTTCTGAACACGAACTCGGGCTTATCAAAGCCGACATCACCCAATATCTCGCCAGTAAAGCGACGTGCGTGCTGGTCGATCCGGTGTGCGCCGTACCGCAACTGGTGGACGACGGCATTATCGCCCGCGACACCGCCCTGCTGATCGGCCTCGATGCGTCGGGCTGGGATAACTCGCCGGAAGGCTACCGTCTGTCGCGACTGGTCGCCAATGTGGATGCGCGCCGTGTCCGCGAACTGGGCGCGACCGGCGGAAAAATCATGGTGTACCTGCGTTCCGATCAGGAAGAAGCCAACCGCCACAACATTGAAATCCTGCGTCAGTGCATCGACGATTTTGCCCGCGAAGATTTACTGCTGGTGGTGGAGTTTCTGACCTACAAACTCGATAACGAAACCGAGGAAGAATATAAGGAAAAAGTCCCGTCGCTGATTTATGGTGGGACGAAGATCTGTCTGGAATGCGGTGCGAAGGTGCTGAAACTGCCTTATCCTGGCTCCAGACAGGCATGTGCGGATATCACCACACTGGCAGGCGACGTCCCCTGGGCGGTGCTGTCAGCGGGTGTCGATCACACAACGTTCCTCAAGCAAGTGGCTGACGCGATGAGCGAAGGGGCATCGGGCGTAATCGCCGGGCGTTCACTGTGGAAAGACTGCATTTCTCTCGACCGGAGCGCGACTAAATCCCGGCTGGAATCTCTCGCCGTGCCGCGTCTGAACGAGCTTCAGGCGGTGATCCAGCAGTATTTCCGCGCACCGGCGCACAACCAAACTGAACAGGTGGAACATGTCTGAAAACAGAAGCGCCTCACGAAATGGCTTTGCCGGAAAACGCGTTGTCCTGGTCAACGGGATCCCCGCATCGGGTAAAAGCCGGCTCGCCGTTGAGCTTTCTGAACACAGTGGCTGGCTGCAACTGTCGCTGGATGGCATCAAAAACCCGTTCCTTCAGCGACTGCAAAATGTCGATCGCCCCTTTAACCGCGTGCTGGGTCAGGCCAGCTATCAGGTAATTTGGGATATCGTTGCCAGTGCGCCACAGGGCAGCACCTTTATTGTCGATGCCTGGTTCGGTTTCCAGCCGAAAGAGGTTTTGCAGGGGTATCTGCAACAGGCGGGAGTGACGCAGGTGGTGGAAATCTGGTGCAAGATTGATGCACAACGCGTGGCCGACCGCTTTTCTTCACGGCTGGGCGAACGGTTACCGGGACATGTCGGGGCAGAATACATTCCCGAATTAAAAATTCTTGCAGCAAATGCGCAGCCCATGGCGCTGGGGCCGGTATATTCTCTCGATCAGAATAATGTCGATGATAATAGGCCTGTAAATATTGTTGTTATTCACGAATGGATAATGAATTCATTCCATACACAAACGCAATAAATTAAACGGGGAAATATTACGTTACTGAACAAAGAAACAGACTGATGTGTGTTTTTTGGCTCACGAATTTATTACGACACATCGTTTTACATTCTTATCTTTGATAAATGAAAGTTTAATTAATAGTAAACAGGGTTGGACAGATCACAGTTTTTATTTAATTTAAATATCATACTGAGAAAAGACCCTATTCATATGAAGAGGTATTATGTTAAGCGACTGGATCAATGAAAATAACACCAAGATAATTCCGAAAACTGATGACTGGAAAAGTGCAGTGGCATTAGCAGTGCAGCCATTAATTGATTCCGGTGCGGCAGAAAGCCGTTATCTGCAGGCAATATATGATATGCATCGGGAAATCGGTCCTTATTACGTTTTAGGTGAAGGCATTGCAATGCCTCACGCCCGGCCAGAAGAAGGCGTTAACAGAACGGCGCTGTCGCTGGTGATTGTTTCAGAAGGCGTCGAGTTCGGCAGTGAAGATAACGATCCGGTTTACGTTATTTTCGCGCTGGCCGCTGTCGACAGCCATTCGCACATTGAAATGATCGCCAGTCTTTCTCATCTGTTCTGCGACGACGAGGCAGGAAAAAAATTAAAAGAGAGTAAAAACAAGCAGGAAGCGTTAGAGATCATCCGACAGTTTTAGACGTGAAGTGAAGAGATATGAACATAACTCGTGATTCATCACCTACAAAATGCGTAAGGAATTCTCATGAAAAGATTATCGATTTTAGCTGTCTGCGGCGCAGGTCTGGGCAGCAGCTTCGCCTGTGAAATGAGTATCGAAGCCGCCTTAAAAGATTTAGGCGTCGAAGCGGATTTATCACACTGCGATATCTCCAGCGCCACCTCGACGCGTGCCGATATTATTATGACTGGCGAAAACTTCCGCTCCCAGTTCCAGCATTACACCATCAAAGCCAATATTATTTATCTCAAGCGACTGGTGGATAAAAATGAAATTAAAACCAAGCTGACGCCGGTACTTCAGGAAATGGGTCTTCTTGCCGTCCAATAATAAAAATATTGTTATCCAATAGAACAACTCTACATCTCTACTACAGGGGACGCTTATGTCTTTCCTTCACTTTATTGTTAATGATGTATTAGGCCAGGCATCAATATTAATATCGCTGATTGCGATGATCGGTTTGATCGCATTGAAAAAAAGCCCCGGACAAATCATCACCGGCACATTAAAAACATTGTTGGGGTTTTTAGTCTTACTTTCCGGCGCAAGTATTATTGTGAATGCGCTGACCTTTCTGGGCGAAATATTCCAGAAAGGCTTTCATATGCGCGGCGTCGTTACCGACGTCGGGTCGATTGCAGGGATCGCACAACAAACGCTTGGACGAGAAACAGCATTAATTATGGTGCTGGCGTTTATCGTCAATATCCTGATTGCCCGCCTGACGCGCTTTAAATATATCTTCCTGACCGGCCAGGCCTCCTTATGGATGGCGACTGTTTGTTCAGTCATCGGCTATATGGGCGGCCTGCGTGGTGCGGAGCTGATCATTACCGGCGGCGTGATCGCCGGGGTGATGGCGGTGGGTATGCCGGTACTGGCCCAGCCAATTGTGCGCAAAATTACCGGTTCGGATGATTTTGCGCTCGGCCATTTCTGCACTATCGGCTATATCGTGCAGGCCGGCGTGGCGAAAGTCACCGGTGATGTCAGTAAAAGCACCGAAGACTTTGAGCTGCCACAGGCCTTATCGTTCCTGCAAGATACATACCTGTCGATGATGGTGGTGATGATCCCGATTTACCTCATCCCCGCTATCGCCGCCGGTCCGGACGTGGTTGCACCATTCTCCAATGGTGTTAACTATCTGGTCTACGCCTTCCTGCAATCCGTGCAATTTGTCGTGGGTGTGTATGTGCTGCTTTCCGGCGTACGCCTGCTGCTGGCGGAAATCGTTCCGGCTTTCCGTGGGATCGCCCTGCGTATCGTTCCGAACGCCATTCCGGCGCTCGATTGCCCGGTGCTGTTCCCGTATGCCCCGAACGCGGTAATCATCGGGTTTATTTCCACCACCATCGGCTCCGTCATCGGCATGTTCCTGTTCCCAAGCCTGGGGCTGGCGATGATTTTACCGGGCATGCTGACCAACTTCTTCGCAGGCGGTACGGCGGGCATTTTCGGTAACGCCGTCGGCGGACGTCGTGGCGCGATAATCGGCGGCATCTTCCACGGGCTGTTTATCACCTTATTACCTGCGCTGTTACTGCCGCTGCTGGGTAAATTCGGGTTCTCGAACGTGACGTTCAGTGACTCGGATGTCATCAGCGTCGGGCTGGTGTTCGGCCATATTCTTAACTTCTTCCACTAAGCGAACCTGAGGATTTTCAGAGATGGATACACGCATTGAGCAAATCTTAGCGCAGCAACTGCCCCCGCAGGAGGCGGCCAAAGCGCTCAACGAGCTGGGAAAACAGTATCAGGAACAGCAGGAACTGGACGCCGCCATCGCCTGCTGGGAGCAGAGCATGGTGTGTTACGGCAAGCCCGGCTTTGCGCAGGCGCAGCTGATGAAAGCCTACAACGCGCGGCGGCGTGAATGCTCACAAGCCGGAGATGGCAAGGGCCTGGAAACCTATTCCCAGAAGATTGATGCGCTGATGCAACAAAGTAAGGACGCGATCCGTTACGGTTTCTGAACGGACGGAGAAATGAAAAAAGCCAGAACCTCGTGTTCTGGCTTTGGCTTTTTAAAGATAGCGGGGATATTAAGGATTCAGCGACTTTGTCCGCTGCGCAAAACTCTTACGCAATTTCTGCAATTTCGGTGGGATCACCGCCATGCAATAACGGTTCTGCTGACCCGCGCCGTCCCAGTAATTCTGATGATAGCCTTCGGCCACATAGACTTCGCCGAGCGGCTCGATGCTGGTCACGATCGGCTGACTGTGATCGGGCTGCGCGCGCAGAATGGCGGCTTCCGCCTCGGCCTTTTGCACGTCATCGGCAGGGAAAATCACTGAGCGATATTGCGTGCCGACGTCGTTACCCTGGCGATTAAGCTGAGTCGGATCGTGTGTGACAAAGTGGATATCCAGCAGATCGCCGTAGCTCAGTTTTTCCGGGTCGAAGCCGACGCGTATCGCTTCCGCGTGGCCGGTAGCACCGCTGCAAACCTGCTCATACGTCGGGTTTGGCCGCGCACCGCCGGTATAGACACTTTCTACCGACTCTACGCCGATGACGTCTTTGAATACCGCTTCCGTACACCAGAAGCAGCCGCCGCCGAAAATAGCGTATTCGATTGTCATAAAGACTCCTTCACGTTGAGTACAAGGTAAATATGAGGGCATAAATATAAGGATAAAGGTATCACAACAAAATAAAGCCCACTGGTATTTATCCGGACTGCCAACGTGTCTTTATGGATAAAGTCATTTACCTTAGAAATAATAGTGGTATTGCGTCTGATTGATCTGCTTATTTATTCGTGGCAGTATCATTACCATTGAAATATACGGAATTCCCACATGAAAGACGTTATTGAAGGTTTCCTCAGATTCCAAAAAGAAGCGTTTCCCCAACGCTCTACGCTCTTCAAAAAACTCGCAACAAATCAAAATCCTAAGACACTTTTTATTTCGTGTTCAGACAGCCGTCTGGTACCGGAATTAGTCACCCAGCGCGAACCGGGTGAACTGTTTGTGATCCGCAATGCCGGTAATATCGTGCCGCCATTCGGGCCTGAACCGGGCGGCGTTTCCGCGACCGTCGAGTATGCCGTTAAAGCACTGGGCATTAAGGATATTGTGATCTGCGGGCATTCCAACTGCGGCGCAATGAGCGCAATAGCCAACTGTACCTGTCTGGATCACATGCCTGCGGTCGCCCACTGGCTGCGTTATTCGGATGCGGCAAAAGCCATCAACGAAGCGACTGAACATGAAACACCGGAAGCCCGCGTAAACGGTATGGTGCATCAGAATGTGGTCGCACAACTCGGTAATCTGCGCACGCATCCTTGTGTGGCGGTCGCTTTAGCCAAAGGCGAAATTACCCTGCACGGCTGGGTTTATGATATTGAATCCGGCTCTATTGAAGCCTATGACGGCAAGACTTTCATCTCGCTCTCCGATAATCCGGAAGTCACCGCCTCATAATATCTCTTTCCGGGAGCTGAATGGCTCCCGGATGTCCGCCTTACCCTGCCCACTTTCTTCCTCACCGGAAAAACTCATGCCGATAAACGCGTTTACCCATCTGGCCGATTTACCTGCCGCGCAGTGGGACGCGCTGGTGCCTGCGCAGCAACCGTTCCTCAGCCACGCGTTTTTATCCACGCTGGAAGAGAGCGGCAGTTTGGGGCCGAACTCTGGCTGGCAGTCCGAGCACCTGGTATGGCAGGAAAACGGCAAAATCCTCGCCGCCATTCCCGGTTACCGCAAGCGTCATTCATATGGTGAATACGTGTTTGATCAGGGCTGGGCGGATGCATGTCAGCGTTCGGGCATTGCCTATTATCCGAAATGGCTGGGCGCAGTGCCGTTCAGCCCGGTGACCGGCGCGCGTTTGCTGGGTGATGAAGCTGCAGCAGTCAACTTATTGCAGGCGCTGCCGGAGTATCTGGTAGAAAACGGCCTGACCGGCGCACACATTAATTTCACCGATCCACGCGCCAACCAGCTGATTGGCCGCGAAAAAGTCTGGCAGCACAGACTCGGCTGCCAGTATCACTGGCAGAACCGGGACTATCGCGATTTTCAGGATTATCTCGATGCCCTCACCTCGCGCAAACGTAAGCAGTTTCGCAAAGAGCGCGAACAGGTCGCGGCGCAGGGCATTGAGTTTGTCTGGCTGAAAGGGGCCGACGTGACCGAAGCGCAGTGGGATTTTGTCTACCGCTGCTACAGCAATACCTACGCAGTACGCGGCCAGTCGCCCTATCTGACCCGTGCTTTTTTCAGCCTGCTGGCACAGCGGATGCCGGAGGCGATCCGTCTGGTCGTCGCGCAGCAAAGTGGTCGCGACGTGGCGATGGCGTTCAGTTTAATCAGCGGGGATACGTTCTATGGCCGCTACTGGGGATGCCTTGCCGAGTTCGACCGGCTGCACTTCGAGACCTGCTTTTATCAGGGGATGGAGTACGCGATTGTCAACGGGCTGGCGCGGTTTGACGCAGGTGCCCAGGGCGAACACAAACTGCTGCGCGGCTTTGAGCCGGTGATCACCGACTCGTGGCACTATTTACGGCATCCGGGGCTGCGCGATGCCGTGGAAGATTTCTTAGTGGAAGAACGTGCCGGCGTGCAGCGCTGGGCGGATGAAGCCCGTGCAATGCTGCCCTACCGGCACAGTGCCGAACCTTAATCCATCCCGACAAATCCACCGGTCTGATGCTGCCATAAACGGGCGTAAAGCCCACCGTGCGCCAGCAGCTCGGCGTGACTCCCCATCTCGACAATCTGCCCTTTCTCCAGCACCACCAGACGATCCATTTTGGCAATCGTCGACAAGCGATGCGCGATGGCGATCACCGTTTTGCCGCCCATCAGCGTCTCCAGACTTTCCTGAATCGCCGCTTCCACTTCGGAATCCAGCGCCGACGTGGCTTCATCCATGATCAGAATCGGTGCGTTTTTCAGTAATACGCGCGCAATCGCGATACGCTGACGCTGCCCGCCGGAGAGTTTCACGCCGCGCTCGCCGACGTGCGCATCCAGCCCGGTTCTGCCCAGTGAATCATAGAGTTGCGGAATGAACTCATCGGCGCGAGCCTGCCGGACTGCCTGCAACAATTCCTCTTCCGTTGCGCCCGGCCGGCCATAAAGCAGGTTATCGCGGATGGAACGGTGCAGCAGCGAGGTGTCCTGCGTGATCATCCCGATTTGCGCGCGCAGGCTTTCCTGCGTGACGTCGGCGATGTTCTGCTCATCAATCAAAATGCGGCCACCGTCGATGTCATACAGGCGCAGCAGCAGGTTCACCAGCGTCGATTTCCCCGCGCCGGAAGGCCCTATCAGACCGATCTTCTCGCCGGGGCGGATCGCCAGATCCAGATCCTGGATCACCCGCGCACCTTTCCCGTAGTTAAAGTTAATATGATCGAAGTGGATCGCCCCGCGATCGACCTTCAGCGCCTTCGCCTGCGGTTTATCCGTGACGGTCAGCGGCTGTGCGATGGTGTGCAGGCCGTCCTGAACCGTGCCGATATTTTCGAAAATCCCGTTCACCACCCACATGATCCAGCCGGACATATTCACAATACGGATGACCAGACCGGTCGCCAGCGCAATCGCGCCGACGGAGATCAGCGACTGCGTCCACAACCACAGCGCCAGCCCGGTACTGGCGACAATCAGCAGGCCGTTCAGCGTGGTAATAGCGAACGCCATACCGGTGAGCAAACGGCCCGCCAGCTGCGTTTTGTACGTCTGTTCGGTGATCGCATCACGGGCGTACTGCTGCTCCATGTCGCTGTGGGCAAACAGTTTGAGCGTCGCGATATTGGTGTAGCCATCGACGATGCAGCCCATCAGTTTAGAGCGCGCTTCGGAGGATTCGACCGAACGCTGCTTCACGCGCGGCACGAAGAACCACAGGCAAATGGCGTAGCAGAAAATCCAGATAATCAGCGGGATCATCAGCCGCCAGTCAGCTTCGGCAAACAGGAACAGCGCACTCGCGGCGTAGATCACCACGTGCCAGATGGCATCGACCATCTGCACCGCCGAATCCCGCAGCGAGCTGCCGGTCTGCATGATGCGTTGGGCGATACGCCCGGCAAAATCACTCTGAAAGAAGTTCAGGCTTTGCTTGAGCACATACTTATGGTTTTGCCAGCGCACCATGCTGGTCATGCCCGGCGTCAGGGTCTGATGCACCAGTAAATCGTTCAGCCCGAAAAACACCGGCCGCAGAATCATCGCCACCGCCGCCATCCAGATGAGTTCCCCACTATGTTCGGAGAAGAAACTGCCCGGCGGCGTATCTTTGGTGAGATCGATAATCTGGCTGAGATAACTGAACAGCGACACTTCAATCAGCGATGCCACCAGCCCGACCACCAGCAGCACCGCAAAACTCGGCCAGACCTGGCGTAAATAATAGAGATAGAAAGGAAAAACTTTATCCGGCGGCTCCCCGCCCGGCGCCTCACGGAAGATGTCGATCATTCGCTCGAAACGGCGAAACAGCATGGCACACCTCTTAAGTAATTTGTCGTCAGGGCTGTCCTGCTCTGATGTTCTGGTTTCATAACGTAACAGAACCTATAAGCGTAGAGTATTTTTTGTGTTCTACCTATTAAAAATATGCATTCTTATTATTCCGTTATAATTATAAAAAGGTTTGGCATTTATATTAAAACAAACATCAACCCGATTTGGGTCTCATTTTCAATATTCATTTCATGTTAAAAATAGCTTTATAATAGAAGAGCATGATTCGCTTATTTAGAAATAACACTCTGAAAGTTTTCATAAAGGAACATTAAAAATGTCAAACTGCACATATTTAACCATAACAGGAAAGACGCAAGGATTAATATCAGCAGGTTGCTCAACCTACAGTTCCATCGGCAACAGATTTCAGTCCGGCCATGCAGATCAGATACTTGTCTATTCTTCTCAACACGATATCACCCGAGATGAAAATGTTAACCATCATCCCCTCAGGGTAACAAAGCCTCTGGATAAATCGACACCATTATTGCTTGTCGCAATTTCTAATAATGAGAAAATTCAATGCACTCTGGACTACTTCAGAACTTCACAGTACGGCGTACAGGAAAAATACCTCACCCTCAAACTGACAGACGCCACCCTTGAAAGCATTTCATCTACCAATCCCAGTACACTCCCTGGTGGCGACTCTCAACCCTACGAGACGCTTTCATTACGTTACGAAACAATAGATGTCACGCATCATATCGCCGGAACTTCAGGCTATAGCTTATGGATTGACAGAGTCTTATAGGAGTCTAAAAAGTGCCATTTGAGGATTAAATGGCACTTTTTTAAGATATTCTAATTCGCAAGGCATTCGTCGTGAGAAAGGATTTTATTGTGATAAAAAATATTTAACACCCAAACTTCGTGGGAATTTTCTTCTTTAGAATAATCCGGATTTAAAGTATAGCTGTATTGACCATTATCGAAAACATACCCTTGGAAATCATAGCTGTGGGAATTAAACATAACCCGACCTTTCAGTTTCAATCTTGCGCCAGTATTTTTATTTATCCCGTCGTAATCTACATCCTGACAAGCCATCTCCCCCTCTTCGCAATTATATTTCAAATCGATATCGAAACGTTTACATCTAAAATCTGGCTGACCGGGGTGAAGTTCATAATTGCTCGAAAAACAAGTTGTGCTCCACATAGTCAGAATCCCGATAATCATTATTTTATTCATTATTTAAAATCCAATCATTCGTATAAATTTACCTAATACATTACGCCATAGTCACTTATAATATACTTCCCTTTAATGGATACATTTAACCTCCATTTTTCATCAGGTGTATCTGATGGTGTATAATCAGGCGTCAATAAATAAAGGTATTGCCCATTTTCAAATTCATACCATTGACGGTTAGCTTGTGGATTCACCATTAACTGACCTTTCAGATGAATTTTACCCCCTGTTTTTTTGTTGATCCCATCATATGTTACATTTTGACAAGCTAAGTTTACTCCCGGGCAAGGTACTTTAAGTTCTATTTCGAATTTTTCTCCCTGAAAAGAATAGACACCAGGATGTAACTTGTATCTATTCGCATAACAATTTTCTGAGGTGAGGAGAAATAACAACACTATTGTAAACAATCTCATCGCGCATAAACTCCATTATGGAAAACATTGAGCTCAGACTTTCTCCTATTTATTACCCCTTTCGTAATATGTCCATTAGAATATTTCCAGCGTAACCATGCTTCATCTATATCTACACTAGACTCACCATTTATGATTTTTAATACTTCTGATGTAATAAATCCTTTGTCTTTTTCAATACTTCCATATCCTATGTTAAAAACAAAAATCATTATCGCATCATATTCATTTTGAGAAAGAGGAACTTTTATGAGTTTTTTTGTTTTAATTTCCATTTCAAAAATATCTCCCTGATAAAGTTCATTAGATTTCATCTCATTTATTCCTGTTTTGAAAGATTCGAATTCTCTTTCTCCACTAATTAGATGTCCATATCCAATAGTAGCGCCTTTAATATATTTCGTAATTTCATGACCTGTACCATCAAAATAAGGCCTCAACCTCAAACTCTCATAATTCTTGATTAACGCATGTCCCTGCGGGCTAACAGACAAGTCATTAACATTTTTCCTCACTCCCCCGCCTGCTGGCAGATTACTCGCCGTCGGCACAGGCGTGTCCAGACGTGCGTTCCCCTGTGAGAAATGCCCAAACTGCAACCGACGGAGGGTTGCACCACCGGGTTCAACCAGGCCATCAGGCAATGACATAAACCGTTGCTGAAACTTTCTTATGGCGGCCACGGTTTTCGGCCCACAATTGCCATCTACAATCAGCTCCGAAAATCCAGCACTCTTTAAACGATATTGTACTTCGATAACGTCATGAAATAAGTTGTCGCCAAAGTAGCCGACACTTCGACTTAATGATGAGGACATATCTACATCCTTATTACTATGCAATAAGTTGCGGTGATTTATAATTTCATCTTTTAAAAATTTAAGAATTATTCATCTAATAAATACATGGAGCATTGGAATAAATGATTAACTGTGGGTTATTGATTTATAAATACCAGAAATAGGAAAAGGGAGGGAGTTTTTTTACAGAGGAATTTAAAGAATGTGGGCCGAAGCCCACAATATTGAAACGACTCAACGAAACATTTTATTTCTTCAGCACAGCATCTTTTTGCAACAGCGACAACACGAACGCCAGTACCATCACGCCGGCGGAAATCTGGTACACCGAATGCAGCGCCGAGGCGAACGCCTGTAAATAATCATCGCGGATTGCCGCCGGTAACTGTTGTACTGCCTGCGCGCCCAGCGAGCGCGGAAGCTGCGTGCCTTCGGGGATCAGTTTCTCCAGTTGCGTCCGCAAACCATGGGTGAAAAGGGCGCCGAAAGCCGCCACGCCGATAGACCCCCCGATAGAACGGAACAGCGTCACGCTGGACGTCGCCACGCCCAGTTGTTTCATCGACACCGAGTTTTGCACCGCCAGTACCAGCACCTGCATCACCATACCTAACCCGAAGCCGAGCACGCCGATATACAGATAAAGCTGCGGCAGCGTGGTGCTGAGTTTGAGGTTACCCAGCATCAGCATGCCGATAAAACTCAGCAAGGTGCCGAAAATCGGGAACAGGCGATAGCGTCCAACGCGACTGATAATCCGGCCACTGACAATCGAGCTGACCAGCAGCGCGCCCATCAGCGGCAGCAGTTGCATCCCGGCTTCCGACGGTGACGAGCCTTTCACCACCTGCAAATAGAGCGGCAGGAACGTCATCGAGCCCATCAGCGACATCCCGATAATAAAGCTGATGGCGCAGCTCAGCAGGAACGTACGGTCGCGGAACAATCCAAGCGGAATGATTGGCTCCGCCGCCAGCGTTTCTTCATAAATAAAGCCGCCGAGCGTCACCACGCCAAATGCCAGAATGCACCACAGTTGCGGATCCGACCACTGATAGACCGTGCCGCCTTCGCTGGTAAATAAAATAATGCTGGTCAGCGCCGCCGCCAGATACGCTGCGCCGAGGAAGTCGATTTCGTGACGGATGCGTGCGGTCTGTGATTTCAGCGCCACGCCGATGACCAGCAACGCAAAAATACCCAGCGGCAGGTTGATGTAGAAAATCCAGCGCCATGACATGTGCTCCACCAGAAAACCGCCGATCAGCGGGCCGATGACCGTCGCCAGCCCGAACACGCCGCCGAACAGCCCCTGATATTTTCCGCGTTCAGCGGGCGGGATCACATCACCCACCGCGGCCATGGTCACTACCATCAGCCCGCCGCCACCCAGTCCCTGTAACGCACGCATGAGGATCAGCTGGGTCATATTCTGTGCCAGACCGCAAAGAACGGAGCCAAGGAGAAATACCACAATCGCCGTCTGCAACACGATTTTTCGGCCCAGCAAATCGCCGAACTTACCGTAAAGCGGCACCACGATGGTCGATGCCAGCAGATATGATGTCACCACCCAGGAGAGCTGATCCAGCCCGCCCAGTTCACCGACAATCGTCGGCAACGCCGTCGAGACAATGGTCTGGTCAAGCGCGGCCAGCAGCATCACCAGTAGCAGCGCGGAGAACAGAAGCTTGATCGAAGGCCTGGCTTCCGTCACCTCACTCTGCGCCGAATTCATAGTTGTCATGAATGCATTCCTGACTTGTAATTAATTAACTGTATAATTAATATTGACGCATCACTTTCATCCGGTCAATGGATCACCCCGCCCATGACAGACAGAAAAATCTCAGAAAAAGCGACGACAGCACAAAAGGTTCAAAAAGATGGCGTGACAACTCCACGCCGTCCGGGTCGCCCGAGCGGGGTTAAAAAAGGTGTGGATAAGCGTGAACTGCTGCTCGATGCCGCCCTGAAACTCTTTGCCCAGTCCGGCATCGCCGAAACGCCGCTGAGCATGATCGCCAAAGAGGCGGGCGTGACCACCGCGATGCTGCATTACTATTTCAACACCCGCGAGCAGTTGCTGGACGTGCTCATCGACGAGCGTTTTCAGCCAGTGCGCGCCGGTTTCAGCGACATCTTTGATATCCACGCCGACGATCCGCTGATGGCCATCACCTCAATGGCGCAGTGCATGATCGATGCGGCAGTAAAATATCCGTGGGTCGCCCCGCTGTGGGTGCGGGAAGTGATTAGCGAAAGCGGCATGCTGAAAAAACGGATGGAAGAACGCAATGGCGATAAGAACCGGAAAATCGTGCACGACTGCATCACCCGCTGGCAAGCCGAAGGCCGCCTGAATCCGGATCTCGATCCGGCGCTGCTGTTCATCACCCTGTTTGGCCTGACACTGTTCCCGCTCGCCTCGATGAAAATGCGCCAGGGCGCCGCCTCACCGATTTCACCCGAAGCGCTGCGTAAACACGTTTCAGTGTTGCTCTTTAACGGCGTTGCGCCGCAGAAGTCATAAGCTGAACCCTTACAGCTGCGGTAATCTCTCTTCATTCTCTTATTTTTGTATCGAAAAATACTGCGCAGACTCGACTATTATCACTGGCTAGCCGTCACCATCAATACATAGGGAATGCCTTAAGAATGAAGGGAATGCCGCCGCTGATCCTCGCGCTGCTCACCAGTTCGTTAGTACTTACTATCGGGCGCGGTGTCACACTGCCGTTTATTACGATTTACCTGACCGAGCACTACCATCTGCTGCCAAAAAGCGTCGGGATTATCCTCGGTGCCAGCCTGGCGATCGGCATTCTCAGCGGCCTGTACGCCGGTTATCTGGTCGATAAATTTAATCACCGCACACTCATCACCGTATCCATCAGCTCTTTCGGCCTGAGTTTTTTACTGCTGCCGGTGCTGCCGAACGTCACCGGGGTTCTGCTGGTGCTGGCACTGCTTAATGCCTCTTATGCGCTGCTGAGCATTACGCTCAAAGCCTGTATCGCCAGCTGGTTACCTGTCGAGAAACGGGTCAAAGCATTTTCGATGAACTACACGCTGGTGAACGTCGGCTGGGCGGTCGGTTCATCGCTCGGTGTCTGGCTGGCGGGGTTTAGCCCGATGCTGCCGTTTGTGATTTCCGGCGTACTGGCGCTCGGGACGGTAATTTCTCTCGGCTGGGGATTACGCAACATTCCTCACAAACCGCCGCAGGCCGTGCTGGAACAAAAACCGCTGCCAAAACCCAACCTGCGCCAGACGCTGGGCATTCTCGCCCGCGATCGCCGCCTGATTTACTTCACGCTGGGCAGCACGCTCGGCTCGGTAGTCTTCGGCCAGTTTGCCGGGTATCTCTCGCAATACCTGATACTCGTGTCGAATGCGGAGTTTGCCTATAAAATCATCGGCGCGGTGATGATCACCAACGCCGTGATTGTTATCGCCTTCCAGTACGTTTTAAGCAGCCGGATGAAGCAACAAACGCTGCTGAAATGGCTGTTCCTTGGCACAGTATTCTTTATCGTCGGGCTGATCGGATTTATGACCGCCGGAGAATCCGTACTGTTCTGGATGATTGCGATGGCGATTTTCAGCTTCGGCGAACTGATCGTCATTCCGGTGGAATATATGTTTATCGACTTTATCGCCCCGGAAAACATGAAAGGCAGCTACTACGGTATGCAAAACCTGAGCAATCTCGGCGGCGCGATCAACCCGGTCATGTGCGGTTTTCTGCTCAGCTACGCCGCCCCGTCGGTGATGTTTATCGCACTGATCGCCGCTTCGGCTGGCGGATTGGTATTCTTCTGGATGGGACACCGGCTGGCGGCGCGTACGCATTAAACTGCAGCGAACATCTGCTTTTGGAGATGTGCCATCAGCGCAATATATAGGCCTGGGCCGAAGCTTATCCGGCTCACGCCCAGTCCGGCGAGTTGCGCGACCGGGGGAGTGAGGCCAGTATCTGACACTGGTCAGACATGGTATTTAATGCAGGTAATCCCATGAGCTGATCTTCAATGTTAATCCCCACTACGCCCGCCTGCATAATCGCCTTCAGATGCTCGCATTTGTTCACGCCGTCGCCCCTGACTGAGCCACCACCTGTGCACTGCCCGCATCCCAGATGTTGTACAACATCAATGGATTGTGTTTTATGTGCTGCTGTGCAAAATCCCGAGCCCTACTTTGCTGATTCATACTTCGCTCCTGTTGGCAGGCTTAACCCCATTCTTTTTTCATGCTCAATCAGCCAGCGCTTACGCCACAATCCGCCGCCATAACCGGTGAGGGAACCGTCAGCGCCTATCACGCGGTGGCAGGGAATAAGAATCGAAATCTGGTTAGCGCCGTTGGCTTGGGCGACAGCTCTGGAAGCAGATGCCTGGCCTATATCACTCGCCAGCGAGGAGTAACTGCGCAATTCCCCAGATGGAATAGCCCTTAGCGCATCCCACACTTTACGGGTGAATACCGAGCCGAATTCGGCAAGTGGCGTACTGAACACCCGCGATGTCCCGGCAAAATAAGCAGCGAGTTCACCTTCAACCTGTTCTATCGGCACAGTGCGGCCGAAGATGATTTCAGAGGACGTCAGCTGTTTTAGCCGCTCGATTTCATTCGATAATGCAGGTCGGTCCACAAATTCCAGCAAATACAAGGCATCAACGCTCGCAATTGCCAACATCACGCCAATGGGCGTATCCAGCCAGTCAGCTTTCAGAAACTGATGCTTCCTTGCCTGACTGGGATTAAGACCCATTTGGCGGCTGATGGCCGCCCGGAATCCGCTACCGGATTCATAACTGGCATCCAGTTGCGCATCGATCACCTGATGGCCGGTGGACAGAGCATCAACCCCCTTGCCCACTCTGCGCAAACGAGCCATCTCCAAAAACGTGATCCCAAACTGACGCTTGAAAGCGCGACGAACCGTAGACGGATCAACATTCATTGCCTGTACATCCTCTTCGCTCCACCTTTTCTCGGGATCCGCGTCCAGTGCAGCCAGTAATTTCAGTACCAGCGGGTCTTTTTCACCCCCTTCCATTAGGGGACGGCAACGCTTGCAGGGGCGAAAACCTGCTTCCATCGCGCTCACCATCGACGAATAAAACACCGAGTTCTCGCGTTTGGGCTTGCGTGCCGGGCAGGTCAGACGGCAAAAAATACCGGTGCTTTTCACACCTACAAACGCAAAACCGTCATAGGCGGGATCGCGGGCAATCAGCGCGGCATAGAGAACATTATCGTCGGGTAAATCGAATAGCATGATTCAACTCACAGTCTGTGTCGGTGAAAAAAGAATAGGGGATTTTAAAACGTAGATGCGCCGTTTTTCGGGCGTCAATTCTTTAATTATCGCGCGAAGGGAGGTACAGGAAGAAAAAACGCCCGGCATGATGCCGGGCATTGTGGATTTACTCCTCCAGCCCCCTGTTCTTGAGCATCGGTTCAATAGACGGTGCCTTGCCGCGCCAGGTTTCATAGAGTTTTTCGAGGTCTTCGCTGTTACCGCGCGAGAGGATTTGATCGCGGAATTTCTGCCCATTTTCCCGCGTCAGCCCGCCCTGCTCGGTGATACCGGCGAAGGCATCGTCAGCAAGCATTTCGGTCCACAGGTAGGCGTAATAACCGGCGGCGTAGCCGTTGCCCCAGATGTGCTGGAAGTAACTGGAACGGTAACGCGGCGGGACATAAGCCAGATTCACTTTGTCCTTCGCCAGTGATTCGGCTTCGAACTTATCGACATCCTGCGCCGGATCGCTCGCGCTCAGACTGTGCCAGTGCATATCCAGCAGCGCGGCGGCCAGCAACTCGGTCATGTCATAGCCTTTGTTAAATTTATTGGCCTTCTCAATTTTGTCCTGCAACGCCTGCGGCATCACTTCACCGGTCTGATAATGTTTGGCGAAGTGAGTAAACACTTTCGGGTCGCTCGCCCAGTGCTCGTTGAACTGTGACGGGAATTCGACAAAATCGCGCGGCGTCGCGGTACCCGACAGGCTCGGATATTGTTGATCGGCGAACAGGCCGTGCAAGGTGTGACCAAACTCATGGAACATCGTGATCACATCATCCCACGACAGCAACGCCGGTTGCCCTGCGGCCGGTTTCTGGAAGTTCGCGACGTTGTAAATCACCGGTTTGGTGCCAAGCAGTTTGGACTGATCGACATAGTTGCTCATCCACGCGCCACCGCCTTTATTCTCGCGCTGGAAGTAATCGGCATAGAACAGCGCCATCGATTTACCGTCTTTATCGAACACTTCAAAAACGCGCACGTCGGGGTTATAAACGGGCAGGTCTTTGCGCTCTTTAAAGGTGACGCCGTACAGCAGGTTCGCCGCATAGAAGACCCCATTTTCCAGCACATTGTTCAGCTCGAAATAGGGTTTTATCTGCGCGTCATCGAGGTCATATTTCTCTTTGCGTACCTGCTGGGCATAAAACTGCCAGTCCCATGCCGCGACTTTAAAATCGCCGTGCTGTTTATCGATCTGCGACTGAATGTCTTTTGCCTCACGCTCTGCCCGGGCGGTCGCTGCCGGAACAATTTTGTGCATGAAATCCAGCGCGGCCTGAGGCGTTTTCGCCATCTGGTCTTCCAGCTTCCACGCGGCATAGCTCGGGAAGCCCAGCACTTTGGCCTGTTCGGCGCGGACTTTGGCCAGTTTCGAAATCAGCTCGCGGGTGTCATTCTTATCACCGTATTCCGCACGCTTAACAGAGGCGTCGTACAGCCCTTTGCGGACATCGCGATCTTTTAGCGACTGCAACAACGGTTGCTGCGTCGTGTTTTGCAGCACCAGCAGCCAGGCGTTATCCAGTTTGCGGTCTTTCGCCGCCTGAGCCGCTGCGGCAATCTCGGCATCACTCAGCCCGGCCAGCTGATTTTTATCCTTGAGCATCAGCCCGCCATTTTTAGTCGCAGCCAGCAATTTGTTGGTGAATTGCGTACTGAGCGTAGCCGCCTGCTGATTCAGGGCTTTAAGTTTATCTTTATCGGCATCGGACAGATTTGCGCCCGACAGTTCAAAATCTTTGTATGTCACCTCGATCAGTCGTTGGGATTCGGCATCGAGTTTTAGTGACGCGCGCTGGTCGTAGACCGCTTTCAGCCGCGCAAATAACTTGCTATTAAGATGAATGGTGTCATCCATCGCGGCGAGCTTTGGCGACATGTCTTCATCTATTTTTTGCAGCGTATCGTCGGTATTTGCTCCGGTCATCGCACCGAAGACGTTCTGCACACGCTGCAACATCACTCCGGATTTTTCCAGTGCGACATACGTATTCTCAAACGTCGGTGGGGAAGTGTCGTCGGCTATTTTATCCACTTCAGCCAGTTTCTGACGGATGCCTTCAAGCAGCGCCGGTTCATAATCACTGTCTTTATAGAGAGTAAATTGCGGAGCCTGATACTCAAGCGGGCTGGGTTTTAAAAAAGGATTATCGGCATTGATAGCATGATTCATGACGTGCTCCTGCGTGGCGGGCGGTGCGGATTCTGCCGCCATTGCGTGCTGGCTGAACGCCAGACTGGTTGCCATAAAGAGGATGGACAGACGCATTTCAGTCTTCCTTAGCTGATTGAAAGATGTACTCCGTTAAGCCTTTGAGAATAGACGCCTGCCGGCCGATCGGCAAAACGAATACTTAAGTAAATCGTGTTATTACGAGGCAGGTTCCATATTTTCGATCTGTGTTTTCTGTCAGGATAAAGCCCTTCGCGGCGGGAAAAATGACAGGGAACGAGATGATCAAAGACCAGACTTTCAGCGACCAGCGGTTTAGCCAGAAGCAGCTGACGGGCGAAACATTTCATGATTGCCGGTTCCTGCGCTGCCGTTTCGACAGCACCGATCTGTCTGAAATCGCCTTCGTGAACTGTATTTTCTACGATGATGAAACGCAGGCAGGTTGCTCTTTTCAGCATGCCCAGCTGAAAGACGCCAGTTTCAAAAACTGCGATTTAACCATGGCTGATTTCAAGAACATTCAGGCGCTGGGTCTGGAGATCCGCGAATGCAAAGCCACAGGCGCAGATTTCAGCGGTGCCAGCTTTATGAATATGATCACCTCGCGCACCTGGTTTTGCAGCGCATTCATGACCAAAAATAACTTCAGCTACGCGAACTTCAGCAAAGTCATTCTGGAGAAATGTGAGCTGTGGGAAAACCGCTGGACCGGCGCTAATGTGCAAGGCGCGAACCTCAGCGGCTCCGATCTTTCCGGCGGCGAATTCACCGAATTTGACTGGAACAACGTCAACATCACCCACTGTGACCTGACAAATTCCGATCTGGGCGAACTGAACCTGCGCAAGGTCGATCTCGACGGCGTGAAAATCGATGACTGGCAGCAAAGTCATTTGCTGGAGAAATTAGGCGTGATTGTGATTCATTCGAAGTAAGGAAGAGATTGAAATTTTAAGAAGTGAGAAAAGGTTTTTTGTGCCGGAAATTCAGCAACTGAAACCAAA
The DNA here is from genome assembly GCF_057290995.1 of Rahnella sp. 1L-D-7-B-C2. NCBI lineage: Bacteria > Pseudomonadati > Pseudomonadota > Gammaproteobacteria > Enterobacterales > Yersiniaceae > Rahnella > Rahnella sp. 1L-D-7-B-C2. The sequence goes on along the minus strand of NZ_JBXAVQ010000004.1, from coordinate 196,707 downwards.
AAGTGCGCCTCTTTCCTCGCCTGTCATCAGAATTCCTGCGCAATATGCTATAACAGACCCTTGCTGTAACTACGAAATTAACCTCATGAAAGATAATAGTATTTATTCCCCAAAGTCTCCGATACCGGAAAAGTCACGGGTATTGGGCTGGTCTGATTTATTCTCGCTGTGGTTTTCTTTAGGCATGGGCCTGATGGTATTGCAGGCTGGAGCGATTCTGGCACCCGGACTCGGGCTGGCGGGGTCGATAGCCGCTATCATGCTGGGTTCGGCGGTCGGCGTTGCACTGCTGGCGCTGGTTGGGGTGATCGGCGGACAGACCGGGATGTCGTCGATGGCGTCGCTGAAGCTAAGCCTCGGTAAGCGCGGCGTGGCGTTGCCGGTGCTGTTTAATCTGATCCAGCTGATTGGCTGGGGCGCGTTCGAAATCGTCGTCATGCGCGATGCGGCCACTCTTCTGGCAAAACGGGCCTGGGGCGATGGCGGACTCTGGGCCAATCCGACACTCTGGACATTTATCTTCGGCGCAATCGCCACGCTGCTGGCGGCCAGCGGGCCTCTGGCATTTATCCGCGTGGTGCTGCGCCGCTGGGGGATCTGGCTTTTGCTGGCGAGCTGCGCGTGGCTGACCGGTTATCTGTTCCTGCATGCAGATTTATCCACGCTGTGGCACAAAGCGGGAGACGGCTCGATGCCGTTCGCGCTGGCCTGTGACATCGTGGTCTCGATGGCCTTTTCGTGGCTGCCGCTGGTGTCGGATTACACCCGCTTCGGCAAATCGGCGCGGCAAAACTTCTGGGGAACGGCGTGCGGATATTTTCTCGGCAGCGTGTGGATGATGTCGCTCGGCGTGGCCTATACGCTGGCGTTCGTCAGCACATCGACCGACGCTAACGCCCTGCTGCTGGCACTTTCCGGTATCGCGCTGGGTATTCCATTGCTGCTGATTCTGGTGGATGAACACGAAAACGCGTTCGCCGATATCCACTCGGCGGCGGTCTCGGCAGGCACATCGTTGCCAGTGAGCATCGGAAAACTCACGCTGGGCATTGGCTTGCTGTGTACGCTGATCGCATGGGGCGTGCCGCTCACGCAATACGAGAATTTCCTGCTGCTGATTGGCTCAGTGTTTGCGCCCCTGTTCGGCGTGGTGCTCACCCATCATTTTGTCCTGCGCCAAAATACGCAGAAAGACCTGAATGTGCGATCGCTGGCAGCATGGATTATCGGTATCGCGGTCTATCATCTGATGGCCAATCTGCTGCCGGATATCGGCGCGACTCTTCCGTCACTGGTGGTGGCGGGGCTGGTATGCTGGGGATTGGGGCGAAAATCCTGACCTGCGAAAACCGCCCCGAAGGGCGGTTACGTCTGCTGAATTATTTCAACTTACCCTGCCCGAAAAAATCGTTATACAACATATAAAGATGCGCGGCGCTCCATGAGAAATTCGGGGCGCCCTGCTGCTTACCGTTGAGCGGGTTGTAGTTCTCGCGGATCGGGCCGTCGGTGACCAGGCCATCGGCGTGGTCGAAGAAGGTCTGCGCCATCGCGACGGCATCATCGCGATAACCATATTGCTCCATGCCTTTTAAACCGAAATAGAGCTGATCAACCCACACCAGGCCACGCCAGTAGATGTCTGCGCCGAATGCCGGATTGGTCAGCGCGGCGGTCCCGAGCGGCACGTAGGTGTTAAACTCTTTCGGATCTTTCATGACCTTCACCACCGCGTCGGCGTGGGCCTGCGTCGCTGCACCGTTGAACAGCGGGGACCAGCCTTCCGGGCCTTTGCCGCGTTCGACAATCGGCTTGCCCGCGCAGCCGTTGGCCAGCGGTTTATCTTCAATCCGGATGTCATAGAAGAAACCACTCCGGCTGTCGAACATGCAGGTATTGATGTAGCCGGCCAGTTTCGCGGCTTTGCTGCGAAAAGCCTCCGCTTCGGATTTCTTATCGAGAATGTCTGCCATTTCAGCCAGATATCTATTATCGCTGAACATATAGCTGGCTTCGTCCACCGACTCCTGCAACAGCGAGTAGCCTAACAGCGTGCCGTCCGCAGCGCGGTTTTCGGCGAAGCTGACCTGCCAGTCCTGTTTTTTACCGCCATTTTTGACGTATTTCGCCAGCTGATCCGCATCGATAAAACCAAAGGCTGCAGCATCGTCACGACCGGATTCCCAGGAAGCCGCAACTTGCGCCGGGATCTCAATGCTGTCGTATTTGCCGGATTTCACCACGCGATCGTAGTTTTTCAGACCCGATTCTGTCTGCTCTTTTTGCCCCTCTTTGACGGTAAACAACATTTTGCCGTCCGCCGTGTTATGCGCTTTATCGCGCGTCGCGCCATATTCCGGCACGCCGTTATGGTTATGATCGCGGTTACGCAGCCACCAGTCATGATAAGCGACCAGCTTTGGGTACATCTCGGCCAGCCACGCTTTATCGCCGGTGGTTTTGTAGACTTCCATCACCGACCACGCCGCCAGGCTCGGCTTGGTGTTGCGCTCATTCCAGTTGGTCCCGTCGCCGCCACGTTCTGCGCTCGGGTTGTAGGCAATAAGATCGGGAACAAAACCGGCATCCCACGGGCGTACCGGATCGCCAGGCTGGATCTGAAACGCAAACACCGCGCGAATATTGTCTTTCGCCACGTCCGGGTTGAAATGCGCCATCGCGTACGCCTGTTTCCAGGTGTCCCACGGCCAGGTCTGATTGCCAGAGAACCAGCGGCCCGTCACTGACGGCGTGACAGAATCAAACTTCATCGCACCCGCCGCACCACGCCAGTTGCCGTTCAGGGTTTCGATGGCTTTCACCGCCACGCGCTCCTGCGCTTGAGTGGCATGTCGATTGGTCAGCCCGGTTTTGAGATACCCTTCCCAGCGTTTTTCCGAAGCGCTGAGATAGGTTTGCGGATGGAGGAGAATATCGGCGATTTTCGGCTGTTCCTGCTGCACTTCGGCGGCAGTCAGCAGATGCGAATAGGTGGTGTAAATCGTAGTAGATCCGGAGATGTCCGCCTTACCGGTAAACTGATGGCCATCGACAGTCGTCTGCATCGGCAGAGATTTGTGGATCTGATACTCAGACTCTCCGGACGTCATCAGGCTGGAAGGCGCACGCACTTTACCGAAAGTGACGCGCAGCCCGTCGGCGGTCGGGAGAAGAGTGCGCGTATAGCCGGGATATTCCTGTTCGATGGTTTTATCCGACAGCGGTTTGCCTTCCTGAGCGTGAAGTTTCTCCAGCAGCTGACCGTCCCACACCAGGTCCAGCGGGGAATCGGTGGTGATTTTGGTTTCCAGCAACGAAGTGCGCGAGGTGACGAAACGCAGCGTCAAATCGATGCGGATGCCGGGCGCGGTCAGCGTCTGGACAAGCGCACCGGGAATGCTGTACACCGTCATGCTCAGCGCGACTTTCTTCCCGTCTTGGAAGACTGTCAGGCGATCAAAATCCTCCGCCATAAAGTTGATATATTCTTCGGTCAGCAGCGCCGGGCCGGGAAATCCACCCATACTTTCCGCGCTTGCCGGTAATAAATGTCCGTGCCACGCACCGTCATCAAATAACGGATTAAAACGCTGATGCTCATCGAAATCATAATCGAGCATATATTGCGGCGCGCCGGTGCGGTTAATGACGTTTTTATAATTTTCTGCCTGTAATATCTTTGCATTATCGGCCAGTGCAGTGCCGGAAATACATAATGCCGCTGAGATGAAAAGAGTGGCGGATTTAAGTCTGCTGACGATTTTCATTATGATTTACCCCAATAGAAATATTGCATCAGAAATATCGAATTACTGGCACCGGTATTGTCGTTGCTCATATAAAATTTACTGTCTAATGCCGTCGCAAACCGGCCACCGTAATATTCGTACCAGATCCCGCCCTGTGCATAGGAGGTCGTGGTGTCAGGCGCATTATCTAAATGATGTTCGGCGTAGCTGTACGCGGTGGAGAAATAAAGGCCGGATACGGCTTCGACCATCGCGCTGACCATCATCCCGGATTCGCTGCCCGGATGATTGCCATCGCCCTTGCCGGTGTGATGCCAGACGCGCCCTGCCAGGTTTTTGCCCTGCAAACCGGCGAGCAACAGCTGCCCGGTGCCGTCGGTGAGTTCGAGGCCATTGAGCAGCGTCAGCCCTTCCGCCAGATCATATTGCGTATAACCGTTGACCATCGCGCGATACGTGTATTTATCTGAATAACGGTCATATTTCCCGAAATGCAGCAGCGCTTTACTTTCGTCGACGCGGCTTTCCGGCGCGGCGGTCACGCTGTAGCGGAACTTGCCGGTAAGATTCTGGATTTTCGCCGCCTGCGTTAAATCGCGCGTATTGGGGATGACGTAACCGTATTCCGGCGTAAAATCGCCCCACCATTGCAGGTCATCGAGTGAAGAGTCATTGCGCATACTGAGGATCATCTCGGTGCCGTTATCCGTACGGTAGCCGCCATAAAATCGGTTCAGGCCGCCTTCAAATCCGCCCCAGCTGTGATCCGGCACCCAGGCATTTCCCTGATGATCGGCCTGTACCGTCCAGCCTTCGCCGTAAATAAGCCCGAACCAGTTGCCGTGCTTTATTTCCAGCCCGCCTTCGATATAAGTTCCGTCACTGTATTTATGCTGGTCTTTACCGTTTAAATAGACGCTGCCGCCGCCGCCCATTTCGCCATAAAAACGGTACGCCGTGGCATCCGGATTTGTTGGTGTTATTTCAGGTGGGGTTAATACATTGTGTTCGGCGGGTACAGCCGGTTCCTGCGCCCCTAAACTCATTGGCGAGGCGAATAATAAAAACATTAATATTTTATTGAGTGATATTTTCTTCATTGTTATGCGCTTCGCTCAGAGTGAAGGGTTTAAGGAGTGAGCCAAAAAGTAAAACGCATAGTAGTAAATATTTTACTAAAATATACTGAAATATCGGTAAAGCGTTAACCTGGTCACAATGCTTTTTTGGGCGTTCACGCAGCCGCAGCGGGTATACATAAGCCGCTGATCACATTAAGCTACGGCTTTGGTTTACCTATTTATGAGACGCTGATGGCTACTTTGAAGGAAATCGCTGAGGCCGCGAACGTATCCGTTGCGACGGTTTCGCGCGTGCTAAATGACGATCCGAGCCTGAGCGTGAAAGCGCAAACCCGGCAGAACATTCTGGAAGCGGCGGAGCGTCTGGAATATAAGCTGTCCTCTTCCAAACGCAACGCTACGCACCGGATGACTTTCGCGGCGCTGTTCACCTACCGCCAGGGGCTGGAAATTGATGATCCTTACTATCTTTCCATGCGCTATGGTGTTGAAACACAATGCGAAAAACTCGGTATTACGCTGATTTCAGGTTACGACTTTAATGGCGATAAACCGCTGCCGTCCGCCGACGGTTTTCTGGTAATCGGCCAGCCGCAGACCGCGCTGCATCAGCAACTCAGTCAGCAATCCTGCCCGGTGGTATTCATAGACGGCGTGATGGAAGACGCACAGTTTGACTGCGTGAATGTCGATCTCTTCAAAATCAGCCAGAAGGTGATCGATTTCTTCATCGGCCAGGGCTATTCGCGGATCGGCTTTATCGGCGGGCGCGATCACCCGGAGTTCGCCGACCAGCGTGAGCAGGCGTTTGTGGAATATGGCCGGCTGAAAAACGTCGTGCAGCCGCAGGATATTTATTACGGCGATTTCACCAGCCAGTCCGGCTATCAGTGCGCGAAGAAAATGCTCGCGGGGAGTACCTCCTGGCCACCGGCGCTGCTGATCGCCACCGATTCCATTGCACTGGGCGTGACCCGTGCGCTGCTGGAGCATGGCGTGAAAATCCCCGAGCAAATTGCGCTGATAAGCGTCAACGACATCCCGACCGCCCGCTTTGTTTTCCCTTCTTTATCAACGGTTCGCATTCATTCAGAAACCATGGGCGCGCAGGCAGTTAACCTGCTGACTGAACGCCTGCGCGATGAACGCAGCGTGCCGCTTTCAGTGTTTGTGCCGAGCTCTTTGCAACTGCGCGACACTACGCGCTGCTGATACGGCGCTTGCGCGAATCTCTCTCTGGCACGCGGCTTTTCGATGAAAAGGCGGTGTCAGAGGGATCACCGACGATCGAAAAAATTAACCGCATGATCCTCAAACACATTTTTTAATTTGTGTGATCTCTCTGACAATCAGTAAATGTTTTTAGTTATTTTTACTAAATATTTACTATCTTATTTCCCATAGAAACACGTCTCAGGAGAGATCACGTGAATAATTGGGAAAACATCGACAAGCAGTCAGAAAACCGTTTACCGCCTCGCGCCCGCTTTTTCAGTTATGAAAATGCACGGCAGGCGCTGAGCTTTGACCGCGCCGCCAGCCAGAATTTTCAGCTGCTCAGCGGCCGCTGGCAGTTCCGTTATTTTGCACATCCGGCGTTAGTCCCCGACGAATTCTACTGCCAGCCCGTGAACGACTGGGGCGATATCGCCGTGCCGGGCATGTGGCAGATGGAAGGCCACGGTCAGCTGCAATATACCGACGAGGGTTTTCCCTTTCCGATCGACATTCCTTTCGTGCCCGCCAACAACCCGACCGGCGCATATCAGCGCATCTTTTCTCTGGATGCTTCCTGGGCAGGCAAACAAACCCTGATTAAATTCGACGGTGTCGAAACCTACTTTGAAGTTTACGTGAACGGCCATTACGTCGGATTCAGCAAAGGCAGCCGCCTGTGCGCGGAGTTTGATATCAGCGCCTTCGCGCAGCCGGGCGAAAATCTGCTGTCGGTGCGTGTGATGCAATGGGCGGATTCGACGTATATCGAAGATCAGGATATGTGGTGGATGGCGGGGATTTTCCGCGATGTGTATCTCACCGGCCAGAACCCTGTCCATTTACAGGATTTTTCCGTCGTCACGGCATTCGATGAAAACTGCTGCGATGCGACGCTGAAAATTGATGCCGCTCTGCACAACCTTCACCAGCCCGTCAGTGGTTACCGGCTGCACGCGCAGCTGTGGGATGGCGATCGCTGCATCGCGGAGTTATCAGCAGGTGACTTGCATATCAGCGACGAAACCCGTTGCAGGCTGGAGATGCCGGTCAGCCAGCCACGCCAGTGGAACGCGGAGCATCCGGCGTTATATCAGCTGCTGCTGACGCTGTATGACGACGCAGGCAAGGTGATTTCCGTGGTGCCGCAACGCGTCGGATTTCGTGATATCACCGTGCGCGACGGACTGTTTTACATCAACGGGCGCTACCTCAAACTGCACGGCGTGAACCGGCACGACCACGATCACCGCAAAGGGCGCGCGGTCGATATGGCGCGGGTTGAGCGCGATATCATCCTGATGAAACAGCACAACATCAACTCGGTGCGCACCGCGCATTACCCCAACGATCCGCGCTTTTACGACCTGTGCGACATCTACGGCTTATTCGTGATGGCGGAAACCGATCTGGAAAGTCACGGTTTCGCCAACGTCGGCGATCTGAGTCGTATCACCGACGATCCGCGCTGGGAACACGCCTATGTTGAGCGTATCGAGCGACATGTAATGGCGCAGAGAAATCATCCATCGATCGTGATGTGGTCGCTCGGCAACGAGTCCGGCTATGGCTGCAACATCCGCGCCATGGCGGCGCGCTGTAAGGCCCTCGACCCGACGCGCCTCATTCATTACGAAGAGGATCGCGACGCCGAGGTCACTGACGTCATCAGCACTATGTATTCCCGCGTGCAAATGATGAATGCGTTCGGCGAATATCCGCACGCTAAACCGCGCATCATTTGCGAGTATGCCCACGCGATGGGTAACGGCCCCGGCGGACTCGCGGAATATCAGGCGGTGATGAACCGTCACGCCAGCCTGCAAGGGCATTACATCTGGGAATGGTGCGACCACGGCCTGCTGGAAACCGCCGAAAACGGGCAAATACGCTACACCTACGGCGGCGATTACGGCGATTATCCGAATAATTACAACTTCTGCATGGACGGCCTGATTTATCCCGACCAGACGCCCGGCCCCGGCCTGCGTGAATATAAGCAGGTGTTATGCCCGGTGGACATCAGCCTTTGTGGCAAAAATCTGCGCGTCAAAAACCGTTACTGGTTCAGTTCACTGGAAGACATCACCCTGTCGCTGACCGTGCAGATTGCCGGTCTCTGCACAGAAACCCGTGAAATCACCCTGCCGCATTTGCAACCCGGAGAATGCGAAGAGATCCCACTGCCGGAATTCGCCGCCAGCGGACAGGAAACGTTCCTTAACGTCAGCATCAGTAAAAACAGTCCGACCGCCTATAGCGAAGCGAATCATCCGCTCGGCCACTATCAGGTGCTGTTGCAGGCCGCACAGTCGCAGGCGGCGTTACCCGAACCGGATAACCGGATACCGCTGGTTTGCGACGAGCAGAAGCATGTCATTATCGTCAGCGGTCAGGGCTGGCGCCTTGAATTTTCGCGTCTCGACGGCGAACTGAAAAGCTGGCAGGTGGACGGCGCAGAAATCGTCGGCCGCGCACCCACGCTCAACTTCTTCAAACCGGTCATCGACAATCATAAGCCGGAATTCGAAGGCATCTGGCAGCCAAATCATTTGCAAATCATGCAGCAGCATTTTCGCTCGCTGCATTGTGAACGACAGAACAACGACGTGGTAATTGAAGTCCGCACGGTGATCGCCCCGCCGGTGTTTGATTTCGGTATGCGCTGCGTTTACCGCTGGCGGATATCGCCGCAGGGCGCGGTCAGTCTGGATCTTTCCGGCACGCCTTATGGCGATTTCAGCCACGTCATCCCGAAAATAGGTCTGGATTTTGGCATCAGCCGCCGTTTTGGACAGGTGGAATATTACGGTCGCGGGCCGGGCGAAAACTATCAGGACAGCCGTCAGGCCAACCTGATCGGCCATTATCAGCAGCCGGTAAGCAGCCTGTTCGAAAACTATCCGATGCCGCAGGACAACGGTAACCGGCAGGATATCCGCTGGCTGAGCCTGCGCGACCAGGCTGGGCACGGGATTTTCATTCAGCCGCGTCAACCGATCAATTTCAGCCTTTGGCCTTACAGTTCGCAGATGTTACAGCAGGCGCAGCACATCGACGAGCTCACGCCGGACAGCTGCCTTACGCTCAATCTCGACCACAAAATGATGGGGCTCGGCTCCAACTCCTGGGGCTCGGAAGTGCTCGACAGCTACCGCGTGTATTTTTCTGCATTCAGCTACGGCTTCACGCTGGTGCCATTCCGTCAGCAGGACACCGACAGCCTGAGTCTCGCAAAACTTTCCTTTCAGCCCCAGCCCTTAGAAACCCCGGAGGCGAACTGATGATTATTCTTAACTCGTTAGCTGAATTTCAGCGGCTGTACGGCACTGGAAAGAAATGGCTGCGCTGCATGGAAGCAGTTAATAACCTTGAAAAAATACGCCCCGGCGTTTTTCACTCCATCGGCGATTCGCTGGTGTACCGGCTGGCGTCCGGCGCTGAGGCGCAGCGGGCAGAATTTGAAGGCCATCGCCGGTATTTCGATGTGCATTATTACCTCGAAGGCGGTGAGGAAATTGAGTTCGCTGCCAAATCAGGGCTTAACATTTTCGCGCCCTACAGCGATGAAACCGATCGTGAACTCTTCACCGGCAGCGGCGAAATAATCACAGCGCGAAAAGGCAACGTCATCATTTTTGAAAATCACGAAGCCAGCCGCTTCCGGCCGGAAAAAGATCTCCGAAAGGCCATCCTGAAAGTGACCATCGAAGAAAGCTATTTCTTAAACAAATAATTTCTTAAACAAATAATAAAAAACTCACCCTACAAATATCGCAGTTGGAGATTCACTATGGCCGGGTCCAGTCGTAATACGATCGGTAAATTTGGATTGTTATCCATGACGTTTGCCGCTGTTTTTAGCTTCAATAATGTCATCAATAATAATATTCAGTTGGGCATCGCCTCCGCGCCGGTCTTTCTGGTGGCGACTGTCCTTTATTTCATTCCATTTTGTCTGATCATCGCCGAATTTGTCTCGCTCAATAAAAACTCGGAAGCCGGCGTTTATGCCTGGGTAAAAAGCGCGCTCGGAGGGCGCTGGGCATTTATGACGGCGTACACCTACTGGTTCGTGAATTTATTTTTCTTCACGGCGCTGCTTCCGCGCGTTATTGCTTACGCCTCGTACGCATTTTTAGGGCATGACTATATTTTCACACCGGTCACAACTGCCATCATCAGCATCTGCCTGTTCGCTTTTTCCACGCTTATCTCCAACAGCGGTGCGAAATTACTCGGACCGATGACGTCGGTGACCTCCACATTAATGTTACTGCTGACGTTCTCTTATATTATGCTGGCAGGCGCGGCATTGGCTGGCGGCGTCGAACCGGCAAATCCAATCAACGTCGAAGCCATGACGCCGCATTTTAACTGGGCATTCTTAGGCATTATCGCGTGGATATTTCAGGCAGCGGGCGGTGCGGAATCGGTCGCGGTCTACGTCAATGACGTCAAGGGCGGCAGCCGCGCCTTCGTCAAAGTCATCATCATTTCCGGGCTGGTGATCGGCGTGCTTTATTCCATCGCGTCACTGCTGATTAACGTTTTCGTGGCGCAGTCTGCGCTGCATTTCACCGGCGGTACGGTGCAGGTATTTGAAGGATTATCGGCACACTTTGGTTTACCGGCGGTGATGATGAACCGCTTCGTCGGCGTCGTTTCATTTACCGCGATGTTTGGTTCACTGCTGATGTGGACGGCCGCACCGGTCAAAATTTTCTTTACTGAAATTCCTAAGGGGATTTTTGGGGAGAAAACCATTCGTCTGAATAAACACGGCGTGCCGACGCGCGCGGCGTGGATCCAGTTTCTTATCGTCATTCCGCTGATGTTAATTCCGACGCTGGGCTCAAACAGCGTGCAGGAATTAATGAATACGCTGATCAACATGACCGCTGCGGCCTCCATGCTGCCGCCGCTGTTTATTATGCTGGCGTATCTGAATCTGCGGCTGAAATATGACAAGGTTGAGCGCGATTTTAAAATGGGTTCAAGAATGCAGGGGATCACCATCGTCAGTACGCTGATTGTGATTTTTACCGTCGGATTTATCGCCTCGACCTTCCCGACCGGCGCCAGCATTCTGACCATTGTGTTTTATAACGTCGGCGGGCTGGTGCTGTTCCTCGGTTATGCATGGTGGAAATACAATAAATATTCCAAAGGGCTGGATGCGCAAACGCGTTATGACGAAGACACCCCGCTGGCGAGAATTGTACTGGAATCGCAAAACGAAACGGCACGCATAAAAGAAGCGAATATCGCGAAATCGCTGTCCGGCGCGTAATCAAAACTAAAGATATAAAAAAACCGCCTGATACAAAAGGCGGTTTTTGTTTGCGGAACCAGACGTTACAGCGCGATATCCGCTGGCAGATTGGTTTCTTCCTGAGCCTGTGCGTCGAGCGGACGCAGCTGCACCACCTCGGCGACCGGCGTCGTCTTCATCGACGGCGTCTCGAGTTGCAGAATACGGCTGGTTTCCAGCAGCTCTTTCTCGGTCGCTTCCACATTGCCGTTCAGTTTGGTGCCATACGACGGGATGATCTCGCGGAATTTGGCCTGCCATTGCGGGCTGGCGGCTTTCTCTTTAAACACGGTTTCCAGCAGCTTCATCATGATCGGCGCAGCGGTGGACGCGCCCGGAGAGGCGCCCAGTAACGCGGCGATGCTGCCATCTTTCGCGCTGACCACTTCCGTACCCAGACGCAGTACGCCGCCGTGCTTGCCATCTTTTTTGATGACCTGCACGCGCTGCCCGGCCACCCAGCGTTTCCAGTCTTTCTGCTCGGCCTGCGGGAAGAATTCCTTCAGCGCTGCATGACGATCGTTATCGCTGAGCATCACCTGCCCGACCAGATATTTCACCAGATCGAAGTTACCCATGCCGACGTGCGTCATTGGCAGTAAGTTCGAGCTGTTGACACTTCCGAACAGATCCCACAGGGAACCGTTTTTGAGGAATTTGCTGGAGAAGGTCGCGAACGGCCCGAACAGCAGAACCTGTTTACCGTCGATAATACGGGTATCGAGATGCGGAACGGACATCGGCGGCGCGCCCACGGCGGCCTTGCCGTAGACCTTCGCCAGATGGCGTTTCACCACGTCCTGATTTTCAGTCACCAGGAACTCCCCGCCGACCGGGAAACCGCCGTAGTCACGCGCTTCCGGAATACCGGATTTTTGTAACAGGGTCAGCGACGCGCCACCGGCGCCGATGAACACAAATTTCGCGTTCACGACGTGATGTTTATGGCTGTGCTTGAGATCCGTGATGGTCACGCGCCAGCTTCTGTCCGGATTGCGCTGGATATCGCGCACTTCCTGACCGTTAGCCAGCGTGAAATTGGATTTTTTCTGTAGGGCTTCCACCAGCTGACGCGTCACTTCGCCGAAGTTAACGTCGGTGCCCGCCGTGGTGCGGGTTGCCGCCACTTTTTGTGCCGGATCACGGCCATCCATTACCGCCGGGATCCACTGTTTGATTTGTTCCGGGTCTTCCGAATATTCCATCCCGCGAAACAGCGTACTTTCCTGCAGGGCAGCAAAACGTTTGCGCAGGAAATCGATATTTTCATCGCCCCAGACAAAGCTCATGTGCGGCACGCTGTTAATGAACGAGCGTGGATTATTCAGCACACCTTTCTGCACCTGATAGGCCATAAACTGACGGGAAACCTGAAAGGCTTCGTTGATCGCCACGGCTTTGGTGATATCGACGGAGCCGTCCTGCATCACCGGGGTGTAGTTCATTTCTGCCAGCGCGGAATGGCCTGTCCCGGCGTTATTCCAGCCGTTCGAGCTTTCCTGCGCCACGCCGTCCATGCGTTCGATCATATGGACTGACCAGTCCGGCTCGAGCTCCTGAAGAAAGGTCCCGAGCGTAGCACTCATAATTCCGCCGCCGACCAGCAATACATCAACGGATTTTTCGTCTTCTGCGGCCGCAGGCTCGCTGGCACCCAGTGAGTCACGGTTGAGAAGCATACCAAGTATCTTTCTCATGACGTCTGTTTCTCTAAATGTTCAGTTCTGTTTTGTTATGACGATTTGTTATGACTTCTGTTATCACAATCGAACAAGAAATTAGCAAAAAAACACGCGGGAACGTTACTGAATCTTCATTTTTTCAAATGATGGCAACGAATATAACATTATCACTACATAATTTAAAAAAGGATTTAACCTTTCAAAAAAAGAGGAGATGAGAGCGTCTGACCTTCGCGCAGGCCGCATCCGGACGGGGTTTTCGGGGAGTAATGATGATGTTTTTGACCGATTTGTCGCGTACAAAGAACGCGCAATTCGTGCTAAATCGGGTTTGAGGGAGGAAGAACCTGGAGAAGATTGTTAAAAAGGCACGGTCTCCCGCGCCTTCCTGATAACGGCTTTAAGATTCAGATTACAGCGCGACGTCTGCCACTTGTTTCTGCTCCTGGCCTTGCTTAGGTGCTGAAGAGTTATCCGCAGCGGGGGCCGGTTCGACCGCTTTTGGCTGTGGATTATCCAGCATCAGAACGCGGCTGGTGTCGCCCAGTTCTTTCTCTGTCGCCGCCACGTTGCCATTCAGCTGGGTGCCGTAAGAAGGGATGATTTCCTTCAGTTTGGCCTGCCACTCTGGTGTCGCGACTTTGTCTTTAAACACTTTTTCCATCAGGTGCAGCATGATCGGCGCAGCGGTAGATGCGCCCGGTGATGCACCCAGCAGCGCGGTGATGCTGCCGTCTTTCGAGCTGACCACTTCGGTACCCAGACGCAGAACGCCGCCTTCTTTCTCATCTTTCTTGATGATCTGCACGCGCTGACCGGCTTCCCAAAGACGCCAGTCTTCTTTCTTCGCATCCGGGAAGTATTCACGTAATGCATCGAAACGGTCGTCGTCCGAGAGCATCACCTGGCTGACCAGATATTTCACCAGATCGAAGTTGTCGATACCCACGTGGGTCATCGGCATGATGTTGGAGAAGTTGACGCTGCCGAACAGATCCCACAGGGAGCCATTTTTCAGGAATTTGCTGGAGAAGGTCGCAAACGGCCCGAACAGCAGAACTTGTTTACCATCGAGAATACGGGTGTCGAGGTGCGGAACGGACATCGGCGGCGAGCCAACGGACGCTTTGCCGTACACTTTCGCCAGATGACGTTTCACTACGTCCGGGTTCTCAGTCACCAGGAATTCACCGCCGACCGGGAAGCCGCCGTAGTTATCCGCTTCAGGGATACCGGATTTTTGCAGCAGAGTCAGGGACGCGCCGCCGGCACCGATAAACACGAATTTGGCTTTGATGACGCTTTCTTTGTCGCCATTTTTCAGGTCAGCAACGGTCACATTCCAGGTGTTATCCGGGTTACGTTTGATTTCACGTACTTCATGGCCGAGGCTCAGGGAGAAGTTAGGTTTCTTCTGCAAAGAAGCCACCAGCTGGCGGGTGATCTCGCCGAAGTTCACGTCGGTACCGATCGGAATGCGCGTTGCGGCGACTTTCTGTTTCGGGTCACGACCTTCCATCACCAGCGGGATCCACTGTTTGATTTGCGCCGGGTCTTCAGAGTATTCCATGCCACGGAACAGCGTGCTTTGTTGCAGCGCGGCGTGACGTTTACGCAGGAAGTTGATGTTGTCATCCCCCCAGACAAAACTCATGTGCGGCGTGCTGTTGATGAAAGAACGCGGGTTGTGCAGAACGCCGTTCTCTACCTGATAAGACCAGAACTGGCGGGAAATCTGGAAGGATTCATTGATCTCAACCGCTTTGGAAATATCGATGCTGCCGTCGGGTTTTTCCGGCGTGTAGTTCATTTCTGCCAGCGCAGAGTGACCGGTACCGGCGTTGTTCCAGCCGTTGGAGCTTTCCAGTGCAACACCGTCCAGACGCTCAACCATATTGACTGACCAGTCCGGTTCTAATTCCTGAAGGTACGTCCCCAGCGTCGCGCTCATAATGCCGCCGCCGATCAGTAATACATCGACGGGCTTCTCATCTTCTGCGAACGCTGACTGACTGAAGGCAACCACGTTAAGGCAGAGGATCATGGCGAATATCTTTCTCATGACGTCTGTTTCTCTGAATGTTTAGTTTTAGTTTTGCAGGTGAAAGCTATCCAAATTTCCCTGGATAAACGAAATCAACAACCCGGTGCGGTGGGAAACAAGCGATTGTTTCCACAGAGTATGAAAGGACAATAATGGGGAGTAACGAAAACCGCGGTGACTAACGACAATTCAACCACATAAATGTTACCGATTACTCATATTATCGAGATTTCGTAAACATTTTAACATTGCCGTTACGTGCATTAAAAATAGTTTAATACTTTAAATAATTACATAAGTTAGTTCCGTGACGAAACTATCTGCTAAAAGCTCAGGCGAGTTTTGCCTGCAAAGTGGCCGCATGTTCCGCCAGAATCGCCGCCGGACTGTGGCCTATCAGCATGAAGTTGTAGCCGGATTGCCGCCAGTAAACGACGTTCATTTTCTGCCGAATTTCACTCTCCTGCGCCGTGTCGTCACGCTGTTCGCTCCGGGTGATACACAACGCCATCGGGCCGAAACGTGCGTCCAGATAAGTTATCTGCGCGATGTCATATTCATCGTAATGCAACATTCGGGCATTTTTCAGCGCGGCGCCCTGCACACTCAGCGCCGCCGGCGTTAACACGATCCCAAGCGATTTCTGCACCCGCAACAGCTGGAGCTGCTGCTGTTCAGGGGAATCGTTGATGTCCGCCAGCGTCTGCGCAGTGTAGAGCGACATGTAATCCGCCACGCGATCGCGCCAGGTGATTTCGGCATGCAGCATGGTCGAATAACGCCCGGCGAGTAGCCCGACCGCCAGAAAACTCACCGATGCGGCAAGCAGTGCGCGACGGCTAACGCCGCGCGCAGCGGCGACCGGCACATCCGGGATCGCATCCAGTACAGCCTGAAGCCTGCCGACCGGCGCGTCCTGTAACATCGCGCCAAAAGCATCATGAAAAGGTAAATTGCTGCGCGCCATCTGCGCCAGCCGCTCAGCCAGAACATTGTCGTGCGCCAGCTGTTGTTCAAACTGCGCGCGCTGTTGTGCGCTCAGCTGATTATCGAGATAGGCGACTAACACCTCATCGGAAAAAGGAGAAGACAGGATTTCACGGGTCATTTTTTCTCTCCCTGTCGTGATGACGTTCCGCTATTTTTTGCCAGCGTCAGTCGTGCGGATGCCAGACGGCTCATGATGGTGCCAATAGGCACTGACAGCGTTATCGCCGCCTCCTGATAGGTGAACCCTTCGACGTAGACCAGAAAAACCGCGTTGCGCTGCGCTTCCGGCAGGCCATTCACCCTTTGCATCACCTGCGAATGCCAGCGCTGGTCTTCAAATGAAAATGCGTCGGCGGGCGTATCCAGCTCATTCACATCCACAAATCCCTGCCCCTGACGGACGTGCTGCGCCCTGAGTTCATTGACCCAAATAGAGTGCAGAATCGAAAAGAGCCAGCGATCGGTTCCGGCGCTGTCCACCACCTGGGCGCAGCGTTCCAGCGCCCGCACGCAGGTGGATTGCACCAGATCATCCGCCACATCGCGCTTATGCGATAACACCATCGCATAGCGCCAGAGGCGGGCCAGATACTGGCTCAGTTCGTGACGTAATTCTGTCGGTGAAATTTATCGTTCCCCGTACTCAGGATTCCGGATGGCCGTCGATAGCGGCGCTCAGATCACGATATTCCTCGCAGCCGGTGCCGCATAAGCCTTTGATGGTGGCCAGCTGTGCTTTGGCGAGATCGGGGCGTCCTTTAATCATATAAGCTTCGCCGAGATACTCGCGCACTTTGGCGTAATTTGCATCGATGGCGATAGATTTTTGATAATAGCCGATGCCTTCGTCAGTGCGCCCGAGTTTGCGGGTGGCATAGCCGCGATAATTCCATGCCTCTTTGGTGTTCTGATCTTTGAGCGTATTCAGCACCGTCAGGGCTTCCTGATAACGGCCAGTTTTGGCCAGATGGTAGGCGTACTGGGTTTTGTCCTGATCGGAAATCATACTGCCTTTATCCACCATACAGCTTTGGGTTTTGCTGTCGTAGATTTGCCCTTTCGGGCAGTCGGGTGTTTTCTTCGCATCTGAGTTGTCGCCCATTGCGTTCGCACCTGCGCTGAACAGCAAAACATTGCCCGCGAAACACACTGCTGCCAGCGCCTGAATCATAGTTTTTGTCTTCATGATGATGTCCTGTAGAGAGGAATCGATAACTTCGCCTGAGTTCCAAGACGACACCGTTAAGACGGTTTGAAGAAGCGCGCCGCGCCCGACAGTGTTCGTTTCAAGGTAAACACCTGAATGCGGCTTTCTATTCGGTTTATTTCGGGGGTGAGAGCAAAAAATCATACTCAGGAGAATGAAATATCGCCTATATATAATTCAGGGCGGTTCAAAGCCGCTCACTGACACCGGAATTTCACTTTGAGCCGGTGAAAATATCAGGGTTAACACAATAAAGATTTGTTCTGAGTGGCCGATAACCGTAGTGGGCGCTTTATACGTCAAAGGCTGCGCCAACATTTTGTGATCATTGCATATAGAGGTGTGGCAGGTGAGCGAAGTACCCAAAGAGTCGTTTGCTAAGCGTAACACGCTGGCGATTTTGTCCGTTTTACGGGATCTGAAAAAAAACCAGACGCTGGTCATGGTCACCCATGCCCGTGGACAATTTATCAGTAAAATTCTGGATGTGAATTCAGACGGACATCAGTTCTTATTCGATCTGGGCAGTTCCGATTACGAGAATGGGCTGGCGATGGAAGCAGAATCGCTGACCTTTGTGGCGGAACCGACCGGGGCAAAAGTCGAGTTCTCGTGCAGCAAAGTCCGTCAGGTGACCTTTGACGGCCTGCCGACATTTATCTGTGATATTCCGCCAGTGCTGTATTTCATCCAACGCCGTGAGTATTTCCGCGTTAATGTGCCCTGGTTGCCGGACTACCGTTGCAGCGGCAAACTCTCCGATGCCACCGAGTTTGCTTTTCGCGTGAGAGACATTTCGCTGGGCGGGCTGGGGCTGGAAATTGAGGGCACCGCGCTGCCGGAAATCACCTCGGGCGAAGTGCTGAAAGATTCGGTTATCCAGCTGGCAGAGCTCGGCACATTTAAACTGGATCTGCAGTATATCGGCTCGATGCCGCGTAAATCGGTCAGCAACAAAGGCGAGACGGTCAGCTCGCAGCGGCTGAGCTTTAAGTTTCCGCGCTTATCGCCCGCGCAGGAACGCGACCTGCAACGGGCAATTTTCGAGCTGGAAAAACAACAGCATATGAAAGCCCGGCGTTTCCAGCACGATTGACGCTGCGATCAGATAAACATGCCGCCTGATGCTTCGACACGCTGGGCGGTCATCCAGCCTGCTTCATCACTGAGCATTAACGCCACCATATCGCCGATATCATCCGGCAATCCGACACGGCCCAGCGCGGTGTTATCCGCCACCATTTTATTCACCTGCGGATTATCGCGCACCATGCCGCCGCTGAAATCCGTCGCAATCGCGCCGGGTGCCAGCACGTTGGCGGTGATGCCGCGCGCGCCCAATTCCCGCGCCTGATAACGGGTCAGCACCTCAATTGCGCCTTTCATGATGGCGTAAGCGGATGAGCCCGGAAGCGCAAAGCGCGCCAGCCCGCTCGACACGTTGAGGATACGGCCACCGTCGGCCATCAGCGGCAGCAGTTTTTGCGTCAGGAAGAACGGACCTTTCAGATGGATGTTCATCATCAGATCGAACTGTTCTTCGGTGGTCTCAGCGAATGCTTCGTGCAGCCCGACACCGGCATTGTTCACCAGAAAATCGAAGTTATCGCGCTGCCAGACTGCTTGCAGCTGCGTTTTCACCTGCGCGACAAACGCATCAAAGTTGCTGCTGTTGCCCGCATCAAGTTTGACCGCTACGGCCTTCCCGCCCGCCGCTTCCACCGATTTCACCACCGCCTGCGCCGCATCCTGCTGGCTGTGGTAGGTCAAAATGATATCCACGCCCTTTTTTGCCAGCTTTTCAACGGCATTCTTACCTAAACCACGGCTTGCGCCGGTCACGATAGCGATTTTTCGACTCATTTCAGACCTCATTAGGGTTATGTCACTTCTGCATCGGATGAAACATAGCCTATTGGATTACCTGCGTGTGATAAATGGTCCATAATGAGTTTCACTGTCTCAATCCAAACAACAATCGGATATTATGTGGATAAAATACAATCAATGCAGGTCTTCGTGCGCGTCGCCGAGCTGAGTAATTTTACCCGCGCCGCCGAAAGTCTGGGATTACCGAAGGGCAGTGTGTCTCGTCTGGTACAACAGCTGGAGACGCGGATGTCCGCCCGCCTGTTGCATCGTTCAACGCGTCGCGTGCAGCTGACACAGGACGGGCAGGTGTTTTATCAGCGCTGCAAGGAGTTGCTTTCTAACATGGATGAGCTGGAGACGATGTTTCAGTCGAATCCGGCCAATGTCAGCGGGCGGCTGCGAGTGGATATGTCAGTCGGTATGGCGACGCATCTGGTGTTACCGCGTCTGGCGGAATTTCTCAACCGCTACCCGGCGCTGGAAATCGAACTGAGCAGCACCGATCACCGCGTCGACGTGGTGCGCGAAGGATTCGACTGTGTGGTGCGCTCCGGCACGCTGAAAGACTCGGGGCTTATCGCCCGTCCGCTCGGGCATCTCAGCGTGATCAACTGCGCCAGCCCCGGCTATCTGCAACGCTACGGCATCCCGGATCACCCCGACCAGCTGGCCCATCATGCGATGGTGCATTACGAGCAAACGCTCGGCAGCCACACGTCCACGTTCGAATACCTCGACGGCAAGCAGGTGAAAAGCGTTAAAACCGGCGGCGCGGTGACGGTCAACAGCACCGAAACCTACGTCTCTGCCTGTCTGGCCGGACTGGGGATTATTCAGGTGCCGCTGATTGGCGCGCGGGACGCGCTGGCGAGCGGCCAGCTGGTGAGTATTTTGCCGCAATTTCGCGCGCCGCCGATGCCGGTTACGCTGGTTTATCCCCACCGTCTGAACCTGTCGCGACGCGTCAAAGTGTTCATGGACTGGCTGACGGAAATCACCCAAACGTTCATTGCCTGACCGCTTAAGCCTGCGCGGCCCCGGCTGCGCCTCACAGGTGTCTATACTTAAGACTGGATACACTTTTAAGGACAACATGGATCAATGCCCCTAATTTCAAAAGAAGACCTTTCAAAACATACGCCGGAAAAGCAGGAAGAACCGACGCCGCTGATTAACATCAAAACCGGCAATCACACGGTAGATAAAAATATCGGCAGATTTTCGCGTCTGGTTGAGCACGTCAAATCCTGGGGATGGGTAGCCCATTTGCTGCGCACCACCGAACGGTTTAACGATCGCCTCGGCAGCCAGTTTGGCGCGGCCATCACCTATTTCTCGTTCCTGTCGTTGATTCCGATTCTGATGGTGTCATTCGCCGCCGTCGGTTTCGTGCTGGCCTCGAATCCGGATTTGCTGGCCGGGATTATCAATAAAATCGTCAATAGTATCAGCGATCCCAATCTGGCGGCGACGCTGAAAAGTACCGTGAATACGGCTATCCAGCAGCGTACGGCGGTCGGTTTATCCGGCTTACTGATTGCGCTCTACTCAGGTATCAGCTGGATGGGTAACTTGCGTGAAGCGATCCGTGCGCAGTCCCGCGATGTGTGGGAGCGTAACCCTCAGGATCAGGAGAAAATTTATCGCCGTTATTTCCGCGATTTTGTCTCCCTCACCGGTCTGGTGCTGGCGCTGATAATCACGCTGTCGCTGACCTCGATTGCCGGTTCGGCGCAGGAAACCATCGTGGATGCGCTGGGGCTGGGCGGTATCGAATGGCTGAGGCCAGTGATGACCAGCATCGCGCTGGTGATTTCCATTGCCGCCAACTATCTGTTGTTCCTGTGGATTTTCTGGATGCTGCCGCGTCACAAGCCGCGTAAAAAAGCCCTGTTCCGTGGCACGCTGCTGGCGGCAATCGGCTTTGAGGTCATCAAGTTTGTGATGACCATGACGCTGCCGCGCCTGGCAACCTCGCCTTCCGGTGCCGCCTTTGGTTCGGTGATCGGCCTGATGGCGTTCTTCTATTTCTTCGCCCGCCTGACGCTGTTTGTCGCCGCCTGGATCGCCACCGCGCAGTACAAAGACGATCCGCGTATGCCTGACCCAAAAGAACGGGCCGCGCAGAAGAAGAAGGACGCAATGATAAACGACAGCGAATTCACGCAGGACCACATCATCGTGCCAGATGAAATACATATCGCAGACGTTAATCCTGACAATGAAATAAGAAAGCAGTGATTATCACTAATTTCATCTCATCCTGACCCCGAAAACCAGAATAACTGACTGAGAGAGGCACTTTAATTTAGCCATTTCCCCGTCAGTTGTTCTGCATTTCATCTTTTCACCGAACTTATGTTTGGTGAAACAGGATGTTAATAAAACAATCACCCGAACCCACCTGAAACCTGCTTTTCCCGGCTGCCTGATGCGTTGAAATGCCGCCTCGCTCTGCATAAGATGACTTTTCGCTATACATTTATTTACATTAGTTCCCTCTCACTCATTACAAATAAGAAACACTTATGCAAGCCACCATCACTCCTGAATTAGAAGCTGACGCGCACCTGGTGAGTCAGAACTCCCGCGGCAAAGTCATCGTGGCATCGCTGATCGGTACGGCCATCGAGTTCTTCGATTTTTATATCTACGCGACCGCCGCCGTTATTGTGTTCCCGCATATTTTCTTTCCGCAGGGCGATCCGACTGCCGCGACGCTTCAGTCGCTCGCGACCTTCGCCATTGCCTTTATCGCACGCCCGATCGGTTCTGCGCTTTTCGGCCACTTTGGCGACCGCGTCGGACGTAAAGTGACGCTGGTTGCCTCGCTGTTGACCATGGGCGTCTCCACCGTGGTCATCGGCCTGCTGCCGACGTACGCCACCATTGGCGTCTTCGCCCCGCTGCTGCTGGCGCTGGCGCGTTTCGGTCAGGGTCTGGGCCTCGGCGGTGAATGGGGCGGGGCGGCATTGCTCGCCACAGAGAATGCGCCACCGAAAAAACGCGCGCTGTACGGTTCTTTCCCACAGCTCGGCGCACCGATTGGCTTCTTCTTCGCCAACGGTATGTTCCTGCTGCTGTCGTGGCTGTTGACCGACGAACAGTTCATCGCCTGGGGCTGGCGCGTGCCGTTCCTGCTTTCCGCCGTACTGGTACTGGTTGGCCTGTATGTACGTGTGTCCCTGCATGAGACGCCGGTTTTCGCCAAAATCGCCAAAGCGGGCAAACAGGTAAAAGTACCGATCGGCACCCTGTTCACGAAATACAAAAAAGCGACGCTGCTGGGCACTTTCATCATGGTCGCCACTTACACGTTGTTCTACATCATGACGGTTTATTCGCTGGGCTACGGCACGGCGGCGCAGCCTCTCGGGTTAGGCATTCCCCGTAACGAATTCCTGCTGATGCTGATGATTGGCGTGATCGGATTTGGTGTGATGGTGCCGATTGCGGGCCAGCTGGCGGACAAATTTGGCCGTCGCAAAACCATGATCTGCATTACGCTGCTGATGATTGTCTTTGCGCTTAACTTCCCGACGATTCTGGGTTCCGGTTCGCAGGCACTGGTAATGGTCTTCCTGCTGTGCGGATTCATGGTGATGGGCCTGACATTTGGTCCGATGGGCGCGCTGCTGCCGGAGCTGTTCCCGACGGAAGTTCGCTATACCGGCGCCTCCTTCTCCTATAATGTGTCTTCGATACTGGGTGCATCCGTTGCGCCGTACATCGCCACCTGGCTGGCAACCCATTACGGGTTGTTTTATGTGGGCGTTTATCTGGCCTCTATGGCAACGCTGACCTTGATAGCGCTGCTGCTGTCCAAAGAAACTGCCCATCAGTCACTGTAACTGACCTGGATACCGTGCCCGGTACGCGCCCGGCACGGTGCCTTCTGCGAAGGTTTCTTATGCGCTTACGACGATTGATCCTGCCTCTCCTGCTCCTGCTTATCGTGATTGCCGCCGCCCTCTGGTACTTCTGGCCTCACAGCTCTAATCCCAACGCCCTGTGGAATATTATCAGCCAAAAATGCCTGCCGAATCAGCGCAGCAATGGCAAACCCGCGCCCTGTGCGCAGGTCGATGAACAGCAGGGATTTGTGGTGCTGAAAGACATGAACGGGCCGCTGCAATATTTGCTGATGCCCACCGCACGCATTACCGGAATGGAAAGCCCGGCGCTGCTGGAGCCAGCCACACCGAACTTCTTTAGTCAGGCCTGGGCCGCACGGCATTATATGGCGGAAAAGTACGGTAAACCGATTGATGACAGCAACGTCTCATTGGCGATCAATTCTCAATACGGGCGTTCACAGAACCAGCTGCACATTCATATTTCGTGCCTGTTGCCGGAGGTGAAAAAACGGCTTATCAAAGACGGCGTGGCGATGGGATATAACTGGCAGCAATTGCCGGACAAGCTGCTCGGTCACACCTATCTGGCGCGCAAAGTCACCCCTGCTGAACTGAATCAGAGAGGCGCTTTCCGCATTCTGGCCGAAGGTGTGCCGGAGGCTGATAAAAAGATGGGGCACTACGGTATGGCGATGGTCAGCCTGCAAGGCGGCGATTTCCTGCTGCTCGCCAGTGAACGCGACCTGCTAAAACTGAACAACGCTTCCACCGAAGAAATTCAGGACCACAAATGCGCGGTACTGGATCCAGTGCCTTAGCATTAAAACACCCTCCCAACCTCCCCCTTCACAGGAGGAGGAGTTTACCAAACTCGATCACTTCGCCTTCATCTGCTGCAATATCGGACCGCACTGATTTTCTGCGCTGTCGCTTGGGGAGATGAGCGCGAGCAGCGCGGCGGCAGGTGCGACGATGGCACCGAGGGCGACGGCTGCTGCGCCACGGGCGATGAGTGGCCCCGGTTTCACACCGGCATCCGGATTTTTATAGGTGCCGCGCACGTACAGCGGCGAGCGCAGGGTCAGGACTCGTAACCCCTTACTTTCCGGGTCGATGGTGAGATCCAAACGCTCGGTCGCCATGTTGGTGCTGCCGGTGATGGTGATCACCGCATTCTCGGTATCGAATACAAACAGACGCGGCGTGACCAGACCGTTTTTGATATTCACGTTGGCGGCAGCGCAGTTGATCGCCACTTCGTCATCGCCGAACAGCTTCCCAACCAGATAATTCCCGACGTTCAGCCCGGCCAGCTCCATCAGGCTGCGGCTAATGACGCCGTCATTAATCAGGATTTTCATGTCACCGTTACTGCTGCCAAGCAGCGCCGCGACAGAGTTCCCGGTGCCGGTGAGCGTCGCATCACCGTTCAGATCGCCCAGACTACGCTCCATTGACTCCATTTTCGGCAGCAGCTGTTTCAGCTTCAGATGACGGGCGTGCAGGTCGGCACGCGCACGCATCGGCGATTTATCCCCTTCCAGACGGATAGTCGAATTAAGGTTTCCGCCCGCGACGCCAAAGCGCAGTGGATCGAGCAGAATTTCACCATTATTCAGTTTCAGATGGGTGCTCAGGTCACTCAGAGGCAGGGATTCGCCGTGCTCGATGCGCTTCGCGCTGAATTTGACGTCCGCATCCATCGCCCCCCAACTTTTGGTGTCGAATTTCTCCACCGGCAGGACTTTGTCCGCAGGCTGACGCGTCGTCTCACCCCGTTTGGCTTTGTCTTTATTGGAATCAGCACCGATAAGCGGCGCCAGATCGGCAAAGCGCAGCTGTTTAGACACCACTTCACCGGTCAGTTTCGGCCGTGGTTTACTGGCCTGATAAGTCAGGGAACCGTGGATGTCACTGTCGCCAATTTCCCCGTTAAAGTTCTGATAACGGTAAATTGCGCCATTTTTATCATGCAACGTCGCCGATAAATGTCCGTCGGTAGAGTACGGCGGGGTTTGCGGCAACAGCACGCCGGTCAGGCCATACAAATCAGACAATGTCTGGCCAGAGAATTTCAGACGTAAATCCAGACCGCCGAGGTTCATAGGATCCTGTAACGTCCCGGCGACGGCCACGCGGGTATTGCCCGAGCGGACGTCAGCCTGCAACGGGAACAGCGCATCGGCGTCTTTCAGCGCTAACATTCCGCCAATTTTTCCGCTGCCCGAGAGCGATTCGCCATTGTATTTACCCTCCACTTTCCAGCCAAACACGAAGGGCGGCGTTTTAGTTTTCGGCGCGTCTTTTTTATCGCCTATGACTTCGGTAAACGGCAGCGGTTTGCCCAGCGGATCAATCACTGCGCGGAAATCGGCTTTCATTTGGGCGTCTTTATAATCAATCTGCCCGCGATCAAAAACGATATCGTTAAGCGTGAACGACCAGGCTGACGGCGGCTGCGCCGGGTCTTTCTTGTCGCTGTTGGCGAGATTGAACGTCCAGTTATTTTTGCCGTTGGCTAAACGCAATAGCGAGGCGTCAGGCTGTTTCAGCCAGATGCGCGGGATCAGCACTTCTTTGTGCAGCAGCGCGAGTGGCGCGATACTGGCATCGACGCGCGCCAGTTTCACCATCTGCGCGTCTTTCTCGCCGCCCTGAACGTCGGAAGGGTTACCCAGCACGATGTCTTCGGCATGAATATGCGGCCACGGCACCCACGCGCGCCAGCCAGCCTCATCCTTCTGCCGGGACCAGTCGACGCCCAAATCACCACGGATGGCGAACGTCCGGTTCAGCTCAGTGCTGACTTTTTGGTTGATAGTGGGTTTGAGGCGATTCCAGTCGAACATCGCAATGAAAATGACGATGGCGACCATCAGAATGATAATCACGCCTGCAATCCACGAGATCACCTTACCTGTGCGCGTCATAAACGGGTTCCTTTCAGACAGTTAACGAATTCCAGAGTTTAAACATAGTTGAATTCGACCTGTCTTGCCTGAAACGAGGCAGAGACAACGGGGTCATGGGGAGGGGTTAAATGAGTATAAATCAAGTAAAATCAAGGTGATGAGAATGTATCACACCAGTGCAACTCACCCGGCATTTTGAGACGTGCCTGAGCTAAGTTTGGTGTGATTCATTATCCTTCGAAATGTATTGGCAAGTTATCGAGGCCGTCAAACGTCGCCGGGCGCGCCAGATAATATCCCTGAGCGGCTAACGCGTCAGATTTACACACCATCGCCCACTCTGCAGCGGTTTCCACGCCTTCAATAATCACGCCTTTGCTGTAGCGGTTCATGAGCGTCACCAGCGTGTAGAACAGGCGCGAGCCCTCTTCGCTCTGACACAGCAGAATAAACAGGTCACGGGCAATTTTGATGTACTCATAATGCCAGGTCGTGAACGATGAGAAGTTCGCAATGCCCTGACCAAAATCATCCAGCCACAGGCGGTCGGACTGTTCAATTTGCGAAAGCGGAATACTCAGCGCATTTTCGGCACTTTCGACCAGTTCAAACCGGACGTAAGGCATTGCGCTGATTTGCGCGCGCAGCGACGATTCGGACTGCAACATCTCCAGCACCTGACCGTCGACGTTAATCGACGCCAGCAGGCCGTTATCGATGAACAACCGCTGCCAGCGCTGCAAAAGGTCGAGCTGTTCCTGCACGATTTGCAGGCGTTTACCCACGGCTATCGCGACAAAATAATGCTCAGGCGAAATAAATTTCTGCGGTTCGCCGGGATGGAAAACGCCGGTCAGTAATTCAATGCCCAGCAATTTTCCAGTGGTACGGTAAATGGGCTGAAAACGGTACACTCTCTGACATTGACGCCAGTAAGACTGTGCTTTTACGCGCTCTAGAGCAGTAAAAGAAGGCGTAATCAGCCCTAACATCATCTTAGTTATCATATTTTTCTGCCGTCATGAATAAGAGTCAGATAATCAAGGACATGCGGCAACATGTCTTCCGTGACTACAATGAATGACGTGCCGACAAAGTAGTTCGATTTCCTGGCTTTCTTTTGTAGAGATATCTATCGGCGCAGCGCGCAGAAACTTTAATCACTCCTCATCTCCCTGCGACGTTTCCGCACGAAAAACCGTAAACCGGTGCTGGAAGTTCTTTTGTGCAGGCTCTACATTGGAAGCTTTGCAACACTTCATTAACTGCACGTCCCGATTCGGAGAGAAAAATGCCTTACGTCAATATCAAAATCACCCGCGATGGCGCGACCGCCGAACAGAAGAAAGCGCTGATCGCAGGCGTGACACAATTACTGGTCGATACACTGGGCAAAAATCCAGCGACCACCACGGTAATCATCGATGAAATCGACACGGATAACTGGGGACTGGGCGGGCGTCCGGTGACGGAACTGCGTAAAGAAAGCAAATAACGCGCTTTTCTGTTTGTCCGATGTGGAAGCCGCCCGGCTTCCCTTTTTTCATTCCTTACACGCCTTTTTTCGATCTTCCTCGTAAAAAATAAAACCTCGTTTTAATTTTATTGACTGACCGCATTCTTATGAAGAGACTAGAGCGTAATAATGACGGACTTTTCTTCTCTTTCGTTTTAATGCTTCAGACATAGGCCAGGTACAATGACTCGCAAAAACATTGCCGTTATCGGCGAATGCATGATCGAATTGTCACAAAAAGGCGACGCTTTAAACCGGGGTTTTGGTGGCGATACGCTGAACACGTCAGTTTATATTGCCCGCCAGGTGTCGCCCGACGCGCTGAATGTGCATTACGTCACCGCCCTCGGCACCGACAGTTTCAGCAATGAAATGGTGCAGGCGTGGCAAAAGGAAGGGGTTAAAACCGATCTGACCCAGCGTCTGGATAACAAACTGCCTGGCCTGTACGTGATTGAAACGGATGACACCGGCGAGCGCACCTTCTACTACTGGCGCAACGACGCCGCCGCGCGTTACTGGCTGGACAGCCCGCATTCTGAAGAAATCTGTCAGAAGCTGGCGCAATTCGATTATCTATACCTGAGCGGCATTAGCCTGGCTATCCTGACCGAAGAAAGCCGCGACCGCCTGATGACCCTGCTGAAAGCCTGCCGTTCACGCGGTGGCAAAGTGATTTTCGATAACAACTACCGCCCGCGTCTGTGGGCGAGCAAAGAGCAGACGCAATCCGCCTACAACGCCATGCTTTCCTGCACCGATATCGCCTTCCTGACACTCGACGACGAAGACATGCTGTGGGGCCAGAAGCCCTGCGAGGAAGTGATCGCCCGTACGCACGCGCTTGGGGTGAGTGAAGTGGTAGTGAAGCGCGGCGCTGACAGCTGCATCGTCTCCAGCGCCGAAGGCGAGCTGCATGATGTGCCTGCGGTGAAACTGCCGAAAGAGAAAGTCGTCGATACCACCGCCGCCGGAGATTCTTTCAGCGCGGGATATCTGGCGGTGAGGCTGACCGGCGGAAGCGCGGTGGAAGCAGCAGTGCGCGGGCACGAAACGGCGAGCACGGTGATCCAGCATCGCGGGGCGATCATTCCGGTGGAGTTTATGCCGAAACGGGCATAAGGCGGCAGCTTTGCTCCTGCTCCTGCAGAGGGGAAAGGTTTTTCCCCTCTGCCAGGTTTCGTAGCAGAAAGTCATGTGATAATGGCTGCTGAAAAACCGAAATACTTTCGATCAGATTAAAAAGGGATTTAAAAGAAAACCCCTTATTGCACCGCTGCCGTCGGTGCGGCTTCGACAGCCGGGCTGGCTTCAGCTGGCGCCATAATCTTATCGTATATCGCTCTCAACTCCCCGGCATTGACCTCGGGTTCGCCTTTCGGCTGAGCCACCAGCAACGCCGGCTCACGCGACAGTTGCTGTTTCAGCTCCTGATTCAATACCGGCAAGGTCAGCGTTGAAAGGAACTGCTGACGCAATTGCTGATACTGCTCCGGCGCGATGTCCACGACGCCATTTTGCTGTGAACGCAGACGCTGACTCATCAGCACGTCGGTGTCTGTACGGGCATAGGTCGCGAACAACTTGCTTAACTGGTCGTTTTTCTGGGCAATCAGCGCATCGAATTCAGCCTGTGAAATGCCTTTGTCACGTACCACCAGCAGTTCTTCAGAAAGACGTTTTAACAGCTCAGCCAGTCTGGCCTGTGGCGCTTCGATACGGATAGCACACTGGGCGCGCTGGAACTGCACGTTACAGTCGAAACCTAAGCCTGCGGCAGGCGTTGTGGCGTCTTTCTTGTTTTCAAACGTAGTTTTCAGCGCTTCCTGTAAATGCCAGAACAAGGCTTCACGGGCTAAATCACCACGCCAGTATGTGGCCAGCGCCTGTGAATCCTGAATCGGCTGCCACGCGCTGTCCCACATTAATGACAAACGATCCTGCGTCAGGTTGTCGTCCATCAGCGTCATGGATTTTGTCGTGAGTTCTGAAAGCGTCGGCATCGTTTGCGGTGTCTGACGGTTTCCCTTCAGCGGTGAGAAGGTGCGGTTGATTTGTTCGCTTAACGCACGGCCATCCACATTGCCCACCACGAATAACGTCATCGCGTCTGGCGTATACCACTGATGATAAAACTTAATAAGGGCGTCGATGTTGACGGGTTTCGTCGGCAGCTGGTCAGGATTATGCCCCACCAGCGTTGAGCCGGTAATACGCGCACGCCAGAAAGCGTCCTGGGGATTTTGTGGCAACGACCCCACCGGATCCTGCGATTCCTGACGGGCAGCGCTCACCAAAGCAGGCGTCACCGAGATTTTCCCCGCCGTGTTCGCCAGCCAGTTCAGGGCGTCTTTCAGCAGATCCGGTCGGTTGTTCGGCAGGCTCAGATTATACATGGTGAAATCATACGAATTGACCGCGGGCGGCAATGGCCGTTGCGGATTGATACCCTGCTGCCAGAGAGACTGGAGCTGAGCGGTGCTGAATCCTTCGCTGTGCATTAACGCCAGACGAGGGAGGAAATGGGTGTAGCCAGACTGTTGGGCAGACTCTGCCAGCGAGCCGGTGCGTACCACCAGGCGTAATTCAATGCGATCGCTCGGACGTTGTGGTGTGGTCAGAAGCTGCCAGGTGAACCCGTTATCTAACTTTCCCTGCTGCCAGGCCGGGTCGGGTTGTAATGTTTCTGCCTGCACATGACTTGCTGCTGCCAGCAGCAATCCACCAATGAGTAAACGGATTTTGGTGCCCTGCATGTGAACCCCTACGTAATGACAATCCAATTTTCAGAGTGCTGTCCTGCCGGTGTCTTACGACGCGCCCACAGGAACTGAATGCGTAAAATAAAGGCCGAAAAATTACGGCTCTTCGTTAGACCTCGGGTTCTGCGCAATGTCGCGCACCCGACGAAAATATTCTGGGAAATACCGCCGCAAGCGGTGTTTGAGAGGCATATTATGAAGATAATCCACCGGTTACATCAAGTAAACGGTGGATATTAGGAGGGATTGAGGCTAATTAAATGCGTTTTTTGGAACCTTAAGCGGGTTTTATGCACAGATATCACCCGCTGTTTGGAAAGGTTTAAGCGCCTGCAGCGGACTTCTCTGCTTCCGTCAGGCCTTTCTGGCCGTTCAAGGTCGCTTTAAGCTGGCCTTCATCAAGCTGACCGCACCACTTCGCGACCACGATAGTTGCCACGCCGTTACCCACAAGATTGGTCAGCGCACGTGCTTCTGACATGAAGCGGTCGATGCCCAAAATCAGTGCCAGACCCGCTACCGGTAAATGCCCGACTGCTGACAATGTCGCCGCCAGTACGATAAACCCGCTGCCGGTCACGCCCGCCGCACCTTTTGAGGAGAGCAGCAATACCACAATCAGGGTGATCTGATGCCAGATATCCATGTGGGTATTGGTGGCCTGCGCAATAAAGACCGCCGCCATTGTCAGGTAAATTGAAGTACCGTCGAGGTTGAAGGAATACCCCGTTGGGATCACCAGCCCGACCACCGACTTTTTACAGCCCAGACGCTCCATTTTATCCAGCATACGTGGCAGCGCCGACTCAGAAGAGGATGTCCCCAGTACGATCAGCAGTTCTTCTTTAATGTAGTTAACAAACTTGAAGATGCTGAAACCGGTGAAGCGCGCGATAAGCCCGAGTACGACCACCACGAACAGCACGCAGGTAAGGTAGAAGCACAGGATCAGCTGGCCGAGCTGCACCAGAGAACCCACGCCGTATTTACCGATGGTGAAGGCCATTGCACCAAAGGCTCCCAACGGTGCCAGACGCATGATCATATTAATGATGCCAAAAATGACCTGCGAGAAGCTGTCGATCACGTTGAAAATCAGCTGGCCTTTGTGGCCAAGGCGGTGCAGCGCAAAGCCAAACAGCACGGCGAACAGTAAGACCTGCAGAATATTTCCGCTGGCGAAGGCACCGATTACGCTGGAAGGAATGACATCCAGCAGGAACGGAATGATGCCCTGGCTTTGTGCCTGTTCGGCGTAGATTGCCACCGCTTTAGCATCCAGCGCCGCCGGATCAACGTTCATCCCGGCACCTGGCTGGACGATATTGACGATCACCAGCCCGATAATCAGTGCCAGCG
This sequence comes from Rahnella sp. 1L-D-7-B-C2, assembly GCF_057290995.1. Lineage (NCBI taxonomy): Bacteria > Pseudomonadati > Pseudomonadota > Gammaproteobacteria > Enterobacterales > Yersiniaceae > Rahnella > Rahnella sp. 1L-D-7-B-C2. The sequence continues at coordinate 165,146 of NZ_JBXAVQ010000004.1, read as the reverse complement.
TGCTGACAATCTCGAAATACAGCAGCGCGATGGCGCCCGTACGTCCGACCGCTTTCATGCTTTCCATGCCGGCGATACCGGTGACGACCGTACAGAAGATAACTGGCGCGATAATCATTTTGATTAATTTAACAAAACCGTCACCTAACGGTTTCATTTGCGCGCCGAGTTCAGGGTAGAAATGTCCCAGCAGGACACCCAGGGTTATTGCCAGAAGCACCTGGAAATACAGGCTTTTGAAGAGTGATATTTTCATGACTAGCCATCCTGATGTGTGAGTATCGCCCTCTGTTTTGTAGGGGTACGGATAATGGGCGACTGCCGAAAAGTAACACCATCACAACATCATGGAAATATTTTGTTTCCTCCCGAAAAAACGGGTCATGAAAAAACAGAACTGAAAGCATTCAGCAGACGAAGAGTAAGTAAAAAAAGTACGAAAAGTGACGGGCTGGAGGGGAATTCCTGCCCTGGGGCAGGTTATTCAGCGGGGCAAAACTTTTGTTCGAAGGCGTCTTTTGACAGCGGCGCAGAGAATAAATAGCCCTGGCCTAAGAGAATATTCTCTTCAAGCAGCCACTGGCGTTGCGCTTCGGTTTCGACACCTTCGGCCACTAACTGGATGTTCATCGCACGGGCGATGGAGGCCACAATGTTGACCATGACGTCGTCCTGCGGCAGAACGCCGACAAAGCTGCGATCGATTTTGATGACATCGATCGGCAGCGAGCGCAGGCGGTTCAGGTATTCCAGACCAGAATATCCCAGGCCAAAATCATCCAGTTCAATCGACACGCCCACGGCGCGCAATTCACCCAGCAGCAGCAGCGCGCGATCTAAATCGTCAATGCGCGCAGTTTCGGTGATTTCCAGCACCAGCTGCCCCGGATTGATTTTATAACGGCTCAGCAGACTGCGAAGTTCCGGCAGGAAATTGCGCTGCTGTACCTGAACGCCGGACAGATTCACCGAGAGTGGTAAATTGATGCCGCGGCTCTGCCAGTCCGCGAGGATCCCGCAGCCCAGTTCAAGAATCTTGTAGCCCAGCATACTCATGACGCCGATTTCTTCCGCCAGCACGATGAAATCACTTTCCAGCCCGTAGCTGCCGTCGGGCATTTTCCGACGCAACAGTGCTTCAGCACCGACCACCGCGCCGGTGCGCATATTCACCTGCGGCTGGATAAACAGTGTGAAATCATTTTGTTCCATCGCGTGCAGAATGTCGTTTTCCTGCAACAAGCGCTTTTGAATCTTTTCCGTTAATTCCGGCTCGAAGAACAGGATTTGATTTTTACCCTGCTGATAAGCTGAAACGCGCGCGGCGCGGGCATTGACCATCAGCTGCTGCGCGGTCGCCGGGAATTCGCCGGTATGCTGCACTATCCCGATACTGCCGGTCGGATGCAGAGACATATTACCTGCATCGCTTTCCTGCGGGGCATTGATGCGCTCCATAATTTGTCGGGCGAGACGCATCGCCATAAACGGCCGGGTGATGTCCCCCGCCAGCAAAGCAAATTCGTTATAACTCAGGCGCGCCAGTAAGCAGTGTTCAGGGAGCGCTTCAATGATAGAAGACACCAGCGGGCAATCCACATGCCCGTCATCGCGCAGGCTTTCAATACCGATAAGCAACAGATGAAAGCCTTTTTCAGGCTCGGTGGACTGCAACCTGTGTTGCAGCCGTGCCATGAACTGTTCTTCATTACTGACACAATTTTGCGCGAGCGGCGGCGTATCACTGATGTGTTGCTGTATTTTCTGTAGCTGTTGCTGATTGCGATTGTAGCTGCGCACCAGCATTCCAATTTCATCATCTTCATGCAGCAAAGGCATCGTCAGCTGATGAAAGGGCACGTCGCTTTCCGGCAGGGACTCCAGCTCGCGGGCGATAGTGCGCAGCGGTTTGACGATGAGACGGTTGATGACCCAGCTCAGTGAAATGGTAAGGATCAGCGCCAGCAACAGATAAGTGGTGAGCATGGTCGAGAGCGCGCTGACGATAAACTGATACATCCGGTAGGAGTCAGCCTGCAGTACCAGATAGGCCAGCGGTTTCGGATCTTTAGGGCTGGCGGCCGCAGAATAAAGAGGAACAGAAATGGTTACCGGCAGATTAAACCCGCGGGAGATCCAGGGCGGAACCGGGCGGCCCGCAGGAAAATTCGTGTGCAACGCGGCGATTTGGTTAGGCATCACGACATTCGCACGGCTGAGAATACCGACCGGTTGCAGCGTGTTCAGGATGTCCTGGGTTTCTTCCAGATCCACATCCAGCACCGCCTGCGACAGCGGCTCCCTGACGGAATGTGCAATGTTTTCAAGCTGCTGGGCGTAATCATCCCTCCGTTGTTGCACAAAGTGAAACAACTGGATGACGATAAAAAAACAAATAGTTATCGCAGCCACGCTCGATACGGCTGCCATCTGTTTGATTGTTAACGAACGCCTGACGCGCAACATAGTTCTCCATCAACTGCCAACCTGTTTTGCTCCATGTACCTTATCAGGAACAGTAATTGTGCGCAGTATACCTTATATCGCGTTATTTCGAGGTGAAACAGGGGCTTTTGGTTATAAAAAACAACGTGTTTGCCGGGTAACATTCATCACTAAAATACTTTATGTGTTTTTACTGACAGAAAACCTACACTCCGCATTAACCTGATGATTAGTGATGTCATTAAAATTCTGAGTTAAACGCTTCTGATTGAATCAATGTGCTGCACATCACACTCAAAACAATGGTTTCATCTCACATAACGGAAAATTTCAGCTCAATTAAATAAAAAACCTTTTCTGACAGCGGGTTATAGGCGTAATGTTTTCTATGGTGCAATTCCTAATTTTTGTAAAAAGTGCTCTATGCTGTAAAAGAACTGATATATTAAGATTATTCTTATCCCGAAAAAAAACGCTAAAAAATTAAACCTTTTACACTTTTGTTAGCGGTTCTCGTGTGGCCGTTTTGACGTCCAGATAATCCCCACACAAATATAATCCTACCGGGCGGGATATATGAATAAATATGACGACATTAAGCGTTTTATGGATAAGACCAACCTTAAAGAGCTTGATTATAAAGAGCTTAATGATAAATCCACCGGCGAATCAATTACCGGTTCGATGAATCAATGGACATTAATAAAACAGGTTTCTGCCAGCCAGACACCCGGCGGTCCTTTAGACAGCGGGCGCTCCACGCAGCCCACGCCGCAGTCCATTTCTGCTGATGAGTTCTCGCCGTCTTCGGCACAGGAAGCGCTGCACGCTCAGCATTCTTCCCCCTTTACCGACGCCACGCATACGCAAGATGAACCCCGGTCTTCGGAAGTTTCTCCTCCGGCGGCGGGCTTTGGTTTGCTTGATGCTCTGCGTGAGACACTGCCGCCCGCGCCTGCCCATCCGGCCCCCGCGCCAGCGCCGCAGCCACAGCCAGTTCACTCGACGCCGTCGTTGCACGCCCAGTCTGTGGTGCCAGACAGCGGTTCGGGTTTGCTTGATTCACTGCGAAAAGCCATGCCCGAAACCGTGCGTCAGCCGCCTGTCGCCCCGGCCGCTCCCGCACAACCTGCTGCGCCGGTCTATACCGCACCTGTTCACCCGGCAGCACCGGCGTCCCGTTCAGCCCCAGTACAAACTCCGGCTCCCGTGGCGCCAGCGGATACCGAACAGCGCTTTAAACAAATGTTTAAACAGCGGGCTCCGCAGCCTGTCAGCGCTTATTTGCATCGCGACACACCGCTTCAACCTTTGTTAGAGATGATTGCCTCATGCCGTTAGTTTGCGTTTGTTCACCGAAAGGTGGAGTAGGAAAAACCACGGTGGCCTCCAACCTGGCCTACTCGCTTGCCCGTAGCGGCAGCAAAGTATTGGTCATCGACTTTGATGTGCAGAATGCCCTGCGCCTTCATTTCGGTGTGCCGATTTCAGATACCCGCGGTTTTGTTGCCGGTTCAGGCAATGAGTCCGACTGGAGCCAGTTCATTCTCAAAGCCGGTTCCAACACCTTCGTTCTGCCGTACGGTGAAGTGAGCGAAGATCAGCGGCTGGAATTTGAACATCAGTTAGCCACCGATCCGCATTTTTTACAGCGCGGATTAAATACCGTTCTAAATTATCCGGGTTTAATTATTATTGCGGATTTTCCTCCCGGCCCAAGTCCGGCATTAAAAGCCGTGCAAAGCATTGCGGATTTGCACGTGGTGGTGATGCTGGCGGATACGGCATCGTTATCTTTATTGCCGTTAATGGAAAAGAACAAATTAATTGGTACTCCCCTGAATAATAAAAAAGGGGAATATTACGTCGTGAATCAAAGTGACACCCGCCGGACATTAAGCCGCGACGTCACCCAATTCTTCGAACAACGTTTGAATGAAAGATTATTAGGCACAATCCACAGGGATGAATGTGTGCCAGAGGCTAATGCCTCGCAGCGCTCTATTATTGATTTCAGTCCGGTATCCGCGTCCGCGTTTGATATTGAACTGATCAGCAAAAAAGTCGCCGCCATTTTAGGGATTAAAGTCGGTGATGGAGAGTTACACGCCGCGCCTAAAACCGGCAGTTATTAACTGTCACTGATAACAGCGATCCCAAAGCGATGAATAAATTCCTGTTTTCCCTGCTTGTGCTCCTGCTGCTGCCGGTGGCAGCAGTTATCGTCATTACGCCAATGGACAGCCAGAAGCAGTACATCTTCGGGCTGATAAGCATTGGCCTCTTATTTTTACTGGGCATCAGCAAAAGCCGCCGTATTAGCGTGGTGATGGTCATCATGTCCATCATGATGTCGACGCGCTATATTTACTGGCGCGCCACGGAAACGCTGCATTTCAATTCCACCATTGAAGCCATTTTAGGCATCGGGTTATTCCTCGCCGAACTTTACGTCTGGCTTATTCTGTTACTCGGTTATCTGCAAACCACCTGGCCGCTGAAACGCACCATCGAACCCTTGCCGGATGACACCACGCTGTGGCCCACCGTCGATGTGTATATTCCGTCTTATAACGAAAGTCTGGACGTGGTGCGTGATACCGTTCTGGCGGCGCAATGTATCGATTATCCCAAAGATAAAATCAAAATATATGTGCTCGATGACGGCAAGCGCGACGAATTTGCCGTGTTTTCCGCCGATGCGGGCGTGGGATATATCACCCGCGATAATAATGCCCACGCGAAAGCCGGTAATCTGAATCACGCGATGAAACTCACCAAAGGCGAGCTAATTTGCGTCTTCGACTGTGACCACGTCGCCACCCGCGCATTTTTACAGGCGACCGTCGGCAGCTTCCTGAAAGATCCGCGTCTGGCGCTCATTCAGACGCCGCACTACTTCTATTCACCGGATCCGTTTGAACGCAATCTCTCCGCTGGCCGCACCATGCCCAACGAAGGCGCACTGTTCTACGGCCCGGTTCAGCAAGGTAACGATAACTGGAACGCAACGTTCTTCTGCGGCTCCTGTGCGGTTATCCGCCGCGTGGCGCTGGAAGAAGTTGGCGGTTTTGCAGTGGAAACCGTGACCGAAGATGCCCACTCTGCGCTGAAAATGCAGCGCCGTGGCTGGAATACCGCGTTTCTGGATATCCCGCTGGCGGCCGGTCTGGCGACAGAACGTCTCGGTCTGCACGTCATTCAGCGTACCCGCTGGGCACGCGGCATGACGCAAATTTTCCGCGTCGATAATCCGTTATTTGGCCGTGGTCTGAAATGGCAGCAACGCCTGTGCTATCTCAACGCCATGCTGCACTTCCAGTTCGGCCTGCCGCGCGTGGTGTTCCTGACCGCACCGCTGGCCTTCCTGCTGTTCAATCTGAACATCATCTCCTCGTCCGCCAGCCTGATTTTTGCTTATGCGCTGCCGCATCTGGTGATGTCGCTGTACATCAACTCCCGCATGAATGGCCGCTTCCGCTATACGTTCTGGGGTGAAATCTACGAAACCGTGATGGCCTTCCACCTGATCCTGCCGACGATTGTCACCCTGCTTGCGCCAAAACGCGGCAAGTTTAACGTGACCGACAAAGGCGGCCTGCTGGACGTGGGCTTCTTTGACTTCAACATCGTCAAGCCGCACCTGATCGTCGCCATTCTGATGATTATCGGTATCGGTTACGGCTTAGTGCGCGCGGTCTTCCATAACTACTTTGCCATCGACCCAAGCGTGATCGCGCTGAACGTGGCGTGGGGCAGCTTCAGTGTGCTGATCCTGCTGGCGGCCATTGCCGTGGCGAAAGAAACCCGCCAGGTGCGTAAAACCATCCGTATCGATGTGGCGATCCCGGCCATCATTCATTACGCCAACGGCATTTCCCTGCGCACCACCACCATTGATATGTCGATGGGCGGCGTGCAGCTGGTGACGCCGGACGTGCGTTATCTGGACGAAGAAATTGAAGAAGTGGAGATTCAGCTGTCCTCGGGCGCGGAAAGTTTCCCGGTGACGCAAATCAGTGGCAACAAGGAGCGCATCCGTCTGCAATTTGAAAACCTGCCGTTGTCGAAACGCCGTGAACTGGTCCGCGTCGTCCTGTGCCGTGCGGATGCCTGGATCGGTGAAGAATACCCGCCGGACAATCCGTTCCGCTCGCTGCTCAGCATCATCCGCTGCGTATTTGAGTTGTTCTACAACACATGGAAAGAACGCCGCGGCAAAAATACCCCCGCTGAGACCACCAGCAAGAGTGAAGCAGTATGAAGCGACCACGTAAATCGATGATAAAGTGCCGTTTATTTGCTGTGCCGGGTGCGTCCCTGCTCAGGAAAATCACCACCGGCCTGCTGCTGACCTTCAGCAGCCTGCCGTTTACGCAGGCGGAAGAAGCCCCTGCCCCGGCTGTCGATCCGGCCACCAGTCTGCCTGCGGCACCGTCATGGCTGCCGCCAACGCCAGCGATGCCGGAAGAAACCGCACCCGCTGACACCGCAGCGCCGGTCGCATCACAGCCGGTGCCGTCAGAATATATACCTCAGGCGGATACCACGCCGGTCAACAACAGCGATTCGGCCAATGCGGCAACCCCAGCCACGCCGGTGGCCGATCCCGCTGCGGTGCCTGCGCCGGTGATCCCGCTGGTTCAGCCGGTCACCAGTAATATTACCGTCGCCGAAATGGGCCAGCCCAACGGCCTGACCCTCAGCGGCGGCCAGTTGCAGTCTGGTATTCTCTTCACCCTGCCGGCAGATGAAGTGGTCACCAACGCCCATCTCTCGCTGGCGCTGAAAATTTCTCCGGCGCTGATCGCCCGCGATACCACGCTGGAGCTGATGCTCAACGGCCAGCCGCTGGGCAACCTGCCGCTGAACCAGACCAGCAACGGCGGCGATGTCTACGAGCTGGATATTCCGTCGGCGATGGTGGTCTCGAGCAACAACCTGAGCTTTCGCGTGCATGACAGCAACACCATGACCTGCGAGAAAGATCAGTCGGACAAATATTGGGTCACCATTTTGCCGACTACCAGCATTGGTCTGGAAGGTCAGCAACTGAATATTGGCCGCAATCTGGGTAACTTCCCGCGTCCGTTCTTCGACAGCCTGCAAATGCAGGAGTCCAAAATCACCATGGCTTTCCCGGCATCAATGAAACCGGGAGATGTCAGCGCCGCAGCGATGGTCTCTTCTTATCTCGGCATGTTGTCCGATTATCGCGACGTAGACTTCCCGGTTATTCTGAATGATTTGCCCGATCAGAACGGGATTCTGTTCGGTAAACCCGGCGATAAAATAGGCTCTCTGACGCTGCCTGCCAGCAACGGCGCATCGATTCAAATTATTGATAACCCGATCAATCCGGTCTACAAACTGCTGCTGGTTTTGGGTAACGATGACAACCAGCTGCGTCAGGCGGCTTACCGGCTGATAAGCGCCGGAATGCCGAACAACACCGATCATCTGGATGTCGCGCAGCAAACCATTCCGTCGAGCAAGCCGTATGATGCACCGCGCTGGATTGACACCTCGCGCCCGGTCACGCTGGGCGAACTGGCGGGCAAAGATCCGGATTCGCTGATTTCCAACGGTATTTATCACGATGGCATTCAGGTGGCGTTCCGCGCCGCGCCGGATCTGTTCATGTGGGATGGCCACAATATTCCGGTACGCATTGATTACCGTTTCCCGACCGAAAACTGGATTGATGAAGATAACTCGCGCCTGAATGTCTCCATCAACAGCAATTTCCTGCGCAGCCTGACGGTGAACAAAGTCGGTCTGGTGGAAAACATCTGGCGTCGCCTCGGCGGTGACAGCCGTCAGGAACGCTACACGATGCAGCTCGCGCCGTACCTGATTTACGGCGACAACCAGTTGCAGTTCTATTTCGACATCAAACCGAAAAAAGACGCGCCTTGCAGCATTCTGACCAGCGATAACATCAAAAGCCGTATCGATCCGAAATCCTTCATCGACCTGAGCGGAAGCTACCATTTCGCCCAGTTGCCGAACCTGTCGTATTTCGTCGGTGCGTCCTATCCGTACTCCAAGCTGGCCGACTTCTCCGACACGCTGATGCTGCTGCCGCCGGAACCGACGGCTGATGAAATTCACACCTTGCTGAACCTGACCGCCCGCGCGGGCAAAGCCACCGGCGTGCCGGTAAGTCACGTGCAGATTGCCTTTGGTCTGAAGGGTGACGAGCAGGGAAATCCGATGTTTGACCGCGATATTCTGGCAGTCACCACGCTGGGCGATTCCGCCTTTAATCAGCAGTTACTGGCAGATTCGCCGTTTGGCCTGAACGCCAATTCGATGGGCGTGAAAACGCCGACCGAAGTACAGCGCATCGTGGCGTGGCTGACCGGCGACTGGTATCGCCAGCCGGTAGATGCCGACCGCTATCTGTCCTCGACCGGTGCATGGCGCGGGTTTGTCAGCTATCGCTCGCGCTGGTCCAACGATCACGTGGTCGTCGTGGCCACCGGTACTGACGATCAGCAGTTGCTGAAAATTCACAGCGATTTGAAATTGCCTCAAATCAACGCCAACGTACGCGGCGATCTGGCGATCATTACTGATGAGAACGGCATCCGCAGCTTCTCCGTCGGGCAGCAATTCCCGACCGGACAAATGCCGTGGTACATGATGGTGCTCTGGTACGCCAGCACGCACATCGTGATCCTGTCGCTTATCGCCACGCTGGTATCGCTGGTGGTGGGCCTGAGCCTGTTCGTCGTCCTGCGTCGCCATGCGGCTAAACGTCTGGGCCACAAATGAAAAGCCTCAAAACAAAAAGAACAACAATGAAGGTAGCCTTTACTCCCGGCTATAACCTGGCGATTACCGGAGCTGGAAAATGAAAAAACATAAACTGTCCCTGGCGGTGATCAGAGCTATTTATCTGGTAGGGATCGCCGGAGTGGTAAGTTTTAGTGCCTCAACGTTTGCCGCGGATACGACCAATCCGGCGATGAAAGCCCTTTTCGATCAGGCGGCTTACTGGCACGAACGTGCCCATGACGATCTGGCAAAAGACGCCTTGCAGAAAGTGCTGCTGGTTGAGCCGGACAATGCCCAGGCGCTGTATCTGATGTCACTGTACTCGATGCAAAGCGGCGACAAAACCGCGGCTAACCAGTGGCGCGAAAAGCTGTCTGCCGCCTCGCCCGACGATCCACGTTTAGCTTCACTAAATAGCGCCAAAGCCATGCAGTCGATTCCCCCGGCGCAGCTGGCCTCTGCCCGTCAGATGGCTGCGCAGGGTAACGTCAGCGGTTCGCTTTCGGCCTACCGCACCATCTTTAACGGCAATCAGCCGCTCGACAGTCTGGCAACCGAATATTACCTGACCATGGCGGGTGACAAATCGCTCCAGCCGCAGGCGATTGCAGGTTTGCAGCAGCGCGTGGCTTCCCGCCCGGACGATACGCAGGCGCGTCTGGCGCTGGGCAAAGTGCTGACCTATCAGGAATCCTCCCGCCGTGACGGCATCAAACTGCTGAGCACAATGGCAGGCAGCAACAGCGACGCAGACCGCTCGCTGCGTCAGGCGTTGTTATGGATGGCACCGCAGGAAAGCGATCGCGACTTGTATCAGGGCTATCAGGCGCGTCATCCGAATGACACCGGCGTGATGGCCTATTTCCAGAAAAATATCGGCGGCGCGGCGAAAGGTCAGGGCTTTACCGCGCTGAACAGCGGGAACGTCACCGACGCCAAAGCCAAGTTTGAAAGCGTGCTGGCGGGCGATCCAAACGATGCCGACGCACTGGCTGGTTTAGGTTATATCGCCCAGCGCAGTGGCAATTTCGAAGCCGCCTCGCAATATCTGAGCAAAGCCGCCGCACAGGGCGGGCCGAACAGCGCACAGCTGAGCAATCAGGCGCAGGATTCTGCGTTCTACGCTCAGCTGGCGAAAGCCAAAGAAGCCGCCGGTGCTGGCAGCTACGATGCCGCGCTGGCCGCCGTCACGCCGCTGACCCAGGTCGGCGGGGAGAAAGGTCAGTCTGCCGGATTGCTGCGCGCCGACATTCTGCGCCGCAAAGGCGATCTGCCCGGTGCCGAGCAGCAATTCAGCGCACTTGGCGATAACGCCGACGCCCGTGCAGGATTGTTCTACGTACTGCGTCAGCAGAACAAAACCGCCGAAGCCAGTCAGGTTCTAAAAACGCTTCCGGCTGATATTCAAACCAAGATGAATCCGCCAAAAGTGGCCGACGTCATCGAGCCGTTGCGCCGTCAGGCCGCACAGGCGGTGGCGAACAACGATCCACAGCGCGCGCTGAATTTACTTCAGCAGGCCCAGGAACGTCAGCCGTCCAACGTCTGGGTGAAGCTGGACATGGCGCGCATCCTGCAATCGCAAGGGCAAACTGCGCAGGCGCAGTCGATCATGGCGCCGTCCGCGCGTCAGGGTGCCTCATCTGCCGATCTTTACGCCGCGGCCTTGTTCGCGTCGGAAACCAAAAACTGGTCAACCGCCAGCGCCCTGCTCTCGCGCATTCCGCGCGGCAGCCAGAATCAGGGCATGCGTGAACTGGCGCAGCGCGCCAACTTCAATGCGCAAATGGCCGATGCCGAAAACTATCTGCAACAGGGTAACAGTGCGGCCGCCGCAAATACCTTACGCGCGCTGGCGCAGAACCCGCCCACCGCGCCTGCTGACGTTGGTGCGCTGGCGAAGAATCTGGCTGCCACCGGGCAGCTTCCGCTGGCGGTACAGCTGGTGCGCCAGAACATGCGCAACGGCGTGAAAGGTAACGCCGGAGATTACGCGGATCAGGTTACCGTGCTGAATCAGGCGGGGCTTGGCAACGAGGCGCAGGCATTCCTGCAAAATCCGGAAATTCAGTCGGGCACATCGCCGACGGCGCTGGCCAATCTGCGTAACGGTTTCGTTATCACGCAGGCCGATCAGCTGCGCGAACAGGGTCAGTACGCGGCGGCTTACGACAAGCTGGTCGTCGCGCTGCAAGCCGATCCGCAAAACCGCGACCTGATGCTGGCGATGGCGCGCCTGTATCAGTCCGGCAAACTCAATAAACAGGCCGGTCAGGTTTATAACTACCTGATGACCAACGACACACCAACGCAGGATGCCCGCGTCGGGGCGATCAATATTGCGCTGGGCGAAGGCGATACGCAGCGTGCGCAGCAGCTTATGAACGGTCTGGCCGGTCCGCGCACGCCGGACCGCCTGTTACTGGCGGCACGCGTTGCCGAGGCACAGGGCGATCATCAGCAGGCGATGGCGCTGTTGCGTTCGGCGAAGGGCAAGATGATCGGGCTGGAAGGCGCAGACGGTTCGGCGCAGGTCGCCGGATTGCAGCTGAGCGACAACCCGTTCATCAACCGTTCAACGCGCACCACGGCTTCACGCCCGACAACGCAATCCTCTTACGGCGCCGTCATGCCATGGCAGGTCTCCGATCAGGTTTCCACGCCGGGGAATATTCCGGCAGCCAGCGCAGAGCCGACGGCTGTCACGCAGCGTAATGCGACAGAAAAACAGATCGACGACATGCTCGACGATTTGCAGGGCAAAACCGCCACCTGGGCGCAGGGCGAAATGTCGATTCGCGGCCGTGACGGCGAAAGCGGGCTCAGTCAGCTGACCGAAGCCAAAGCGCCGATGACGTTCGCCTTCGTGCCGTTTGACACCTCGCGCCTGAGCATCGGCGTGACGCCGGTTTCCCTCAGCGCAGGCAGCCCGTCTGGTACGGCCAACAGCCGCTTTGGGCAGGGCGCGCTGGCTCAAGCGCAGTCTGCACAGAAAGATGTCGCAGCAGCGGCGTCGGCGGCAGGTCTGAACATTGCCGATTACAGCACTTTCGCCAAACTGCAGGCGGCCGCTTCCACCAATTCCAGCGCAAACTGTAGCTCGACCAACGCGGCCTCGGCGCAGTGCGTGGCCTACAACACCATCACGGGTACCGATCCGACCACCTATTCCGCCCCGGATGCCGGTAATCAGAAAGCCACTGGCGTGGAAGTCAATGCCGCGCTGACCGGCGACAGCTACAAAGCCGATGTGGGCAGTACGCCACTCGGGCAGGATTTGAGTTCGCTGGTCGGTGGCGTGCAGTGGGCACCGAAACTGACCGACTTCACCACGCTGACCGTGACCGCAGAACGTCGCGCGATCACCGACAGTATTTTGTCCTACGTCGGCACCAAAGATAACTACAGCGGCAAAGAGTGGGGCCAGGTCACCAAAAACGGCGGCAGCGTTAACCTTTCTTACGATGATGGTGACGCAGGCTTCTACGCCGGTGCAGGTTACTACAGCTATCTCGGTAATAACGTGAAGAGTAACCAGTCGGTCAATGCCAACGCCGGACTGTACGTCCGTCCGTACCGTTATGACGATCGCGAACTGAAAACCGGGGTCAACGTCGGCTACATGAACTTCGACAAAAACCTCAGCTACTACAGCTACGGTCAGGGCGGTTACTTCAGTCCGCAGAACTACGTCAGCGTCTCCTTCCCGGTGGAATATACCCAGAAGTATGACGACTGGGATATGAAACTCTCGGCATCCGTCGGTTATCAGTCCTATTCTCAGGATAAGAGCGCCTACTTCCCGAATAACCCGGACTTGCAAAAACAGCTGGAAGATCTGGTGGCGGCGGGCTACGGCACCGAGGCTTACTATTCCGGTAAAACCGAAAATGGTATCGGCTGGAATGCGGGCGTCGGCGGCAATTATCATCTGAACAAGAACATGCAGATTGGCGGTCAGGTGGGCTACGATACTTTCGGCGATTACAACGAAAGCAAAGCGCAGGTCTACTTCCGCTATCTGATGGGCCAAAATTAATCCCGGTGGAATAAAACCATGCAAGAACAGAACTATACTCAGGTCGCGCAGGAATATTACCGCCAGCGGCACACCACACCGGGCTGGCAAAGTCTGGTGCAGGTGCTATTTTCAGGTATTCTGGCCTCCGCCGAAGACGAAGATGGTCGCCGTTTTCTCACGCTGATGGGCAATAATCTGGCGCGTCAGCATGCGCTGCCGGTCTGCGCCACGCTCGGTGAACTGGAAGACAACATCAACCATATTCTCAGTCGTTTTGACTGGGGCGTGGTGAAAATTGAAGCCACCCAGCAGCAGCTCGCGCTGGTACACATCGCCTGGCCGGTTTCACCGCAGGGTGAAGACGACGAACTGTGGCGCATCGCGCTGATTTCGCTGTTTGAAGGGCTGTATGCCCAATGGTTGCAGGCGCAAGGCGGGCAGCCTTACGTTCCCCTGCGCTGGCAGGAAAGCACACCGGAAGGCGCATTCGTCTTCCGCTATCAAAATGGTTTGTAAGGAATTTTTATGTTGGCATTTCGACGCTATGGCCTGGTGCTGTGGTTCGGTCTGGTTTTCTCGTTTTTCACCACCGCAGTAATGGCGCAGGATCAGGGCTGGTCAGCCTACAAAAGCCGCTTTCTGATGCCTGATGGCCGGATCATTGATACCGCCAATAAAAACGTCAGTCACACCGAAGGTCAGGGTTTCAGCATGCTGCTGGCAGTCTTCAATGACGATCAGGCCACTTTCGATAAGTTGTGGCAGTGGGCAAACACCACTCTTTATCGTAAAGACATCGGCCTCTATTCATGGCGTTACGACCCAAACAACAGCGTTCACGTTGCCGATAAAAATAACGCCTCTGACGGCGACCAGCTGATGGCATGGGCGCTGCTGCTGGCGGGCGATAAATGGCAGGACACGCGTTACACCAAAGCGTCGGAGAAATTACAGACGGCGCTGATCAAATACAACGTGATTGATTACGCCGGTTACAAAGTGATGCTGCCGGGCGTGACCGGATTTAATCAGACCAGCAACGTGACCGTTAACGCCTCCTACTTCCTCTTCCCGGCGTGGAAAGCGTTTTACGCCCACAGCCACCTGAAAGTGTGGAAGGATCTCGATGAAAGCGGCACCGCGATGCTCAGCAAAATGGCGTTCGGTGAATTCCGCCTGCCGACTGACTGGGTGGACATGCAGGCCGACGGCAGCATGAAACCCGCCAGCCGCTGGCCAACGCGTTTCAGCTACGACGCCGTGCGTATCCCGCTGTACCTCGGCTGGGCGCATCCGGGCAGCCCGCAGCTGGCACCGTTTATTCTCTGGTGGCAGAAGTCGCCACGCACCGCGACACCGGCCTGGATTGACGTGATGACCGGCACCAAAGCGGGCTATAACATGTCGCCGGGCTTAATGGCCATTCGTGATTTCACCATGGCCAACACCGGTGCCATCAGTCCAAACCTCGCACCGAAAGACGATTATTACTCGTCAACGCTGCAACTTTTGAGCTGGTGGGCGAGCCACAAAGGGTAAGCGCGGTTTGGAATAATCCTCACTATTTAAGATGCTTGCTGGGTTTATTAAGATCATCGCCACAAAATGAATTGTAATTATTCATTTTGTGGCTGCTTTAACATTTCCTCATTATCTATTAAATAAAAATATGTTATTACTTCTATCATGAACAATCGTCATTTGATTACTGTTCTCAAAACACCTTTTTTCTGATTTTATCTCATCAAAACACTGGAGTTTTTTTTGAGAAAAAGAAAACCAATTTGAATTATCTTCGGATGGTTTTTTAAACCCGTTTCCGCCATCTAAAAGGTTGACGTAATAAACGCCATTTTCATCAGACATCGGTGAACCATATTTCTTTTTAATAACGGCTTCGTTAGCTTCCCACCATGTGATTTTACCTTTCTGGGTTACAGGAGGCTGTTTAATCACGATATCCATCATTGCCACATGTTGACTTACATAAATAATTTCTGGATTTCTAATCGCGAGTCGAAATAAAAAAATGCGGCCAATAGAATACACACTGTGATGTTTTTTTTGCTCCTCAGCAACCCACGAGTCCTTTTAATGCAAAAGCGCACAGACTTTCTTATCATTTTGTTATTGAATCCCCGTCAATATAGTAGACTGTTTTATTATCTCTTCCATTATGGATCATCATTAAATTATTTTTTTCTATGCACCTGTTTTCTAATTTTATCTCCTCGAAACAAATAAGATCATTCCTTGAAAATGAATACCATGATGTAAAACTTGCCTCTGACACTTTAATAAAACCCACTCCAACATCTTCTATTCCAACAAAATAGTTTCCATATTCATCAACATCAGATATCTCATTCCTTATTAGAGGGCTATCCTTATTATTTTCCCACCAAATTATTTTACCTACCTGAGTAAGAGGGAGGTTTCTGACGACTATGTCTGTATCCCCTTTGACATGGTGTACGAAAATTATTTCTGTTTCTCTAAAGAACAGTAAATATGCTGATACGGAAATGCATAGAACAGTGACTATCACTATTATCTTTCTCATGGTCTTCCACCTGACAGATAAATGTCCGTTTCCATTTCAGTAATAAAAGGCCTGAACCCTAACTTTTCATATCGTTGCAAAACAAACCAAATTCTGAAAAATCTGAGAGCGTTAAATTTCCCCTTTGAGATGTCATCTTTATCCAGACCGAAATGATCCTGAGACTTATAATTAATACACGCGTTGAATCCGCTGTTATTGATTAAAAGTGATTTTAACGTTATCTGAGTGGTGTAGGTATCATGAACTGTAATCCCCATTCCATTAAATTTATCTTTAAATCGGTCAAATTTTGGAACAATTCCCCGACCGATTGCTGATGTTAATAGTCTCCTGCTAGTTTCTGAAAATATCTTTGCTTTCCACTCAATATTATTAGACAGAATTTTTTTGATTATTATTAAAGTGCTACTCCCCGAAAAATCATGTCTTATCTGGTCATTCAACGCCATATTTAAAAGAGAATCTTTAAAAGGTAATCCACTGTTATTTTGCATATGATTTATCATTTTCACGATAAGTCCGCTATAGGCCCCATATAAGGCAAAAGGACGCGACAGACTTCTGAATTCATCAAAGAGTAAGTTGGCGCATTCTTCCTTTGATATTTTACTTTTTTTCTCTTCATGAAAATAGTCTAGCTTTGAGGGACCTCTGGGAAGGGTGTCGATAAGTAATGACGGGGGCTGAATAAAAGCCCCAAACTTCATCATGGTAGAACGATGGGTCTGTTCTATTTTTTCAAGTTGGTAGGGGTCAACTTTCGTCGAAACATCAGTAAGATGATAGATCGTCTTTAGCTGCTGCTCACTTAAATCCCCGCAACGCATATCATCCAGGGATTTTGTCCCTGCCGGGGTGGCGTAAATAAGTGCGGGTAATCTAATCGGTGACATATTAGTTCCTTTTAAATATATTCAAACTACTCCATTCATAAAGCAAATAGATAAAATTTACTGATGTGAATTAGAAATTAATTCACGCAGTTAATACATCACACAACTTTGTGGTGAACATTACATTAATATGATTATTTAAATAATCATTGATCTGGATTGCATACTTCATGAATTAGCCATTCGTGATTTCACCATGGCCAACACCGGTGCCATCAGTCCGAACCTCGCACCGAAAGACGATTATTACTCGTCAACGCTGCAACTTTTGAGCTGGTGGGCGAGTAAGCAGGGGTAAACAAGCCTATTTGATATAAGACCACTTTTTCATTATGAAGTGGTCTTATTATCAACCAAAGGTTTCCATTCTGAAATATTGACATACCTTCCCATGCAATTCGCCAACGACTTGCCCCCCATTTCAGTATTATTTAATAATCTCATCGCTGCCTATCAATATCATTGTTTTATTATCTCTCCAGTTTTGAATCTCCATGAATCGATCTTTTTCTATGCAGTTTTCTTTTGATTTTATTTCTTCAAAACAATAAAGATCATTTGTTCCAAAACTAAATAATGTCGATCCAATTGGCATCGCTTTAAAACCATTATCTCCATCCCAAAAAATAATATCGTAGTTACCATTCTCATTAGGTATGGGAATACCGTATTTTTCTTTTAAGCTGGATCTGTTTTTTTCCCACCAATGTAGCTTCCCTACCTTCGTCAATGGAAAATTCCTTACTACAATGTCTGTATATTCCCTATTCTGATGCACGAAAATAATCTCGGGCATTCTGAAAATGCAAAAGTATAGCAAAATCATAGTAGCCAGAATGAAAATAATAACGTATTTTATTTTCATTTATTATTTCCATAAATACAAATATTAGTTTCCATCTCAGTTATAAATGGCTTATAACCTAACTTATTCCATCGTTGTAATATAAACCAAATCCTAAAAAATCTTAAGCTTTTAAAAAATTCCTTGGTTATATCATTTTTATCTAAACCAAAATGATCCTGTATTTTGTAATTTATGCAGGCTGTATATTGTTTCTGAGAAACTTTAAGTTCTTTTAGTGTTATCTGGGTAGCGTACGTATCATGCACTGTAATTCCCAACCCATTAAATTTATCTTTAAACCTTGTGAATTTCGGCAGGACTGAAGAATGTATGGATTTACCTAATTCATATCCAAAAGAAGATGGATACATTTTACTATCCCAATCCATGTGTTTTTCTAACGCTATTTTAACGTTATTTAAACTACTACCCCCCGAAAAATCATGTCTTATCTGGTCATTCAACGCCATATTTAAAAGAGAATCTCTGAAAGGCAACCCGATGTTGTTTTGCATATGATTTATCATTTTCACGATAAGTCCGCTATAGGCCCCATATAAGGCAAAAGGACGCGACAGACTTCTGAACTCATCAAAGAGTATGTTGGCGCATTCTTCCTTTGATATTTTACTTTTTTTCTCTTCATGAAAATAGTCTAGCTTTGAGGGACCTCTTGGAAGGGTATCGATAAGTAATGACGGGGGCTGAATAAAAGCCCCTAACTTCATCATGGTAGAACGATGGGTTTGTTCTATTTTTTCAAGTTGGTAGGGGTCAACTTTTGTCGAAACATCAGTAAGATGATAGATCGTCTTTAGCTGCTGCTCACTTAAATCCCCGCAACGCATATCATCCAGGGATTTTGTCCCTGCCGGGGTGGCGTAAATAAGTGCGGGTAATCTAATCGGTGACATATTAATTCCTTTTAAACTGGATCAGCATTGTTATGAAGGATTCATTAAATAAATGAATGAATAGTTGTGAATAATAACAAATATGAATTTCACTAATCCCTTCTTTTCATCACTGACGACATTGTTACACTCTCGTCAGGTTAATTATTTTATTCTTAATTTTTTGCCTATTAGTGATCTATGTTGCACCCGGAAAATATAAGCACAAAAAAGGCCGCTTTCGCGGCCTTTATCATCTTCGCACTTCAACTGATTTACGCCACAGTCTGCGTAGTCCCGTTCTCGTCCTGATCCACGGCGAAACAGGCAACCAGCTGATCGCCGTACTGTTTCAGCTGTGGCTGGAACTGTTTGCAGGTGCCGAACGCACGACGGCAGCGGGCATTGAAGGCGCAACCGGCTGGCGGGTTCAGCGGGCTTGGCAGCTCGCCGGTCAGCTTGATGCGTTCACGGCGCTCGTCCGGGTTCAGACGCGGCGTTGCGGACAGCAAAGCCTGCGTGTACGGATGGCGCGGATTGTTGAAGATGGCGTCTTTCGAGCCCTTCTCCACGCAGCGACCAAGGTACATCACCATCACTTCGTCGGCGATATGTTCAACCACCGACAAATCGTGCGAAATGAACACGTAGGACAGCCCCAGATCCTGCTGCAAATCCATCATCAGGTTCAGAACCTGCGCACGCACGGAAACGTCGAGCGCGGAAACCGGTTCATCGGCGATCACCACGTCCGGATCCAGCATCAGACCACGGGCGATAGCAATACGCTGACGCTGACCGCCGGAGAACATGTGCGGATAACGGTCGTAATGCTCGGTTTTCAGGCCGACTTTCGCCATCATCGCCAGCGCTTTTTCACGACGCTCCGCGCTGCTGAGTTTGGTGTTGATCAGCAACGGCTCTTCGAGGATCTGCCCGACTTTCTTACGCGGGTTCAGCGATCCGTAAGGATTCTGGAACACGATTTGGATCTTCTGACGACGCAGCTTTTCCGCTGTCGCATCGGGTTTCAGCAAATCCTGCCCGCGGTAATACAGCTCACCGCCTGTCGGGACTTCGATCATTGTCAGCAGACGGCCCAGCGTGGATTTCCCACAGCCGGATTCCCCCACCACCGCCAGCGTTTTGCCGCGTTCAAGCGTGAAAGACACGCCGTCGAGCGCCTTAACTGTACGTTCCGGGGCGAACATCCCTTTCTTCACCGGGTAATGCTTTTTCAGATCAATCGCATGCAACAGCGGCTGCGATGCGGTGTTATCAGGACTCATAAGTAGGTCTCCCGGCATCATCGAGCGGATAATGACACTTCGACTGACGCCCGTTCGCGAGATCGCGCAGCGCCGGTTCTTCTTTACGGCAAAGATCGGTGGCATACGGGCAACGCGGGTTGAGCAGACAACCGTTCGGACGGTCATATTTGCCCGGCACGACGCCCGGCAATGACTGCAAACGAGCTTTGTCAGCGGCAAATTCCGGTAAGGATCGCAGCAGCGCCTGGGTGTACGGATGGCGCGGCGCACGGAAAATCTCCGTGGCTCGTGCCGATTCCACCACCTGACCGGCATACATCACGATGATATGCTGTGCGGCTTCGGCCACCAGTGCGAGGTCATGGGTGATCAGCATCAGCGCCATGTTCTCTTGCTGTTGCAGCTCGAGCAGTAGTTCGATGATCTGCGCCTGAATGGTCACGTCGAGTGCGGTCGTCGGTTCATCGGCGATCAGCAGTTTTGGACGGCAGGCGATCGCCATCGCGATCATGACACGCTGACTCATCCCGCCTGAGAGCTGATGCGGATACACGTCGAGACGCGAAGCCGGATCGGGGATTCCGACCAGATTCAGCAGATCGATGGTGCGCTGACGACGGGTCTTTTTGTTGCCCCCCTGATGCACCTTGATGGCTTCCATAATCTGGAACCCAACGGTGTAGCACGGGTTAAGGCTGGTCATTGGATCCTGGAAAATCATCGCGACTTCGGCACCGACAATCTGGCGGCGCTCTTTTTCGCTCATGCCTTGCAGGTCACGGCCACCGAACTCGAGCTTTTCGGCCATCACTTTGCCGGGGAAATCGATAAGCCCCATCAGCGCCAGTGAACTGACCGATTTACCGGAGCCGGATTCGCCGACAATCCCGACCACTTCGCCCTGTTTTACACTGTAGCTAATACGATCTACGGCGCGAAACGGCGTGCCTTCGTCGCCAAAATGCACGGAAAGCTTATCTACAGTCAGCAGCGTTTTGCCGACCGGTACGTCTTGAATTAATGTGGTTTCCATCTCTCGTCCCCTACTGCTTGAGTTTAGGGTCAAGGGCGTCGCGCAGGCCGTCACCCATCAGGTTAAATGCCAGAACCGTCAGCAGAATGATCACACCAGGGAAGGTCACGACCCACCAGGCGCTCTGAGCAAACTGTAAGACGTCGGACAGCATCGTGCCCCACTCCGGCGTTGGGGGTTGTGCGCCCATGCCGAGGAAGCCGAGAGCCGCCATATCGAGGATGGCGTTGGAGAAACCGAGCGATGCCTGAACGATCAGCGGCGCTAAGCAGTTTGGTAAAATATTGATGAACATCTGACGCGTCGCACCGGCACCCGCCACGCGCGAAGCGGTCACGTAGTCGCGGTTCACTTCCACCAGCACCGCCGCACGGGTAAGTCGCACGTAGTGTGGCAGGGCGACGAACGTCAGCGCCAGTGAGGCGTTCACTATCGACGGACCGAAAATCGCCACCAGCACCAGCGCCAGCAACAGACTCGGCAAAGCCAGCATGATATCAACCACGCGCATGATGATAGCGTCGATGACACCGCCGTAATATCCGGCAAACAGACCGAAAATCACGCCGAGGATCAAGGAGAGCACCACAACCAGACAACCCACCAGCAGTGATAACCGCGCACCGTACATCAGCCGCGACAGAATATCGCGGCCCACGTCATCGGTACCCAACAGGAATTTCCAGCTTCCGCCTTCCATCCAGACAGGTGGACGCAGCAGGGCATCACGGAACTGCTCAGCCGGGGCGTGTGGCGCTATCACATTCGCCCCAATCGCAATCACCAGCATGATGATGATATAAGCCAGGCCTGTAACGGCCCCTTTATTACGCTTGAAGTAATGCCAGAATTCCCGCAATGGCGGCATCGGCACTGGCGCAGCCGTCACGATTTCATTCGCGACGGGCTCTGTAACCTGAGACATTTTGCGCCCCTTATTTTCTGTGGCGAATACGCGGGTTGACCACGCCGTAGAGCACGTCTACCAGCAGGTTAACCACGATGATCAAAGTAGCGACCAGCAACACTCCGCCCTGCACGACCGGATAGTCGCGGCGCTGGAGTGCATCGATCAGCCACCGGCCGAGTCCCGGCCAGGAGAAGATGGTTTCCGTCAGAATGGCGCCGCCCAGCAGCGTCCCGACCTGCAAACCAATGATGGTCACCACCGGCAGCAGCGCATTGCGCAGTGCGTGGACGACAATCACCCGCATACGGCTGACGCCTTTGGCGCGCGCGGTACGGATATAATCTTCACCCAGCACTTCCAACATGGAAGAACGGGTCATTCGCACGATAACCGCCAGAGGAATGGTGCCGAGCACCAGCGCAGGCAAAATCATGTGCATCACGGCGTCTTTGAAGTCGCCCGGCTCGCCCCAGATGAGGGAGTCGATCAACATAAAGCCGGTCAGCGGCATGCTGTCATCAAGGAAAACGGTATCGCTTATTCGCCCCGATACGGGCGTGAGGTTGAGCTGCACCGAGACCAGCATCACCAGCATGATCCCCCACCAAAATATCGGCATGGAATAGCCGGTCAGAGAAATGCCCACTGCCGTGTGATCGAATATCGATCCGCGTTTGACCGCCGCCAGCACGCCCACCGGAATACCGACAATAATCGCGAAAATCATCGCGCAGATGCCCAGTTCCAGCGTCGCTTTAAAGCGCGGGACAAACTCCTGCCAGACAGGGGTTCGGCTTTTTAAGGAAGTGCCCAGGTCGCCGTGCAGCACCCCGTTCACATAGTGGAAGTATTGCTGATAAAGAGGCTTATCGAGCCCCATATCTGCCATTAACTGGGCGTGACGTTCGGGGGAAACACCGCGTTCGCCTGCCATGATGGTGACCGGGTCGCCTGGTATCATATGTACGAAGGCAAAAGTCAGCAAAGTTATGCCGATAAACGTTGGGATAACTAACCCCAAACGTCGGAGTATGAACTGAAACATATCCCGTACTCTCTGTATAAAATGCCCGGAGAACCGTAGCTCGCCGGGCTTATTAGTAGCTCACAAAACTCTTAACTGCCGGATTCAATAGCGGGACGCTATTACTCCATGCTTACGTTTTCGAAGTGGTGTTTGCCTAACGGATCAACGACATAGCCTTTGACTTCTTTACGAACAGGTTCGTACACGGTGGAGTGAGCGATGATCAGCGCAGGTGCCTGGTCATGCATCACAACCTGTGCCTGCTGGTACAGTGCAGCACGTTTGGCGTGATCGGATTCAGCACGGGCTGGCTGGATCAAATCTTCGAACGGCTTGTAGCACCAGCGGGAATAGTTGGAACCGTCTTTCGCTGCGGTACAGCTGAAGAGGGTAGCGAAGAAGTTGTCCGGGTCCCCATTGTCCCCGGTCCAGCCCATCATCACAGACTGATGCTCACCGGCTTTAGCACGCTTGAGGTATTCGCCCCACTCGTAAGTGACGATGTTGGCTTTCACGCCCACTTTCGCCCAGTCAGCCTGGATCATTTCAGCCATACGACGCGCGTTCGGGTTGTACGGACGCTGTACCGGCATTGCCCACAGATCGATAGTGAAACCGTCTGCGTGACCTGCTTCTTTCAGCAGCTCTTTGGCTTTCTCAGGGTTGTAATCGTAATCCACGACGTCTTTGTTGTAGCCCCACATAGTCGGTGGGATCAGGTTTTTAGCCGGCTGGCCAGCACCCTGATAAACCGCATCAATGATGGCTTTTTTGTTCACAGCCATGGTCAGTGCCTGACGCACTTTCACTTCATCCAGAGGTTTTTTCTCAACGTTGAAGGACAGATAACCGACGTTCAGACCGGGCTGTTGCATCAGGTTGATGGTTTTATCTTTCTTCATTGCCGCGATGTCAGCCGGGTTCGGGTACGGCATCACCTGGCATTCGTTTTTCTGCAATTTCGCGTAACGCACGGAAGCGTCAGGCGTGATGGAGAAGACTAAACGGTCAATCTGCGGCTTGGTGCCCCAGAAACCAGGGAAAGCTTTGTAGAGGATGCGTGAATCTTTCTGGTATTGCACAAGCTGGAACGGACCGGTACCGATCGGATCCAAATCGACTTTCTCAGGTGTTTTCGCTTTCAGCATGTTATCCGCGTATTCCGCAGACAGGATGGAAGCGAAGTCCATCGCCAGGTCAGCCAGGAATGGTGACTCCGGGCGGTTGAGCACGAACTGGACGGTGTTGTCGTCGACTTTAACAATCTTGTTGATCAGATCGCCCATACCCATGCCTTCGAAGTATTCGTAGCTGCCGCCCGAAACGCCGTGGTAGGGATTATTTTTGTCGAGCTGACGTTCGAAGGAATACACCACGTCATCCGCATTGAAATCACGGGTTGGTTTGAATTCCTTGTTGTCCTGCCATTTCACGCCTTTGCGCAGATGGAAGGTGTAGGTTTTGCCGTCTGCCGACACGTCCCACTTCTCAGCCAGACCCGGCTGAATTTCTGTGGTCCCGATCTTGAACTCAACCAAACGGTTGTAGATAGGCACGGAGCTGGCGTCATACGTGGTGCCTGAGGTGAACAGCTGAGGGTTGAAGCCTTCAGGTGAACCTTCAGAGCAATACACTAACGTTTTTGCCTGCACGCTTGCCGCAACGGTCAGCGCAATCAGGCCCATACTGAATTTCAGTAGCCCCGACTTACCTAAGGAGATTGTCATCGCTTCTGCTCCATTGATTAATGGTGATGTGGATGTGTGTGTTGTGTTTGCAGCTCACGCCACCCTTTATTTTTATTTGCGGGTGACTGTGTTGGTGTGCGCTGCATTAAGTCCAACCAGAGCATGGTGAACTGCCATTTTTTTTCCTTCGAACTGTAAAGCGGGCTTTACGGATCTTTACCGGAAATAATCACTGGTCTTCCTTGGGGCTATCAATTTGGCAACTCCTATCCCTGACGTCAATATAACCATCAGGCATTTACACAGACTGTGAGTAACAGCAAACAAACATAAAAAAACATTCTGTTAACTAAATCAGGATGAATGTTCAGTTTTTGAACCTTAAACCCACACAATCAACTTTGTAAAAGAATATTCCTGGGGGTTTTGCACATATTAAATCCCTAAAAATTTCTCGCTAAATGATGAATATCTGAACGGTTATTTTTGAGATAGGGGTGGAAACCAGCTGAAAATGCTGAGAAGAGCAGCTGATGACACGTGACTGTCACAAAATGGATTCCCGCACTGACTCCCTCAAACACCCCAAAAAGGCGCAGATGCCCGATGATGGTGCAGCCTGCAGCGCGGATATGTTTCGTGTGTTTTTTCACCGAAAGGCGGTATGCGGGCTGAAATACCTCGAAACCAAACTGATCGTAGAATCAGAAGACTGGCGCGTTTTTTGCTTAAATCAACGGTATCTGGATTTATGGCAGCAGGTTTTCTGTATATCACCGGCCAGAGGTTTTGTGATGGAACTTAAGTGGTTTGAAGATTTTCTCAGCGTATCTCATTGCTACAGCTTCACGCGCGCCGCCAGTGAACGAAACATCACCCAGTCCGCACTCAGCCGCCGCATCCGCCAGCTGGAAGAATGGCTCGGTGTTGCGCTGTTTGACCGCAAAACTTACCCGATCCGCCTGACCCCGGAAGGCGAAGAATTCTTGCACGTCGCCCACGAAACGGTATTTTCCATGACACGGTTACGCCGGAGTTTGCGCGCCAAAGCGCATGAGACGGATGTAACGGTGTGAACAGATTTCATTTATTTCGCGACAGCGCGAAGAACCGGTAAATACCGCCGACTTCTCCTTTCTTCAACGCGTCACCGCCGATATGCTCAATCCCAGTGTCAGCCTATGTGAGGGAGATAACATGCGACAATTTGTTGCATTGAGCGATGTTATGGCGCACCCTGCTCTCAGGTATAAAAAATGACCAGAGGTAAACTATGGCAACCAGCATTCGCTTAGATGATGACTTCGTCAGTGACGTAAAAATTCATGCAGAAGCTACCCATCGCAGCATCCCAAAGCAGATTGAACATTGGGCAAAAATCGGCAGGATCGCCGAAGACAATCCCGATCTGACCTACCGGTTTATTATGGAAACGTTATTAGCCAAAAGTGAAATAGATAACAACAAGGTCACGCGCTATGTCAGAAGGACCGACCGGTCAAAGGATTGATACGTTTGAATCTCATCGCTTCACCAAAGCATTTGCACGGCTTTCCTTACCGCAGCAGATTATTGTGGAAGATGAAATCGAGCGCATCCAGGACAACCCGACCCTCGGGGAACTGAAGAAAGGCGATCTGAGCTATTTACGCGTCCATAAATTCTCGCTCGATAAACAGCAGGCGCTTTTGGGATACAGCTGGCTGGAAGACAAAATTGAGTTGTATTTGCTGAGCCTCGATTCCCATGAAAATTTCTATCAGGACCATAAAAATCACAGGAAAGGTGATTTGAAGCTGATGAAGTGATCGCTTAAAAACAATGCAAATGCATTGGCAATGCATTTGCATTTCGCTGAGCTCATCGCTCATTTATGTATCACAGGGAGTCTCGTTTATGTCAGCCTCAGCTACAGGGGGAATCAAACTTGAAGCGGAATCAAAAGTGACTCGCCGTTTTCAGACCACCATCCCCGCAGCCATTCGCAAAGCACTCAATCTCACCGAAAACGATCGCATCCCGTACAAAGTGCTGCCTGACGGACAGGTAGTTATTTCGAGGCAACTCGAAGAACACAGCGATCCCGTTATCAATGCCTTTCTGGATTTTGTTGAGGCAGATATGCTCAACCATCCGGAGAATTTGCAGCCGTTAACCCTGGCAATGCATGAAAAAATCAATGTCCTGACCGCAGGCATCGATATCGACCTGGACAGTCCGCTTTCTGACGATGATGAGTAATGGATTATGCATAATCCGGCAAGAGCCGAATATCGTCAGGGAGATACGTTAGGTGCTGAGTTTACTCATTGGTTCAGAGCGAAATTCTTTCAGCAATATCGCCTGTTTTTCCGCTACAACCTCAGAACGCGAATCATCATATTTGCGTGGGTAAAGGATGACGAGCCTATGAGAGCAAAACGGACGCGGGCCGTTGCTAAAGCAACGTGGTCTCGCTTCGCTCGGATCAAACCTCCTTCGGAGGTTCTCATCCTGTTAAACTACAGACGAAAAAAAACCTGCTTTAAAAGCAGGTTTTTCAAATGTGGTCGGCGAGAGAGGATTCGAACCTCCGACCCACTGGTCCCAAACCAGTTGCGCTACCAAGCTGCGCTACTCGCCGAATGGGGCGCATCTTACTGCGGTGGTTTCAGAGCGTCAACGGCTTTTTCATCCATATTCACCGACTGCCCAGAAATCATCCGATACGCCGCCAATTTAACCTATAACTTCTGTTCTGCCTGAGGTTTAGCACACCAGTTATTCGCCGGATTGATTCCGCCGTTCGGTGAGGTGTAACCCAGACAACCCAGAATCGAGTCGAATAGCTCGACGTGGCGCTTCTTCGCCCCGACCCGCTGCTGCGCCTGTAACTGCTCAAACGCCTCTTTATGATCCGGCTGTTCGAGGAAACTGTCAGAAGCCCACACCATCATCGGCACACGGAACTGCTCAGGTGGCGCCATCTCGCGCGGCGTACCGTGCAGATGCGAGTTCTCATCAATCGACTCACCGTGATCGGAGGCATAAAACACCAGCGCCTTCTTGTCGCGCAGCTGATCGATCACGCTGTCGATGAAGGTGTCGGTGTAAAGCACGCTGTTATCGAAGGCATTGATCAGCTCTTCTTTCGTACAGTTGGTCCTCTTACATTCCGGCGTATAACGCGCGTAGCTGCGCGGATAACGCTGAGAATAGAGATAATGCGAGCCTTTAGTGTGCAGGATCACCAGATGTTTCCCTTTCGGGTAATTCTTCAGAGACTGCTGCAATTCATTCACCAGCAACATATCGTCCACCGGTTTGCCGTCATTACGCTTTTCAGACGCGATGATTTCACGGAAGGAGAAATTGTTGGTGTCAGCGTTGTTGTAGAACCACAGCTCGCTTTGCATCGCGAAGAGTTCAGAAGTGAAACCCAAAGATTTCATCACCGCAAAAATGTTCTGCTCTTTCAGCGTCCGCTGCGGGTTATCTTCCGTTCCGCCTTCGCGCACGAACATACAGCGCAGCGAGAGCTTAGTGGCGGTATCGCAGGAAGTCCCGCGGAAGGCCACCAGATTCTTCTCTTTCGACAGCCGCGGCGTGGTATCACGCTCGTAGCCGAGAATCCCCATGTGATCCCAGCGGGTGGTTTCCCCGATGATAAACACCACGTAGGTGTCATCAATATCCGCCGGCGGCACGTAGGTAAACTCTTTCGCCGGGTCAAAATAATGGCTGGCATCCTGA
The DNA here is from genome assembly GCF_057290995.1 of Rahnella sp. 1L-D-7-B-C2. NCBI lineage: Bacteria > Pseudomonadati > Pseudomonadota > Gammaproteobacteria > Enterobacterales > Yersiniaceae > Rahnella > Rahnella sp. 1L-D-7-B-C2. The sequence goes on along the minus strand of NZ_JBXAVQ010000004.1, from coordinate 137,037 downwards.
CCTTCATCAATCTGGGTGTACGCATACAACCCGAGGGCCGCCAGCCAGTTAGATGGTAAATAAGAGTGCGCAACAACGCCGCCGTAGCTCGGTAAATCGACGTTAGTTTTCTTCTCGTTCACGCTTTGTTCGTGATCAAGATAGCGCAGCGGCAGCCAGACCAGCAGCACCGCGGCCAACATAACGATCAGCGGCAACGCGCGTTGCCCCGGCGTTTTCATCTGTTCAATCAGCGTCAGACGCAGATTATTTTTCCAGATCACAAACAGCGGTATGGCACTGACCAGCGCCATCCAGATAAACAGTTGCGGGCCAATAACCTCTTTGCTGAGATCGATATCCGTCGTCATCACCGACACCACGATGCCGTAGCCGATCACCACGTTGAACATCACCATGTAATAACTGGCGGCAACGGAAATCAGAACCAGCAGACTGGCGACGATGCGGAAAAACAGCCGTCCACCGAGCGACAACAAGCGCAGCACGAAAAAGGTAAACAGGACGATCGCACACACTTCTGTGACGGCCTGCAGGAGTTCGGTGGAAGTGAAATGATTAATCAAGGCGGCAAAGCGGCGCTGAAACACGGAGACATTAAGGAAAATGCCAATATAAATCGCTAACAATAATGAAATATTTTGCTGCGATAGAGTCTTCACTCTATTCATGTAATGTGATTTTCCGGAGGATTTTGAAAGATTCTGAATCATTGTGACATGTTTATGTCTGGCGAGTTCACAGATTATACCGAGATTACGTATATATACATACTTCCGGAATGTTCCGTGCCGAAGCGGCTTACCGGCGAGGTGACGGACAGGTGGGAGCTTTATCAGAGATAAATTCAGACATGAAAAAGGAGGCCGAAGCCTCCTGGGTATTTCTTAAAACGCCCCTGGTGAAGGCGGTACTTCTAAAAAATCATTTAATATTCAATGTCACATCGATGTTGCCGCGTGTGGCATTGGAGTACGGGCAAACCTGATGAGCTTTGGCAACCAGCGCTTCTGCGTCGCTGCGCTCAAAGCCAGGCAGAGTGATATCAAGCTGAACTTCGATACCGTAACCGCCGGGAATGGCACCTATGCCTACCGCGCCTTCAATTTTCGCGTCAGCAGGGATCTTAATTTTTTCCTGCGCGGCCACGGCTTTCAGTGCGCCGAGGAAGCAGGCGGAGTAACCGGCAGCAAACAGCTGCTCAGGGTTGGTACCGCCGCCCATGCCACCCATTTCTTTCGGCACGCCCAGTTTGATATCTAAGACGCCGTCGTCAGAAACAGCACGGCCATCACGACCACCGGTAGCAGATGCATGAGCACGATACACAACTTTTTCGATAGACATATTTGGTTCCTTTTCGGGTCAGATAACTGAGAATAAGAGCTAACGTAACTGGAAATTATTTACACGATTTAATCGTGCGCTATGTATTTAATACTAGCAGACAAACTCGAAAGCGCACTCCGGATTTGTCTGTTTGCTGCGATAGGTTTAATCAATCATTCGCTGAACGGCGAACGCATCTTTTTACTTTGCAATTCAGGCTTTATCTTTCAAGTTAGCGCGAAGGGATTCCAGCTGCTGCTTGAGTGTCACCATTTCACTGAGCTCACACTCGGTCGCACACAAAATCGCTTCGGGGATCCCTTTGGCTTTTTCACGCAGCTGCTTACCGGTGTCAGTCAGGGTGATAATCACCTGACGCTCGTCCGCTTTGGCGCGGCGGCGCAGCAGAAAACCGGCGGTCTCCAGCCGTTTTAACAGCGGCGTCAGGGTCGCGGAATCCAGAAAAAGCTTGTCGCCTATCTCAGAGACGGTCACTTCATCACGCTGCCAGAGAACCAGCATCACCAGATACTGCGGATAGGTCAGATCAAGCTGGCCGAGAAACTTGCGGTAAACCTTATGCAATGCAAGATTCGCCGAGTAGAGCGCGAAACACATCTGCTGATCCAGATGCAACATGCTGTTGGGCGTTGATTCGGTGTCTGTTTTCATGTTCATGCCGCCAATGTATATAGCGCGCGATATAATCGCAAGCGCTTTCGGGTGAGTGTATTAACACTGTGGAATGCTTTAACGCCCTTAATTCTGATGCAAACCGTCAGAATCCTCTCATTCTCTGCAACATATAAGGATAAAACGGATTCGATGATACGCGCATCAGTTGATCCATGCTCACCACCAGCGCGCCATTCTCACCGCGTGCGGCGAGCGTGCCCAGACGAATACCAAACTGCGCCGGACCCTGTGGCGTGCGGCCATATAGCGAGTCATCGGTCGGGAACGGCAGCGCAACGTGTGAGAGCGAGAAGAATTCGGAAGGATAATCCAGCCCCAGCGGCGTCGCGATCCCGGCACTCTGCCCTGCCGCGGTGATCAGCGCGACGGTTGCCGCCTGATCGGGGCCGGCATTGGTGATCACCGTGGTCTGATAGTGCCTTGGCGCAGGCGGCAATAAGCGTTCGACTGCGGTTTCTGACGACGGACGCAATAACGGCCCGACGTAGGCGCTGCGGTTGATATCAATTAACACCAGCTGGCTACCATTGGCGGGCAACTGATTAAACAAAGCGGTGACTACCGCGCGGGTGCTGACGGTGGAATCCACTACCGACTGGAAGGCCAGCAAAGGCGGAAGTTGCGCCAGCCTGCCGGATTTCGCTTCTTTAATAATCTGCTGTTGCAGGATATCGGTCAGCAGATAGGACTGACGCGCCGCTTTCACCGGGAATGAATTGTATTTAAACGGATTGAACTCCGGCATCAGATTCAGCCATGCGGTTTTAGCGAACGCCGGGAAGATAGCTGGCCAGCCCGCATAACCGGCGAAGCGGGCAAAGCGGGTGACGCCAATCATCGGGGAAATCAGCACCACGCGGGAGGGCCGAATCAGGGACGCGTCGTCGAGGGTATCGAGTGTGTATTTCATTGCCAGCGCGCCGCCGTTAGAAAAGCCGACCATCTGCAACGGCACCTCTGCACCGGCGGCACGACGGGCTTCACGCACGGCCAGCCGCGTCGCCGCCATCCACTGTTCCCAGTCCACATTAGTCAGACCGCCCGGTACCGTGCCGTGTCCCGGCAGACGGATCCCCACCGCCACGAACCCGCGCTGGCGGTAATCCTCGGCGATATGGCGCAGGCTGTAAGGGGAATCCGTCAGCCCGTGCAGCAACACGACCGCACCGACGGGTTTGCCCGCAGGCATCAGCTCATAAGAACGGTTCCAGTCCTGCGCAAAATGTTCGGGATAAATCGGGCTGCGGTCGTAATAGCGGTTCAGCGGGATGCGCTCTTCAGCGTCAAGCTTATCAGTCACTTCCTGCTTCACTTCAACAAATGCCTGCTGTTCAGCGCGTAAATACGCCGCCCAGTCGCTGTTATCCAGCTGCTCCGCGCTCAGTTCATCCGGCACCAGTTTGTGCCACGGCTCAAGCGGCGGCCCCTGTAGGGCATCATACGTCCGCACGGCCAGCAGCGTGATGACCACCAGAACAAGCGCCAGTAAAAGCTTTTTCAGTCGGTTAAAGAGAGTGCGAAGTGGCATCAATTGCATTTTCCTAAAATCGTCAAAGCGATATCAATATCTTAAAGATATGCCGTTCTTGCTCATTGTGGGCCAGATGATAATGCATTTAAGTTGAACGACGACTGCACGAAGTGCAAATCTTCGCCCCATTTTTGTTCAGTTGCATTGCTTGCGTGGTGCAACAAACGTACAACACATTCACAAGCCAAATAATAAATCATTTGAAATCAATAGATAGTGATGTGGCACAGGGCTTGCTTAGGTGAATTTAATCTTGTGTACCAGATGGAATTCAACCTATGACCCACGCTTCACATTCTACAAATTCGCCGTATTGCGGTTTTACCCTGCGCGAATGGCAGGAGCACTACCGCACGGCACCGGGCAGTTTGCGTACCACGCTTTCGATGGTGCTGGGCAGTCTGAGTCATACCGATAACGCCTGGATTTATCGTGCTACGGCCAATCAGCTGGAAGACCAGATTGCCCATCTCGAAAGCCTGCGTCAAAAGGCCGAAGGCTCGATTACTGCCCTGCCGCTGTTTGGCGTGCCGTTTGCAGTCAAAGACAATATTGATATCGCAGGCTGGCCGACCAGCGCCGCCTGCCCGGCGTTTACTTACACCGCCCAGGCCGATGCCACCGTCGTCGCCAATCTGAAAGCCAAAGGCGCGATTGTCATTGGCAAAACCAATCTCGACCAGTTCGCCACCGGCCTGGTCGGCACCCGCTCGCCGTTCGGTGCGGTGCGCAATACGTTCAATCCGGATTACGTCAGCGGCGGTTCAAGTTCGGGTTCCGCCTCAGTACTGGCGCGCGGTTTAGTCGCTTTTTCGCTGGGCACCGACACCGCCGGTTCCGGCCGCGTACCCGCCGGATTCAATAACATCGTTGGCCTGAAGCCCACCAAAGGCTGGTTGTCGAACAAAGGCGTGGTACCCGCCTGCCGCCTGAATGACTCAGTTTCCATCTTTGCCCTGACCGTCGCCGATGCCCAGACCGTCGCCCACGCGGCAGGCGGCTATGACGCCGCCGATGCCTATTCCCGCCCGAATCCGCGTACGGCGCCGGTGGCGATTTCCGCCCATCCGCGCTTTGCGGTACCTGACAGCCTGGAATTTTTTGGCGATGCGCAGGCCGAATTTGAATTCGATCAGGCGCTGGATCGTCTGAGCAGCAGCGGCGTCACGCTGGTACCGATCGATTTCACGCCGTTCCGCGAACTGGCGGAACAGCTGTATTACGGCGCCTGGGTGGCAGAACGGACAGTTGCGGTCGGTCAGATTTTCGAAGAAAGCCCGGAAGTGATGGATCCGGTGGTGCGCGGCATTGTGGCGAACGGCCTGAACTACAGCGCCTGTGACGCCTGGCGGGCGGAATATTTGCGCGCGGAGCTGTCGCGCAAAATCAATCTGGCGCTGGAAGGGTTTGATGCACTGGTAGTGCCCACTTCGCCGACTATCCGCACGCAGGAAGAAATGGTGCAGGAGCCGGTGCTCTACAACTCGCAGTTCGGGATTTACACCAACTTCACCAATCTGGCGGATTTGTCCGCGCTGGCGCTGCCCTCCACTATTCGTGCTGACGGCCTGCCCGCCGGTATCACGCTGGTCGCACCCGCCTGGCACGACGATGCCTTAGCCAGCTTTGGTCGCCAGTGGCAGCGCAGCCTGACCCTGCCGCTCGGCGCGACCGGCATTACGCTTAAGCCGGAAGAATACATGACGTCCACGCCGCTCACCGCCAGCGTGCGCGTCGCGGTTGTCGGTGCGCATCTCACCGGTATGCCGCTGAATTTCCAGCTCACCAGCCGCAATGCGGTGCGCGTCGAGCAAACCACCACCGCCGCCACCTACAAACTCTTCGCCCTTGCCAACACCACGCCGCCTAAACCGGGGCTGGTACGGGCAGAAACCGGCAGCGCGATTATCGTCGAACTGTGGGACATCCCGTTGGCACGCTTTGGCGAGTTCGTCGCTGAAATCCCGGCACCGCTCGGCATCGGCTCTCTGGAACTGGCCGACGGCCGCACGGTGAAAGGCTTTATCTGCGAGCCGTGGGCGATCCCCGACGCCACCGACATCACCCATTTTGGCGGCTGGAGGAGTTACATCTCCCACCTCGCCTCCCCGAAAAACGCCTGAGGAGCCACACCTATGTTCACGACTGTTCTGGTCGCCAACCGTGGCGAAATCGCCTGCCGCGCCATCCGCACGCTCAAACGCCTTGGGGTGACCAGCGTGGCCGTGTATTCCGACGCCGACCGTAACGCGCCGCACGTCGCCGATGCCGATATCGCCATTGCGCTGGGCGGCGAAAAGGCCGGCGAAAGTTATCTGATGATCGACAAAATTCTGGCCGCCGCGAAAGAAACCGGTGCGCAGGCAATTTATCCCGGCTACGGCTTTTTATCCGAAAGCGCCGAATTTGCCGATGCCTGCGAAGCGGCAGGGATTGCCTTTATCGGCCCGACCGCCGGACAAATCCGTGAATTCGGCCTCAAGCACCGCGCCCGCGAATTAGCCGCAGCCGCCAGTGTGCCGATGACGCCGGGCACCGGTTTGCTGGAAAATATTGAAGAGGCCGTGATCGCTGCGGCCAAAATTGGTTATCCGATCATGCTCAAAAGCACCGCAGGCGGCGGAGGCATTGGCCTGACGCGCTGCGACGACGAAGACGGATTGCGCGCCGCGTGGGACAGCGTGAAGCGCCTCGGCGAACAGTTTTTCCGCGATGCAGGGGTGTTTCTGGAGCGGTTTGTGGATCGCGCCCGCCACGTCGAAGTACAGATTTTTGGCGACGGTAAAGGCCGCGTGGTGGCGCTCGGCGAACGCGACTGTTCCCTGCAACGCCGCAACCAGAAAGTGGTAGAAGAAACCCCTGCGCCGAATCTGCCACAAGCCACTCGTGAAGCCCTGCATCGCGCCGCTGTGCAACTGGGCGAATCAGTGAATTATCGCAGTGCCGGTACTGTCGAATTTATTTATGACGCCGCGCGCGATGCGTTTTATTTCCTCGAAGTGAATACCCGTTTGCAGGTCGAGCATCCGGTCACTGAAATGGTTACCGGGTTGGATCTGATTGAATGCATGCTGCGCGTCGCAGCCGGTGAACCGCCCGACTGGCCTGCAATGGAAAAAGCGCCGCAGGGCGTATCGATAGAAGTGCGCATTTACGCCGAAGATCCGCTGAAAAACTTCCAGCCGAGCCCCGGCGTGCTAACCGAAGTCTTTTTCCCCCAGGATGTCCGCGTCGATGGCTGGGTATCTACCGGCAGCGAAGTTTCGGCATTTTACGACCCGATGATCGCCAAGCTGATCGTTCACGGAACCGACCGTCAGGATGCGCTGGCGAAAATGTCCGCCGCGCTGGCCGCGACCCGTCTACACGGCATCGCCACCAATATCGACTATCTGCGTCAGGTGGTTGCCACGCCGGTGTTCCGCGACGGCGACATGTGGACGCGGATGCTCGACAGTTTTGCCTACTCGCCGAAGGCTATCGAAGTGATCGCTCCCGGCACCTATAGCAGCGTGCAGGATTATCCGGGCCGTCTCGGTTACTGGGACATCGGCGTGCCGCCGTCCGGTCCGATGGATGATTTTGCGTTCCGCCTGGCCAACCGCATTGTCGGCAACCACCTGGACGCCGCCGGTCTGGAATTCACTTTACAGGGCCCGACGCTGCGTTTTCACTGCGATGCCACTATTGCGCTGACCGGTGCGCGTTGTCCGGCGGATCTCGATGGCGAGACGGTGGATTACTGGCAGCCGGTGGCGGTCAAAGCCGGCCAGACGCTGACCCTTGGCCGCGCAATGCAGGGCTGCCGTACCTATCTTGCGGTGCGTAACGGTTTGGACGTGCCGGTGTATCTCGGCAGCCGTTCGACCTTCGCCCTCGGGCAATTCGGCGGTCATGCCGGTCGCACGCTGCGCGTCGCCGATATGCTGACGGTTTCCCAGCCCGAACTCGCCGCCTGCACCACGCCAGCGCCGGTTGGTCTGCCGCAGCCTGCGGCCGAACATATCGTGCCTAAGTATGGCGACCTGTGGAACATCGGCGTGCTGTATGGCCCGCACGGCGCACCGGATTTCTTTACCAAAGAATCGATCGATACCTTCTTCGCCGCCGACTGGCAGGTGCATTACAACTCCAACCGCCTCGGCGTGCGTCTGGTCGGCCCGAAACCGCAGTGGGCACGGCAGGACGGCGGTGAAGCCGGTCTGCATCCGTCGAACGTGCATGACTGCGAATACGCCATTGGCGCCATCAACTTTACCGGCGATTTCCCGGTGATCCTGACCCGCGACGGGCCAAGCCTCGGCGGTTTTGTCTGCCCGGTGACCATCGCCAAAGCCGAACTGTGGAAAGTCGGACAGGTAAAACCGGGCGATAAAATCCGCTTCCATCCGATCAGTTTCGAGCAGGCACAGGCGCTGGAACTGGCGCAGCAAGGCACCCTCGATTCGCTGATGCCGGTGAACGCCATGGCACTCCCGGTACCGTCGCTGCTGCCAGACGCCACCACGTCCGCCACCATTCTCGCGGCGTTACCGGCCACGGCGCAGCGCCCGTCGGTGGAATACCGGCAGGCGGGCGACGGCTACGTGCTGATTGAGTACGGCGACAACGTGCTGGATCTGGCGGTGCGGATGCGCATTTATCTGCTGATGAACGCCATCCGCGCGGCCGGTCAGGAGGGCATCGAAGAGCTCTCGCCGGGCGTACGGTCTCTGCAAATCCGTTATGACAGTCGCGTGCTGCATCAGGGCGCGCTGCTTGAACATTTACTGGCGCTCGAACAAAGCCTGACGGATGTCAGCCAGCTCAAAATTCCGACCCGCATCGTGCATATGCCGATGGCGTTTGAAGATTCCGCCACGCTTGGCGCGGTGGAACGCTATCAGCAAACCGTGCGTGCCGATGCGCCGTGGCTGCCCAATAACGTCGATTTCATCCAGCGCACCAACGGGCTGGCAAGCCGCGAAGAAGTCAAAAATATCATTTTCGACGCCAGCTATTTAATTCTCGGGCTGGGCGATGTGTACCTCGGCGCGCCCTGTGCGGTGCCGGTCGATCCACGCCATCGCCTGCTCAGCTCCAAATACAATCCGGCACGCACCTACACCGCCGAAGGCACCGTCGGCATCGGCGGGATGTATATGTGCATCTATGGCATGGATTCGCCGGGCGGCTATCAGCTGGTTGGCCGCACGTTGCCGATCTGGAACAAATTCCTGAAAAACCAACAGTTCAGGAACGGCGAGCCGTGGCTGCTGCACTTCTTCGATCAGGTGCGCTTCTATGAAGTGACCGAAGCGGAGCTCGACGCCCAGCGCGACGCCTTCCGTGAAGGCCGTGCGCAGGTGCGCATCGAAGAGACCGAGTTCGATTTTGCGCAATATACCCAATTCCTTGCCGACAACGCCGCCGATATCGCTGACTTTCGCACAAAACAGGCCGACGCCTTTACCAGAGAGGTGGCGCACTGGCATGAAGCGGAAAGCGCGGCGGTGGAAGCGGCTGCCAACGCCGTCCAGTTAGTAGAGGACGATGCGGATCAGGACGGGCATCTGGTCAGCGCCGATCTCAACGGCAATATCTGGAAAATCCTGGTCGAGCCGGGCCAGCAGGTGGTGGAAGGCCAACCGCTGATCGTCGTCGAGGCCATGAAAATGGAGCTGTCGGTCAACGCGCCTTGCGCCGGAACGGTATTAAAAATCAGCTGCCAGCAGGGCCGTCCGGTCGGGCCAGGTGATGCGCTGCTGTGGCTGGATTTAGCGGTTTAAGCAGGTGAAAACCACAAGGGACTTTTTATGCAACTGACAGGCGCCAAATCGACACGTACGAAAAGCAACCGTCCTGAGGGGCTGGCGGAACGTATTTATCAGCAGCTGAAGGCCGATATTTTCAGCTTCCGCATGCTGCCGGGCGACCGTTTTAGCGAGAACGACATCGCCGATCGCATGGAAGTTAGCCGCACACCGGTGCGTCAGGCGCTGTTCTGGCTCGAGCGCGAAGGTTACGTCGAAGTCTTTTTCCGCAGCGGCTGGCAGGTGCGCCCGTTCGATTTCGACTTCTTCGAGCAGCTCTACGATCTGCGCATTGTGCTGGAACTGGAAGCGGTAAAACGCCTGTGCGCCTGCCCGCCCGAAGCACAGCCCTTACAACTGGCCGAGCTGAAAGATTTCTGGATAGACCAGCCACGCCTCGAAGACGGCCAGACGGTATCGCGTTTCGACGAAGAATTTCACATGACGCTGGTCTCCGCCGCCGGTAACGCCGAAATGGCGCGTATTCACCGCGAGCTGACCGAGAAAATCCGCATCATCCGCCGGCTGGATTTCACCAAAGATGAACGGGTGAACGCCACCTATCAAGAACACGCGGGCATTTTGCTCGCCATCATCGGGCAACGCACTGAGGAGGCACAACGCCAGCTACACGACCATATTGCCGTCAGCAAAGCCGAGGTGCGCAAAATTACACTGCATATGCTGCATCAGGCCCGGGCGGAGAATGACGGAAGCCTTCCGTCATGACTTTTTTAAATGTGTTTTCGACTTTCACCATAACAGCGTTCTCTTCACTCATTCTCAGAGGGTACATCTATGCAACGTCGACGTTTTATTAAAGCCTTTGCTCTGTCCGCCACTGTAGTCAGCATGGGATTAGCCTGGAGCGCACAGGCTGCCGAGACCATCAAGGTCGGTATCATGCACTCCCTTTCCGGCACCATGGCAATTTCTGAAACGCCGCTGAAAGACATCGCGCTGATGACCATTGATGACATCAATGCCAAAGGCGGCGTGCTGGGCAAAAAGCTGGAACCGGTGGTGGTCGATCCGGCCTCTAACTGGCCGCTGTTCGCCGAAAAAGCGCGCCAGTTACTGACGCAGGATAAAGTCGCCGTAGTATTTGGCTGCTGGACGTCGGTCTCGCGTAAATCGGTGCTGCCGGTCTTCGAAGAGCTGAACGGTTTGCTGTTCTACCCGGTGCAATATGAAGGCGAAGAGATGTCACCGAACGTGTTCTACACCGGCGCTGCGCCTAACCAGCAGGCGATCCCGGCGGTGGAATATCTGATGAGTGAAGACGGCGGCGCGGCGAAACGCTTCTTCCTGCTCGGCACGGATTATGTCTATCCGCGCACCACCAACAAAATTCTGCGCGCCTTCCTGCATTCCAAAGGCGTGAAGGACAGTGATATCGAAGAGGTCTACACGCCGTTCGGTTACAGCGATTATCAGACTATCGTCTCTAACATTAAGAAATTCTCGGCGGGCGGCAAAACGGCCGTGATCTCCACCATCAACGGCGATTCCAACGTCCCGTTCTACAAAGAGCTGGCGAATCAGGGCGTGAAAGCGACCGATGTGCCGGTGGTGGCGTTCTCGGTGGGCGAAGAGGAGTTGCGCGGCATCGACACCAAACCGCTGGTGGGTGATCTCGCGGCGTGGAACTACTTCCAGTCCGTCGATAACCCGACCAACAAGAAATTCGTCGCCGAATGGAAGGCTTACGCCAAAGCCCACAAACTGCCGAACGCCGACTCTGCGGTGACCAACGACCCGATGGAAGCGACCTACGTGGGCATCCATATGTGGGCGCAGGCGGTGGAAAAAGCCGGAACGACTGACGTGGATAAAGTTCGCGCCGCAATGGCCGGGCAGACCTTCGCCGCTCCTTCCGGTTTCACACTGACGATGGATGCCACCAACCATCACCTGCACAAACCGGTGATGATCGGGGAAATCGAATCCAACGGGCAGTTCAATGTGGTCTGGCAGACCGACAAACCGATCCGCGCCCAGCCGTGGAGCCCGTATATCGCGGGTAACGATAAAAAGCCAGACACTCCGGTGAAAACGACGAACTGATAACTCATGATTCGCCATTAATACCCCACCCCAGCCCTCCCCTTCGCAGGGGAGGGAGCAGATCGGCGCTTTTCACTCCTCCCCCTGCGAAGGGGAAGGCTGGGAGGGGGTTTAGCAACGAACTCCGGGCAACAGGAAAACATCATGACGCATTTTTTATCTCACTTCAGGCCACTGCTTTTCCTGCTTTGTTGCCTTCCGTTGCTGGCGCAGGCCGGGGCGGCGAATGACTTTGCTGCCGCCAGCCGCAGCCAGCAGGCCGTGCTATTACAAGAATGGGCGGTGGATCCGCAGCCGGAAAGGCTGCCGCTGCTCGAGGCGCTGAAGCAGGAAAACGTCGTTATCGACGAATCTAATCACGCCTTCACTCAAAACGGCGACCAGCTTACGCCGCTGGAAGGGGATGCCAGACCGCAGGGCGACATCAAAAAAGTCTGGCTGAACAACCGTCTGCGCATTCTCATCGCCAACGCCCTTTCCGCCCACCGTTTAGTCAGTACCGACAGCGCCGTGCGTTTGCAGGCGGCAAAATCCTTACAGCGTGAAGCGCAGGCCGATCAGCTGCCGTTGCTCACCCGTCGCTTTGAACTGGAAAAAGACAGCACGGTGTATGACGCGCTGGCCATCGCGCTGGCGAATTTACAGCTGGCGGACGCAGATCCGCAGGTGCGCCTGAAAGCCGTCGAGCTGCTCGGCACCTCCGGCGATCCGGATACACAAGGCCGTCTGCAAAGCCTGACCGATCCAAAAACCGAAGCCGACGCCACCGTGCGTGCCGCCGCCGCTGTCAGCCTGAAAGCCGTGCAACACCGCCTGCTGATAGGCGATCTGCTCGGCCAGGCGTTTACCGGTTTATCGCTGGGCTCGATTCTGCTGCTCGCCGCACTGGGGCTGGCGATCACCTACGGTCTGCTGGGCGTGATTAACATGGCGCACGGCGAAATGTTAATGCTCGGCTCGTATTCGACATACATGGTGCAGTCGCTGTTTCAGCACTACGCGCCGGGGCTGCTGGCGATTTATCCGCTGGTCGCGCTGCCGGTGGCGTTTTTCATCACCGCCGGGATCGGTATGGCGCTGGAGCGCACGGTGATCCGCCATTTATATGGCCGCCCGCTGGAAACGCTGCTGGCCACCTGGGGCATCAGCCTGATCCTTATCCAGGGCGTGCGCGTACTGTTTGGCGCGCAGAACCTTGAGGTCGCTAACCCCGGCTGGCTCTCCGGCGGCATTCAGCTGCTGCCGAATCTGGTGCTGCCTTACAACCGCATCGCGGTGATCATTTTCGTCATGCTGGTGCTCGCGCTGACGTGGCTGCTGCTCAATAAAACGCGCCTCGGCATGAACGTGCGCGCCGTAACGCAAAACCGTGCGATGGCCGCCTGCTGCGGTGTGCCGACCGGCCGCGTCGATATGCTGGCGTTCGGCCTTGGTTCCGGCATCGCAGGCTTGGGCGGCGTGGCGCTCTCGCAGCTCGGTAACGTCGGCCCCGAGCTCGGTCAGGGATACATCATTGATTCCTTCCTGGTCGTGGTGCTCGGCGGCGTGGGGCAACTGGCGGGAACGGTGGTCGCGGCCTTTGGTCTGGGCATTGTGAACAAAATTCTTGAGCCGGAAATCGGCGCGGTTCTGGGGAAAATCCTGATCCTCGCGCTGATCATCCTGTTTATCCAGAAACGTCCGCAGGGACTCTTCGCCTTCAAAGGCAGGGTGATTGACTGATGAGCCAACCTTTAACCCTGACCGGCGTACAAAAAGCGCCGAAGATTGCGATTTCCGTAGGCGCGGTGGTGTTAATCGCGCTGATTGTCATGCCTTTTCTGGCGTTGCTGCCGGCGGAGAATCCGCTTTCGATCTCCACGTACACTCTGACGCTGGTCGGTAAGATCCTCTGCTATGCGATCGTCGCGATCGCCCTCGATCTGGTGTGGGGCTACGCCGGTCTGCTGTCTCTCGGCCATGGGCTGTTTTTCGCCCTCGGCGGTTACGCGATGGGCATGTACCTGATGCGCCAGGCGGCGGGCAGCGGCCTGCCTGATTTTATGTCCTTTCTCTCGTGGACCGAGCTGCCGTGGTTCTGGGCAGGCACTCAGCATTTCGCATGGGCGCTGTGCCTGATCGTGCTGGTGCCCGGTGCGTTGGCGTTTGTGTTCGGCTACTTTGCCTTTCGCTCGAAAATCAAAGGCGTCTATTTTTCGATCATGACCCAGGCGCTGACCTACGCCGGTATGCTGCTGTTTTTCCGCAATGAGACTGGTTTTGGCGGCAATAACGGCTTCACCGGTTTCACCACCCTGCTCGGTTTTCAGGTCACCGCCACCGGCACCCGCGTCGGATTATTTTTGATGACCGTATTCGTGCTGGTCGCCAGTCTGGCGCTGGGCTTTGCGCTGGCGCGCAGTAAATATGGTCGGGTGCTGACCGCCGTGCGCGACGCAGAAAACCGGCTGATTTTCTGCGGCTACGATCCGAAAGGGTTCAAGCTGTTCGTCTGGACGGTTTCCGCCATGCTGTGCGGGCTGGCGGGCGCGCTGTACGTGCCGCAGGTCGGCATCATCAATCCAGGCGAAATGTCGCCGACCAACTCCATCGAAGCCGCCATCTGGGTAGCGCTCGGCGGGCGCGGCACGCTGATCGGCCCGATTCTGGGCGCTGGTATCGTCAACGGCGCGAAGAGCTGGTTCACCGTCGCCATCCCTGAATACTGGCAGTTTGTCCTTGGCGGCATGTTCATTGTCGTGACGCTGTTCCTGCCGCACGGCGTGATTGGCCTGCTGCGTAAGAGGAAATCCTGATGAGCCCGATGACCATGACCGAAGATTTGTTTACCCAGCCGCATCTGGCGGACAGGCACCGCGAACAGACCGATCCGATTTTGCAGCTGGAAAATATTAACGTCAGTTTTGATGGTTTTAAGGCGCTGACCAACTTGTCGCTCAACATCGGCGTCGGCGAACTGCGCTGCGTGATAGGCCCTAACGGCGCGGGGAAAACCACGCTGATGGACGTCATTACCGGTAAAACCAAACCGCAGAGCGGAAGGGTGTTTTACGATCAGCGCACCGATCTGACCAAACTCGATCCGGTGCGCATCGCGCAGTCCGGCATTGGTCGCAAATTCCAGAAGCCGACGGTCTTCGAAGCGCTGACCGTATTTGAAAATCTGGAGATCGCGCAGAAAACCAATAAATCAGTCTGGGCGTGCCTGCGCGCCAAAATGAGCAGCGAACAGCGCGACCGCATCGATGAAATGCTCGGCACGCTGAGGCTGACGAACGAACGACATCGTCCGGCGGGCTTGCTGTCGCACGGTCAGAAACAGTTTCTGGAAATCGGCATGCTGCTGGTGCAGGAGCCACATTTGCTGCTGCTCGACGAACCCGCCGCAGGCATGACCGACGCCGAAACCGAATACACCGCCGAGCTGTTTAAACAGCTGGCGGGCAAGCATTCGCTGATGGTGGTCGAACACGATATGGGCTTCGTCGAAAGCATCGCCGACCACGTCACCGTGCTACATCAGGGGCAGGTGCTGGCGGAAGGCTCGCTGAAACAGGTGCAGGCCAACGAACAGGTTATCGACGTTTATTTAGGACGCTGAGGAAAGAGTCATGTTGCAAGTCAATGAGCTTAATCAGTTTTACGGCGGAAGCCACATTCTGCGTGGCCTGTCGTTCGATGCCAAAATCGGCGAAGTCACCTGCCTGCTCGGGCGCAACGGCGTGGGCAAAACCACGCTGCTCAAATGCCTGATGGGGCTGATCCCGGCGAAATCCGGCACTATCCGCTGGCAGGATCAGGTGATCAACACCCGCAGACCGCATCAGCGCGTCCAGGCAGGCATCGCCTACGTCCCGCAGGGTCGCGAGATTTTTCCGCGTCTGACGGTGGAAGAAAATCTGCTGATGGGGTTGTCGCGCTTTTCAGGCAGCGATGCGAAACAGGTGCCGGACGAAATCTACCACCTGTTCCCGATCCTGCTGGAAATGAAGCATCGCCGCGGCGGTGATTTGTCCGGCGGCCAGCAGCAACAGCTGGCGATTGGCCGGGCGCTGGCCTGCAAACCCAGCCTGCTGATCCTCGACGAACCCACTGAAGGCATTCAGCCGTCCGTTATCAAAGAGATCGGCACGGTCATCAAACAACTGGCCGCCAGAGGCGATATGGCGATCCTGCTGGTCGAGCAATTCTACGACTTCGCCGCCGATCTGGCCCACAGCTACCTGGTGATGTCACGCGGCAGCATCGTCAAACGCGGACGCGGGGAAGACATGGAAGCAGAAAATGTGCGGGGGCTGGTGGCGATTTAACTTCGACCGATTTTTAACAAGACAACCATCAACTTTTCAGACACATTTGGGTCAGTTTTTCAAAACATGCTGAAAAGGACACCCGCAGTATGAAAATCAAAAGTCAGGAAGCCCTGGGGCGTCAGCGCAAACGCTGGGTAATGCTGGCGGTGCTGGTGGCTCTTATTACAGGAAGCTATCAGTGGTGGAAGCAGGGAAAACTGATTTCCGAAACCTGGAGTCCGAATAAGCAATATGTCGTGCGCGAATACCGGACGTTCGATTTTCTTCCGCGCATGGCCATGCCGGGCGATGGCGGGCATTATTCAGGTTACATCCGGGTGTATAACCGCGACGGTAAGCAGTTCTACGAAGAGTACTCCGACTTGCTCGATTTTATCGAAGGGCCGTTTTGGTCAAATGACGGGGTTTACTGGATGGGCAATGATAATCAGGACATCGTGAGATTGCCGACAACGCCGGTAGAATGAGGTTTTAAGATACAAAAAAGCCGCGACACTGCGCGGCTTTTGTCTTTTTCAGGCGTAATGGAAACCCATTAGCTCCTGATTTTGCGGTAAATAAACAGAACCACAATCGCACCGATTACCGCGACAACGAAGCTGCCGAAGTTGAAACCGTCTACGCGGCCAAAGCCGAAGAAAGTACTGATGTAACCACCCACTACAGCACCGACAACACCCAGTACTACAGTCAGAATGAAACCGCCGCCATCTTTGCCCGGCATGATCCACTTAGCCAGAATACCTGCAATAAGACCAAAGATGATCCAGGATAAAATTCCCATTTTCGACTCCTCCGAATAAATTTCCGTTACCGTGAATATTGTTCAGCCAAGTCGGCCAAACAAAAGCAGAACCTTTAAGATGCTGCGGTCTGGGTGGCAGGTTTATTTTCATGCCCCACGCACAACCCGTTTCTGATACTACCCTGAAAGCGTAGCACTGAATCGACAAACCCGCCAAAAATCAGCAGGAAGGAGAAAATAGCAGCATAAAGTGACGTTGTTTAAGGCTGCGTCAGCATTCAGGGGGTTTCGTCAGGTACACGCACAGGGACGTAAAATTGCGTAAAAAATAGACCAAATATTTTGAATGACTTGCTCAAATCAATCCGTTTTTCATCTCCGCGCATCAGGCCTATTATACCTCCATCGAAAGGCAACCACCTTTCACTCTCACAAACCTGAATGGAATACTTATCATGAAAAACGTCAAAATTTTTGCTGTAGCTGCCACCCTCTCCCTGATTTCTTTCGGTAGCTTCGCGGCTCAGCAGGTGAATCAGCCATCCGGTGACATGCAGAAAATCGGTGTTATCTCCGCCGCTAACTCCACCACCCTGAGTGGCCTGGAAGCGAAACTGTCACAGCAGGCGAAAGATGCCGGTGCGTCTTCTTACCGCATCATCTCCGTGACCGGTAACAACAAACTGCACGCTGACGCTGAAATCTACAAATAATCGTCACGCCGGATCATCGCCCCGATAAAACCCGCTGAAAAGCCTGTGGAAGCCCATCTTCCACAGGCTTTTTTTTTGGTTTCGGCTTCATTGGAAACTTCCTGCACGATTGTCTATTCTGGATTGCCGACACTTATAAGGAATCCTGTCATGAAGACCCGTCTCACCCATACACCGTCCCCCGAAGACCTTGAAGAGATCAAAACAGAACTGCGTAATTTCAACAGCAACTTTATTCACAGGCCAACACTCCGTGAGTTAGGCGTATTTGTTGAAGATGAGAACGGCAAGAAGCAGGCCGGGATTGTGGCTGAAACTGTCGGAAAGTGGATGTACATTCAGATGTTGTGGGTTGATGAGTCACTGCGCGGGAAAGATGTCGGCACGCAACTGATTACCGAAGCGGAAGAAGAAGCCAAAGCGCGTGGCTGCCGGTATTCACTGGTTGATACCTTCAGTTTTCAGGCGCGTCCGTTTTATGAACGTATGGGATATAACGTGCAGATGGCACTGGAAGATTACATCGATGACTCCCGTGCGCCGGAGGATGCACCTTCCACCCATACGCGCTTTTTCCTGACCAAATCTCTGTAATCTGCTTTTTCGCGCAGTCAGTTTTTCGGCTGACTGCGCCCTTCATTTTATTTCTTCGCTGATAACGCCAGCCATTCTAAAACTGAAGGTCTTTGCCATTGCGCCTCGGCGTAAGCGGCGAGTTTTTCCGGCATCGGATCGCCGTTTATATGCAGACGGTTCAGCATCAGCGCCAGATCCACATCCGCAATACTCCATTCACCAAACAAATGCGTTTTATCACCGAGCAGACGCTCAGCGGCGGCGTAAAGTTTTTCGGCGGCCTGCTGACCTTTGGCGGACAGCGCCGGACGTTTCGCACCGGCAAACACCACTTCAGTCGAACGTTCTTCACGGACAGGCATCAGATCGCTGCGCAGCCAGGCCTGAACTTCGCGGGCCTTGGCGCGGTTTTCCGGATCGAGCGGATAAATCGCCGGAAACGTCGGCGCGGGGAACAGCTCATCAACATATTCGTCAATCGCAGAAGATTCAGATAAGACAAAAGTGCCATTGGTGAGCGTCGGCACGCGGCGGGTGACGGAAATCGCCGAATACGTTTCCTTCAGGTTCTCCGCTTCGGCCAGATCGACAGTTTCCAGTTCAAACGGAATGCCTTTTTCAGTCAACGCGACAAAGGCTGACATCACGTAAGGACTGAAATAATTGGCGTCGGAATATAAAATCAGCGAAGGCTGGCTCATGACGAACTCCTGAAGAAATAAAGCAAAAGGATAAAAAACATAGCGCAGAAAAGGGGATGTGTCGTCAGAAAAAGCCTTCTCCCCAGCGGGAGAAGGCGGTGTAAATCACTATTTCAGCCGGAACACCTGCACGATTTCGTTGAGGCGGCGTGCCTGATCTTCAAGCGAAGCCGAGGCGGCAGAGGCCTGCTGCACCAGCGCGGAGTTTTGCTGGGTGACGCCGTCCATCTCATGCACCGCCTGCGTGACCTGAGTGATACCGCGCGACTGCTCGTCGGAGGCCGAGACGATTTCACTCATGATGTCGCGCACGTCGGTGATCGCTTTCATGATCTCTTTCATCGTCTCACCGGCATTTTTTACCAGCCCGACACCGTGATCGACGCGTGAGGTCGATTCCGCGATCAGTGCGGAAATCTCTTTTACCGCGTCGGCGCTGCGCTGCGCCAGGCTGCGCACTTCCGCTGCAACTACCGCGAATCCGCGCCCCTGTTCTCCTGCGCGGGCGGCTTCAACCGCCGCGTTCAGCGCCAGAATATTGGTCTGAAACGCGATGCCGTTGATAACGGAAGTAATGTCAGCAATGCGACGCGAACTGTCATCAATCTCGCCCATAATGCCCACAACGTCGGACATAATGCTATTCCCCTTTCCGGCAATCGTGGTGGCGTTTTCGGTCAGCTCGGTAGCAACGTGCGCGTTGTCAGCGTTTTGTTTTACCGTAGCGGTCAGCTGTTCCATGCTGGCGGCGGTTTCTTCCAGCGCGGCGGCCTGCTGCTCGGTTCGCGAAGCCAGGTCGATATTCCCCGCCGCAATCTGCGACGCCCCGCTGCCGACGGCGTGACTGGTGGAAATAATGTCAGTCACCACGTGCCGCAGCTGTGCCTGCATGGTTTGCAGCGCGAAGAAGATGCTGGTGCGGTCATTTTTCTGCGTCACAATCGGATGCGTTAAATCGCCGTCGGCCACCGTCAGCGCAATTTTCGCGGCATCTGCCGGTTCACCGCCGACCGGCCGCAGCACTTTGCGGGTGAAAATAATGCTCAGCACGGCAAACACTACGACGATGCTTAATACCATCAGCACCAGCGCGGAATACAACTGCCGCGTGCTCTCTTTCATCACCGCATTGACCGGCGCCACAATCCCCAGCATCCACGGCGTACCGGTATTGCCAATCTGAATCGGCACAAATTCGGCGAAGGCTTTTTCGCCCAGTATGGGATCCTGCTGCTCACTGCTAAAAAATGTGCCGGTCTGGATGCTTTTCAGCAACGGCGCATCGTTTTCCAGTTTTTTCGTCACCTGATCTTTTTGCGGCGAGGAAATGTAATTACCGGACTGCGAAAACAGCATCGCATAGCCGGTGCCCTGATAGGGTTTGATGCCGTTGACCATGGTCTGCAAAGTTTGCAGCGAGAAATCCGCCGTAACCGATCCCAGGAATTTGCCCTCGACGATGATAGGCACGGCAATCGAAGTCAGCAGTGTATTGACGCCGTTGTACGGATAACTATAAGGCTCGAGTATCACCTCTTTTTTCAGCTTGCGCGGCAGCAGATAATAATCGCCGCTGCCCGGCGTTTCGTAATCAGTCAGGTTGTGCAGCACGACGTTGCCGCTGGTGTCGCGGTCAACATAACGGACAAAGCGACCGTCCGGATCCTGCCCCGGCTGGGCGGCTAACTCGTCATCTTTGCCATCAAACGCGTCCGGCTCCCACGCCAGCGACATAGAGAGGAAATCCGGGTGATTTTTTAGCGCGTTTTGCAACAACGTATCGGCCAGTTTGCGGTCGGCGTGTCCGGCTTCGCGCAGGCTCAGCATGCTCTGCCCCAGATCGCGGGCGGCATAGAGTGCAGTATCGAGTTTCTGACGGGCAAGATAACCGTCGGTGTTGGCGGTCTGCTGAAGATAACGGCGGGCGATATCACGTTGCTGATTGGCGGACTGCCAGCTCAGCAAACCGACCGTAATGATGTAACCCAGACTGATGGTCAGCAGCCCGACAATCAGCATCAGCGTGCGGGTGCGCATCGCCTTTCTTTGCTGTGTTTTTTGCTTCTTTGGCGCAGCCGTGGCCGCAGGTGAGAACGACTGACTCTGACTCATAAAACTCCCCGGAACAGTCAACGTGCTGTGAAAAACTCACTGTAGAAAATGGGTTATCTGTCCCTGATACATGTCCTCTGCGGATGAGCAGGAATTCCGTTATCGTCTGAATTATCGGCACAGACCGGAGATGCTTTAGCCAAAACGGGTAAAATTCTCCCCGAAAAGATAAACGTTCGCATCCTGCCCACGTCTCCCTATACTGCTGTTATGTCGGCTAATTCAGACCTGTTCAGGAAACTCCTATGAAGTCATGGCTTTTACCTCTGCTGTTACTTGTGCCGCTGTGCTCGCAGGCGGCATCGACGCCGAAAGAAATCAAAACCCGCTTTAACCAGTTTAAGGTGGGCGATAAGACCATTTGCCTGGATGACGTGACCTACGCCAACAACAACAAAATGAAGGTGATCGAGAACGGTTTTGTGGTGTCTAAACGCAAAAACGTGCTGGTTTACCAAAGCAATACGCTGTTTTTGCTGGGCAATGAGGTGACGGTAAATATCAAAGCGATCATCGAAAGCCGGATTGGCAAAACGTCGTTCAGCAATCAGTTTAAGCAGGCGATGATTCAGGTCGAAGGGCTGGACGATCCGGCGCGCGCCGGTAAGAAAGCCAAAATCATTCAGTCTTTCCAGGAAGTGGTGGCGGATAAAGACAATCAGACGCCGTACAGTTCGGTAGCGCTGACCGACAACGGCTACATCATCACGCAGGCGGAAAGCCATTCGACCACCATCAGCGAATGCTATGTGACGCCGTATAAAAAACCGGAAATCATTAAATAACGCAGAGGGAAAGGATGACTGTATTAGTGCCCATGAACGCCACGTTCTTTGAGGAATTCGCAGAGCAGCTGGCAATAGATTACGCCGAAGAAAATGTGACAGCCGGTTTGTGGCTGGAAGAGACGGCCCTTGAACGCGCGCGAAGTTCAACGCAGAACGCGCTGCCGCAGGGCATCAACACGCCCGATCATTATCTGTTTGAAATTAAAGCCGACGAACAAAGCGAAACCGCCGGCTATCTGTGGTTTGCCAACGTGGAACGGTACGGCGTGCGCAGCGCGTTTGTGTATGAGCTGACGGTTTATCCGCAATTTCGCCGTCAGGGACATGCCGCCGCCGCGTTTCGTCTGATGGAGGAACGCCTGCGCCAACTCGGCAGTGTGGCGATCGAACTGAATGTTTTCGCCAGCAATCCGGGCGCACAGGCGTTGTACGCCAGCCTGGGTTACGTCACCACCAAAATGAACATGCGCAAACCGCTTTAACGGATATATTTCATAAAGTTGGTCGGCTGCCCAACCCGGTCATACAGTTTGCGCGCGGTGTGGTTGGTGGTTTGCGTCATCCAGTACACGTTGGCTTTGCCGTTCTCGTCGGCGTAAGCGTACACCGCTTCAATGAGCTTCTGCCCGATCCCAAGATTGCGCGTGCTGTCATCGACATATAAATCCTGCAGGTATACCACCTGATTCATATGCCAGCCGTGATCGTGATTCAGGCAGTTCACCAGCCCGACCAGTTTCCCCTGATATTCCGCCAAAAAGCCAAACATACCCGCGTAGTCCGGGTCCGACAGACGCTGGAACGTGAAATCAAACTGCGAAGGGTCGAGCCTTGACTGATAAAAATCGAGATAATCGCGCCACAGCGTTTCCCAGCCTTCACGGTCAGCGGATGTTAATGGGCGAATAACAATGTGATCAGATTGGCTCATGGGCTTTCTCTCTGTTAAATATAAGTAATCTCCATGCAGTTTATTGCAACTGTCGTTCTTTTCGCCAGAAGGATTTTTCAGCCATGTCGTCACGTTTCAGCGTCAGGGATCTCACGTTTTCGGCGGTGATCGCCGGATTTGTCGCGGTTTTAGTCGGTTATACCAGCTCTGCGGCGATTATCTTTCAGGCCGCAGAGGCGGCAGGTGCCACTGCGGGGCAGATTGGCGGCTGGCTGAGCATGCTCGGCCTGGGAATGGGCGTCACCAGCATCGGTTTATCATTGTATTACCGCACGCCGGTGGTGACCGCGTGGTCAACGCCTGGCGCGGCGCTGCTGGTCACCAGCCTGCCCGGTACCTCGATCAACGAAGCGATTGGCGTTTTCGTGTTTGCTACCGGGCTGATTCTGCTGTGCGGCGTCACAGGATTATTCGCCAGACTGATGCATTACATTCCACAGGCGCTCTCGGCCGCAATGCTCGGCGGGATCCTGTTGCGGTTCGGGCTGAACGCCTTCACGTCACTGCAAAGCAATCTCGCGCTGGCGGGAACGATGTGCCTGGTTTATCTGCTGGCGAAACGCGCCCTGCCCCGTTACGCAGTGGTGCTCGCGCTGGCCGCAGGGCTTATCGTCGCCGGATTACAGGGCGATATCGCGCTGCACGGCCAGACGCTGACCTTTGCCACGCCGGAGTTTGTGATGCCGCATTTCACGCTATCCTCGATTATCGGTATCGGAATTCCTTTCTTTGTAGTGACGATGGCGTCGCAAAACGCACCCGGCATTGCCACGCTGAAAGCGCACGGTTACAACCTGCCGGTTTCACCGTTGATTTCCTGGACAGCGCTGACTGCGTTGATTTTGGCACCGTTCGGCGGTTTTACCATCTGTATCGCCGCCATTACCGCCGCGATTTGTATGGGCGAGGATATTCATCCCGATCCGAAAAAGCGTTATATGGCCGCGGTCGCGGCGGGCGTGTTTTATCTGATTGCCGGAGTGTTTGGCGGGTCGATTGGCATGGTCTTTACCGCGCTGCCTGAAGCGCTGATCCACACCATCGCTGGTCTGGCGCTGCTCGGCACGATTGCCGGGAGTTTGTATCGCGCGCTGGAAAACGAACATCAGCGCGACGCGGCAATCATTACGTTTCTGATCACCGCATCCGGCGTGACGTTGCTGGGCGTAGGATCGGCATTCTGGGGGCTGCTCGGCGGCGTGATCACCCATCTGATCCTCAGTATTCCTGCGCGAAAAAGATGAGTCCGTTCAAGTTATGGGTAACAGGTTTTCGTAACACGGCACAAAGTGATGGCGATCACATTTTTCACCGCCCAAACGCTCTTTACTGGGGATAATCAGGCAACACACGCCCCCTTTAAAGAGCGAGAAATCCATGACTACTGCCACGCAATCCTGCGTCGTGACCGGAAAAAAAGACGTTTCGGTCATCGACCAGACAATTGATTACACAGGCCAGGGTACTTTGGTGAAAATTACCCGCGGCGGCATCTGCGGCTCCGATCTGCATTACTACGAACACGGCGCCGTCGGTGATTTCAAAGTGCGCGAAGCGATGGTGCTCGGCCATGAAGTGGTCGGCGTGGTGGAGAAATCTGACAACCCGCGTTTACAGCCTGGCCAGAAAGTGGCGCTCAACCCAAGCAAGCCGTGCAAAACCTGTAAATACTGCCTGTCCGGCGACGAAAACCAATGCACGACGATGAAATTTTTCGGCAGCGCGATGTATTTCCCGCACATCAACGGCGCGTTTACCCAATACAAAATCGTCGACAGCGATCAGTGCATTCCTTACGACAATCAGGTCAGTGACCGGCTGATGGTGTTCGCCGAACCGCTGGCCGTTGCTATTCACGCGGTGAATCAGGCCGGTGATGTGCGTGGCAAAACGGTATTCGTGTCCGGCGTTGGGCCGATTGGCTGCCTGATTGTGCTGGCGGCGAAAGCCCAGGGCGCGGCGCAAATTGTCGTGACGGACCCGAGCGAACGCTGCCGCACGCTGGCACTCGCCGTCGGTGCCGACAAAGCGCTGGACGCCGCACAGGGCGATTTCACCGCGTATCAGGCCGAAAAAGGCTTTTTCGATGTATCCTTCGACGCTTCCGGCCACCCTTCATCCATCCGCCGCTGTCTGGAAGTCACCCGCGCGCGCGGTACGCTGGTCCAGGTCGGGATGGGGCCGGTGGTCAATGAATTTCCGCTGATGATGCTGATTGCCAAAGAAATTAACTGGGTCGGCAGCTTCCGCTTCACCGAAGAGTTCAACACGGCGGTGGAATGGCTGGCGAATAAAACCGTCGATCCAATGCCATTGCTCTCCGCCGAATTCCCGCAGGGTGATTTACTGGAAGCGCTGGAGTTTGCACTGGATAAATCCAAAGCCTCAAAAGTGCAGCTGGTTTTCTAACCTGCATTTTTCCGGTCTGCCACGCAAATCACAATATCAAAACACCGTTTCAATTTATGATGTCCTCTGATTTTTTTTCTCAGAGGACATTTGCATGATGGTAACGGACAACGCAAAAAAGCAGGTCGCACTCCTGCTGGCAGACGGATTTGAAGAAGGTGAAGCGGTAATTGTGCTCGATATTCTCGAACGGCTGGAGATTCAGGTCACCACGCTGGCGTGCCAGAAAAGTCAGACACTGCGCAGTTATCACGGCATTCAGATGCAGGCCAATGAATTGCTGAGCGCGCAGGGCGATCGCCTGTTTGACGCGGTGGTGATGCCCGGTGGCCCGGAAGGTTCCGTGGCGCTGGCGGCCAGCAGAGAGGTGGTGGAGTTTGTCCGTCGCCACGACGAGGCCGGTAAACTGATTTGTCCGCTGTGTTCCGCCGCTGCGCGCGTGCTCGGCGGCAACGGCCTGTTGAAAGGCCGCCGCTATGTGTGCTCCGGGGATTTATACAAAGATGTCAAAGACGGCGTTTACGTGAATCAGTCCTTCGTCGAAGACGGCAATCTGCTGAGCGGCAAAGGATTAGGACTGGCATTCGATTTCGCCTTCCAGCTGGCCTACCGCCTGACCGGCAACGCCGAAGCTACAGATTTCCAGGCCGACCACATCGATTATCACCACTGGCGCGCCAACCAGAAAATCTGATTGTTTTCAGCGGACGGCGCAGGTCGTCCGCTGTGGTCAGCATCATGTCCGTTTTTGGCATTCCCCCGCATCTTTTTCAGGCGCACACTGGTTTCATGCTCACCAGATGGAGTCCGAAAATGACAAATAGTGCCCTGTTAAATATCGACGTTCAACGTTCCTTCGAACAAAAAGAGTTCTGGCAGAAAGACGATCTTCCGGCATTTCAGCACGCCCTGACCCGCCTGATCGACGGCTGCCAGACGCGAAATGTTCCGGTCGTGGATGTGTTCCACGTTAACGCGGAAGGCGTATTCTCACTGGCGTCCGGGCTGGTCACGCCAATGACATTCCTCAGCCATACGCCGCAAAAAACCGTTCACAAAAATGTCCACAACGCGTTGCTGGAGTCCGGGCTGGACGCCTGGCTGCGCGAGAAAGGCATTACACATCTGATTATCGCCGGAATGCGCACCGAACAGTGCTGCGAGACCACGACGCGCGTGGCGTCGGATATCGGCTACAAGGTGACGTTCGTGACCGAAGCGACGATGACGTTCCCGATGACGCACGCCAGCGGGGAGGTGTTCTCCGCCGGTTCAATCAAACGTCATACCGAGCTGGTGCTGGCCGACCGCTTTGCCACTATCACTAACGTGGACGGCGCGCTGGCGGAACTCGACCGGGCTGTGTGAAAATACGCTTTTGTGCGAACGGGTAAATGAAACGATATGCAGCGAAATGTCTACTTTGTGACGCTACCGGGCGTGATGTCGTTAGATCTGACTGGCCCGGCAGAAGCGCTGCGGCTGGCCGGACAATTTCAGCTGCATTACATCGGTCCGCAGGCGGAAGTGACGATGTCCACCGGGTTGACGGTGTCCCATTTGCAGCCACTCCCTGCCACCCTGCCGCAGGGCAGTATTTTGATCATGCCAGGCGTGACCGAAACGGTGGAAAATTTTTCCTCACCGGTCGCGCAGACCACCTGTAACTGGCTGCGTCAGCAAAAAAGTGCTATCGAACAAGGCCATGTCACGCTGGTATGCATCTGCTCGGGCAGCCTGCTGGCCGGAAAAGCCGGGCTGCTGGACGGTTATCAGTGTACGACGCATCACGACGTGATCGACCGTTTACGTCAGCAGGTGCCTGCCGCGCAGGTAAAAGATAACCGGATATTTGTTGAAGACCGCTTCGTACTGACCAGTGCCGGCATCAGCGCCGGTATCGATCTGGCGTTACATCTCATCGCCACGCATTCAGGGCCACAGGCCGCGCTGGACGTCGCCCGCGAAATGGTGGTTTATTTCCGCCGCGCCGGTGATGATCCGCAACTCTCCCCGTGGCTGCGCTACCGCAATCACCTGCACCCCGCCGTTCACCGCGCACAAAACCTGATGGCCGCCGAACCTGAATCTCCGTGGCAGGTGGAAGACGTCGCCGCCCGGTCCCATATCAGCAGCCGCCACCTGACGCGCCTGTTCCGTCAGCATCTGGGCATCAGCGTGCGTGATTACCATGAGCAGCTGCGTATCGCCATCACACAGCAGCGCATTCAGCAAGGCGCAGGCATTGAAAAAGCCGCGCTGGCCGCCGGATTTTCATCTGCAAGGCAATTCAGGCGGGCGCAGGAACGGTGGGAATGAGTGGAAGACCGGTTGCAAATTAAGCGGGTAGTGAGTAAGATTTTACCCACTGACGATTTGTGGGACTGAATAGCTGAGCTAAACAGTACGTCAGTGTCTGCCTTCAAAGGCCGCTGGCCGTGCCGCGATAAGAAAGTTTTCTAAAGACCTCCACCTGATAGTGCAGGAAATGACAAAAAAGCGACGCTAAGTCGCTTTTTTGCTATCTGCGCCTTGTCGGCAGTTTTAATCCATTGAGTCTTGCATCAAATATATGCCAAAAGCTAAACCGGCCTGTGGTTCCCACCGGCGCTGCCCATTTTTCCAAAGGATATGCAGTAGTCACTTTTAAACGTATTTCACTGCAGGGATGCTGGCTTTGGGTTATTTCAAAAAATAAACGATAATCCACGCCCATAAAATATTCTTCAAGATAGAAAAAAGTTTCATGGTGTTGATGCAATGTTCTGCCGAGTATTGCATTGTCATTAATAAGCTTAATAACAAGTTCAGGTAAATGCTTTGAGCAAGAATAACGTTCATGGCAAAAATAACGTTTATGACGCCCGATACTATAGGGATAAACCCAATTTTCGGACACTGCCGTATGTGCCGTAAAACAATGATCACTAAAAATAATAAATACGCGGATACTACGGGAAGCGAAATGACTACTGGCAGGCCTCACGGCAGTCAGAGTTGTGGCCCTAAGGTGGTCCAGCACGTAGCGAACACCGTTAATTTCAAAGGGTGGCCATAGGTTCATCGTCATTTGCTCAAATAAATGAGGCAAAATAGTAACTGTGTCTTTCACGTAGATATAATGAAATATACAAATCGAAATGACTTCGAATTTAGTATCTAAGATAGATTATTACTGAAACTCATTTTTAACTTTAAATATAACAATCAATAATTAAACACGAATCAATAATATAGTTAAGATAGATTCACGAGGTAAATTAATTTCAGTTTACCCTCAGCTCACCCACTTCCGCCGATCGATTTTCGCTAATAACATCGCCAGCCCTAATCCACCGCCCAAACCGCAGATAAACAGGTACGCGACGTTAAGCAGCGGAAACTGTGGTAAATCGAGGTGACGGCTACGCAGGGCAATAATGATCAATGCGTGAAAGCCGTAGATAGCCAGAGAATGCCGGGAGATCAAGCTAAATCCCGGCAGGATGCTGTTTGATAGCGCATTTTTAAATGTCACAAATAGCGCCATCGCCGAGATAAACACCAGCGGGCCACTGTAGACGTAAAAGGTGTCGGCGAAGTTCTGGTTGATCTGCATCTGCCGGTAAGTGCCTGCGGCGATGGCCAGTGTGCTGAGAACGAAAATAGCGGCGGCGGCCAGCGTGATGCCAGATTTTCGGGTGTCGAGCTGGCTGATGGCGCGTCCCATCAGGGCGTAGAGGACGTAATAAAACGTATCGCCGCCGATATACAGATCCAGCGGTAAAAGATGGATTTTCTGCCAGTTCAGCGCCGGCAGTTGCGGATTCGCCAGTACGCCGAGCAGGATACCGGCAATCAGCAAATATTTTCCGGAGACTGCTTTGACGTGAATCAGCGGGGAAAGCAGATAAATTACGATGATGGCGTAGAAAAACCAAAGGTGATAAAACACCGGTTTTTCCACTATCAGCCGCAGAGACGGCCAAAACCCGATTTTTGTCATGGTGAGAATGTAGAGCAGCGAGACAGCGCTGTAGAACAACAGGCAGAGCGTTACGCGCAGAAAATGCCGTTTTTGTGCGCTTCTCTCGCCAAAAAACAGCGCCCCGGAAATCATGAAGAACAGCGGCACGCAAACACGCGACGCCGAATTAAGCAGGTTTGCCACCGTCCACTCCGCGGTATGTACCGCCGCGAAATTTACCACCAGCGAGGTGCTGGCGTGGACCATCACTACCATCATGCAGGCGAGCGCGCGCAGATTATCTATCCAGCTTATTTTTTCGCTCATGACCCGCAAATTCCTTCCCGTTGATGTGGTGTTTGCAGCCTATCCAGCTTTCAGACGGCTAACAAGGCAAAAGTACCATTCTCAGATTGTGCTGAAGGTGAATCCGAGGATTGCACCGCGCTCAAAAAATGGGCAAAATAGCCAACATTACTGCCTCGCTTGCGAAACCCGCCCGGACAGTCTCTACTATTTCGCTAATTTTCAAACAATTAGCCTCAGTCTGTGAAATAACAAAAATGCATAATTCTCCAAATACTGCGTCCCTTCTCGGGCGGCAGGCGCTTCTGTTCCCTCTGTGTCTGGTGCTGTTCGAGTTCGCGACCTATATCGGCAACGATATGATCCAACCGGGCATGCTGGCTGTCGTGGCCAATTTCAACGCCGGTGAAGAGTGGGTGCCTACCTCGATGACCGCGTATCTTGCCGGCGGGATGTTCCTGCAATGGCTGCTCGGGCCACTGTCTGACCGCCGCGGACGTCGTCCGGTCATGCTTACCGGCGTCATCTTTTTTATCATCACCTGCCTGGCGATTTTGTTCGTGCAGAACATTGAACAGTTTATGGTGATGCGTTTTCTGCAAGGCATCAGCCTGTGCTTTATCGGCGCAGTGGGTTATGCCGCGATACAGGAATCCTTCGAGGAATCGGTGTGCATTAAAATCACTGCGATGATGGCAAACGTGGCGTTGATAGCCCCGCTGCTCGGCCCGCTGGCCGGTGCTGCGTTGATCCACGTCGCGCCGTGGCAACTGATGTTCGTGATTTTCGCCGCGCTCGCCGCCATTGCGCTATGGGGTCTGTGGAAATCGATGCCAGAAACCGCATCGCGCCTTGGCGAACCGTTCTCCATGCCAAGCCTGCTGCGCGATTACAAACACGTGCTGAAGAACCGTCAGTTCGTGTGCGGCGCGCTGGCGATTGGCTTTGCCAGCCTGCCGCTGCTGACGTGGATCGCACAATCGCCGGTGATTTTGATCAGTGGTGAAGGGCTTTCGACCTACGATTACGGCCTGTTGCAGGTGCCGATTTTCGGTGCGCTGATCGTCGGTAACGTCACGCTGGCGCGTCTGACCGGAAAACGCACGGTGGAATATTTGATCAAACTGGGCGCGGGTCCGATGGTGATCGGCCTGCTGATCGCCGCCGCCGCGACAGTGGTCTCCTCTCACGCCTATCTGTGGATGACCGCCGGTCTGAGCCTGTATGCTTTTGGGATCGGTGTGGCAAACGCCGGTCTGTACCGCCTGACATTGTTCTCCAGCGACATGAGCAAAGGCACGGTTTCTGCGGCGATGGGTGTCATCAGCATGATGATTTTCACACTTGGGATAGAGCTTGCGAAAGTGGCTTACGTTGAAGGCGGTGCGGGGATGTTCAATATGTTCAACCTGTTAAGCGGCCTTTCGTGGCTGGCGCTGGTGGTGTTTTTCCTGCGCAGCCGTCAGGTAGTGATGCCGCCGAATGGCGTGATTTGATTTCGTTCTGAGTCACCATTAATACCCCACCCCAACTCTCCCTTTCGCAGGGGAGGGAGCAGATCGCGTTTTTGCTCCTCCCCCTGCGAAGGGGAGGCCGGGAGGGGTTTAGCAGACTGCCCGGTGCTTAGAATAACCCCATCGGTTTGCTTGAATACGAAACGAGTAAACATTTCGTTTGCTGATAGTGATCCAACATCATTTTATGCGTTTCACGGCCAAGGCCTGACTGCTTGTAACCACCGAAGGCGGCGTGCGCCGGATAGGCGTGGTAGCAGTTGGTCCAGACGCGTCCCGCCTGAATGTTTCGCCCCATGTGATACGCCACGTTGCCGTCGCGGCTCCAGACGCCCGCACCCAACCCGTAGGCGGTATCGTTGGCAATTTGCAGCGCTTCATCCATATCTTTAAATGTCGTCACCGCCAGCACCGGTCCGAAGATTTCCTCCTGGAAGACGCGCATGTTGTTTTTACCCAGCAGGATGGTCGGTTGCAGGTAATAACCTTCGTTGAGGGACCCTTCCAGCTTTTTCTTCGCGCCGCCGGTCAGCACTTCCGCGCCCTCTTTTTTACCGATTTCAATGTAGTCCAGAATGGTTTTCATCTGTCCGGCAGAGACCTGCGCGCCCATCTGCGTTTCCATATCCAGCGGGTTGCCGGTTTTGATGGCCTCGACGCGCTTAATCGCACGCTCCATGAAGCGTTCATAGATGGATTCCTGCACCAGCGCGCGGCTCGGGCAGGTACAGACTTCACCCTGATTAAAGGCAAACAGCGCGAATCCTTCCAGCGCTTTGTCGAAGAACTCGTCTTCTTTATCCATCACATCAGCGAAGAAAATATTTGGCGATTTCCCCCCCAGCTCCAGCGTGGCCGGGATCAGATTCTGCGCGGCGTAACCGGCAATTTGCTGGCCGACTTCAGTCGAGCCGGTGAACGCGACTTTGGCAATACGTTTGGAGGTGGCCAGATATTCGCCAATTTCGCCGCCCGCGCCGTTGACCACGTTGATGACGCCTGGCGGCAGAATGTCCTGCACCAGCTCCATCAGCAGCAGTACGGAAAGCGGCGTGAGTTTAGCCGGTTTGAGAACAATACAGTTACCGGCAGCCAGCGCCGGTGCCATTTTCCAGCAGGCCATCAGCAGCGGGAAGTTCCACGGGATGATTTGCGCCACGACGCCCAGAGGTTCATGGAAATGGTAAGCGACAGTTTCGCTGTCGATTTCGCTGATCCCCCCTTCCTGTGCTCGGATGCAGGACGCGAAATAGCGGAAATGGTCGATAGCCAGCGGAACGTCCGCACCGCTGGTTTCGCGGATCGGTTTTCCGTTATCCCAGGTTTCGGCGTTAGCCAGCAGTTCGATGTTTTGTTCCATGCGATCGGCAACTTTAAGCAGTAAATTCGCCCGCTGCTGCACCGGCATTTTTCCCCATTCCCCTTTGGCATTATGCGCGGCATCCAGCGCCAGCTCGATATCGTCGGTGCTGGAACTCGCCACTTTGCACAGCACTTCGCCGGTCACCGGCGTCAGATTGTCGTAATACTCGTTTTTCACCGGC
The DNA here is from genome assembly GCF_057290995.1 of Rahnella sp. 1L-D-7-B-C2. NCBI lineage: Bacteria > Pseudomonadati > Pseudomonadota > Gammaproteobacteria > Enterobacterales > Yersiniaceae > Rahnella > Rahnella sp. 1L-D-7-B-C2. The sequence continues at coordinate 105,003 of NZ_JBXAVQ010000004.1, read as the reverse complement.
GCGACCCATTCACCGCCAATGAAGTTTTCGTATTGTTTTTTGAGTTTGAGCGGGAAACCGTATTCTTCCGGTTTGACGGCATGAGGATTTTTATCATAAGCCATGATGGGACTCCTTTATGCAGCAGGTTTTAGCAATGCGCTGCATAAAGCGTAGGCCGTGGACGCTTATCCGGTGGGATGTAAAGAGAACTCTTCGAGCGGCCTCACACCTTTTTCACTGCAAAGCTGGCGGTACCGCCTCCGGGGGGGGTAGTGCGCGCAAAACTCTCGCGCTGGAACAGGCGTTCGACCAGTTTAATCAGCTCCGGACGCTCGACACACCAGCCCGGTGCGATACGGCGAAAGTTGATGTATCCCAGCGAACAGGCGACGGCGATATCGGCCACGTTAAGGCTTTGAGAATTGAGCAACGTGCGTTTCCCGGCGAGTTTTTCCAGCGCGTCCAGCCCACGCAGCAGCTTTTCACGCTGACGCAAAACCCAGGCTTCGTTACGTTTATCCGGATCGCGACGGCCTTCCAGCACCAGCGCCACGGCGGCGTCGGTCACGCCATCGGCCAGCGCTTCGATTTGCTTCACCCGCAGGGCTTCCAGCGGCTGCCACGGCAACAACGTCGGGGCGACGTTCAATAGCTCGATGAACTGAACAATGATCGGGGAATCGTAAAACACTTCGCCCTCGTCGGTAACCAGCGCGGGCACTTTCCCAAGGGGATTGAACTGGGTGATTTTGCAGCCCGGCTCATGGGGGATGTCATTGATAAAATCGAACGGGATGCCCTTTTCCAGCAACATCACGGAAATTTTTCGCACATACGGGCTGGTATAGCTGCCGATCAACTTCATCAAACCCTCCACGTTTCACCGGAACCTCTATTAAACCTAGCAGCCGCACGCCTTTCTTTCCATCACGCGGCGGCTGCCAGATTCAGAGATTACTGCGCGGGAAACAGAAACGGATTGATGCCGCTGCCGGTGAAGCCCTTGTCTTCCATACGATCGTCTAACAACAGCGTGGCGAGATCGTCCGCAACCGCCTCGGCCTGCGGATCTTTTTCCTGATAGATGACTTTCAGATAAGCGCCGCAGTCGTCGCAGGTTTCGGCCTTCACCGCTGCCTGTTCATTCTCAACGGAACCGTCCGTCACAGACCAGTAATGCAGATTGCCCATCTCGTCGCAGTTGCTGCATTTGGCGCGCACGACGTGCCATTCGCTTTCGCACAGATTGCAGTGCAGATAACGCAGGCCGCTGATCGTGCCCATCGCGATCACCCCGGAGACCGGCACGCTGCCGCAAACCGGACAGAACTGACGGTTTTCGCCGTAATCTGCGCGCCCGACGCCATGCAGCTGCGCTGCCATTTGCGCCCAGTAGAGCGAAAGCGCGGCCCAGATAAATGGCGCTTTATCAGCAGGAACGTGCGTGAAATCCTGATTCAGCAACTGCGTCGCCATCATTTCGCGTTGCAGACTGGGTGCATGTTCAAGGCGTCCGAGCACGGCCTGTACCGCGCCGGAGGACTGCGGTTTGAGCACGACGATCAGCGCGTCCAGCAACCGCAGCCAGTGCGGAGTACGGGGAAACAAATGGCAATCGAGCGGCGGTTTTCCAGCGGCTTTTTGCAATTCTTCGCTGAGATCGATATTCAGCGGAAACTCCGTCAGCACACGTTGCTGCGCTTCGCACACCGACGCGGCAAAGTTCAGATACCCGTCCAGCGGGCTGTCTTCTGCCAGCTTGCGCAGGCGATCGGCGCGGCGCTGATACAGGGTTTTGAGGTTGGCGAACAGCACCGGCGGGATGTTTCCCGCCGTTTTTTTGCCGTCGGCCAGTTGGTCCTGCGGGACAATCTGGATGCTCATCCGGCTTTCCTCTCGTCTTCGTCTTTTTGCTTCTGCTTCGCCAGCTCTTCGCGATACCAGCGTGGATGGTGGTACTTCGCCCAGGATGCCGGCACTTTACCGCCGGTCATCGCATCGATAGAACCTTTCGCCCAGGTCGCGGCGTACACGTGCATGATGATGACCAGAATCAGCCCGATACCTGCCAGCGAATGCACCAGCAGGGCGAGACGAATCAGCGGGATAGGAAAGAAATCTGCAAACCACGGACGCCAGATAATGACGCCGCTGGCCATCAGCAGAACCAGGCAACTGATCGCTGCCCAGAACACGCATTTCTGGCCAAAGTTATAGCGGCCTGTGTCGCCCACTTCATGGTTAGCCAGCACTTTGTCGATATTTTTCGCCCAGACCAGATCGTCTTTTTCCGGCAGGTTGTGCTTCCAGTAGCGGAAGAACATCCCGAGGAACGAGACGAACATCACCACGCCGAAGAACGGATGGAGAATACGCGCCAGCTGCGGCGTGCCGTAAATGTTCATCAGCCAGTTAAACGAAGGAAAAAAGAACCCCAGACCGCTGAGCGCCAGCGTCACAAAACAGAACGCGACGGTCCAGTGATTGAGGCGTTCCATCAGGCTGTAACGTTGGATCATTTTTTCTTTTTTCATGGTTTTTTCTCCTCGTCATCATGCTCTTCTTCCTCTTTCACATAGTTAGGTCCTACGCCGAGGAAGTGGAAGGCGGCAGCAGCAAAGGTCACCGCAAATCCGACGGCTGCGAGAGGTTTCCAGACACCTTTCCATAACGTTACTGCCGCACTGATCGCCGGATCTTTCGGCAGACCGTGATACAGCTCCGGTTTATCGGCGTGATGCAGCACGTACATGACGTGCGTGCCGCCGACGCCTTGTGGATCGTACAGTCCGGCATGTTCAAAACCGCGCCCCTGCAGCTCGCTGACGCGCTCTGCGGCGAGGTATTTCATCTCCTCTTTGGTGCCGAAGTGGATCGCGCCGGTCGGGCAGGTTTTCACGCAGGCCGGTTCCTGACCCACGCTCACGCGGTCGACGCACAGCGTGCATTTGTAGGCACGGTTGTCCTGTTTGTTGATGCGCGGCACGTTGAACGGGCAACCGGCGATGCAGTAGCCGCAGCCGATGCAGTGTTCAGACTGAAAATCGACGATGCCGTTGGCGTATTGCAGGATCGCGCCTTCCGCCGGGCAGGCTTTCAGACAGCCCGGATCGGCGCAGTGCATACAGCCGTCTTTGCGGATCAGCCATTCCAGCTTGCCGTTTTCCTCGACTTCCGAGAAACGCATCACCGTCCAGGATTTCGCACTGAGATCCATCGGATTGTCGTACACGCCGGTGTTGATGCCAACGTCGTCGCGCAGGTCGTTCCATTCGGAACAGGCGACCTGACAGCCTTTGCAGCCGATGCAGGTGGTGACGTCGATAAGCTTCGCCACTTCCTGCTGATGATCGCGGGCACGCGGCGCTGGCGTGAACCCGTCAGTTGCGGACTTACGAAGTATGTCCTGAGATTGCATTGCCATGATTCGCCTCCGTTAGACCTTTTCCACGTTAACCAGGAACGCCTTAAACTCCGGCGTTTGCGAGTTAGCGTCACCGACCGACGGCGTCAGCGTATTGGCTAAATAGCCTTTGCGCGTGGCGCCTTCAAAGCCCCAGTGGCAAGGAATGCCAATGGTATCGACGTGTTTCCCGTCGATAGTGAGCGGACGGATGCGTTTGGTGACCACGGCTTTCGCCACGATGAAACCGCGCTTTGAAGACACTTTGACTTCGTCGCCCTGCGCGATGCCTTTCGAGGCGGCCAGACTTTCGCCGATCTCGATAAACTGCTCAGGCTGCGCGATGGCGTTCAGCAGCGCGTGCTTGGTCCAGTGGCGGAACAATTCGGTGATCGAATACGTAGTAGCGACGTACGGGAAATCCTTCGCCGTGCCCATATTCGGCACATCGCTGGCAAAAATACGCGCGACCGGGTTAGAGATAACATTCGGGTGCAGCGGATTGGTGCCAATCGGCGATTCGATCGGTTCGTAATGCTCAGGGAACGGGCCGTCGGCCATTTTATCGGTAGAGAACAGACGCCCGACGCCTTCCTGCTGCATGATGAAAGGCCCGACGCCGCTGCCCGGCGCAGCGTTGCTGTAATCCGGCACGTCAAAACCGATCCACTTCGCGCCATCCCAGCGGATAATTTCGCGTTTGGGATCCCACGGCTGGCCCTGCGGGTCAACGGACGCGCGGTTATACAGAATGCGGCGGTTCAGCGGCCATGCCCAGGCCCAGCCGGACGTGCAGCCCAGACCGGACGGATCGGCGTTATCGCGGCGCGCCATCTGATTACCGGCTTCGGTCCAGCTGCCGGCATAAATCCAGCAGAAACTGGCGGTGGTACCGTCGTTTTTCAGATGGGCGAAGGTCGAGAGTTGCTGACCTTTTTTCGCCAGAAGATTGCCCTGTTCGTCATGAATATCTGCCAGTGCTTTGCCGTTAGCTTCACGGGCGATTTCTTCCGGCAGCGGGTCAAGCGGATCCTGATAATCCCACGCCATATTCATCACCGGCAGCGGGTTCGCACCGCCTTCTTTCTGGTACAGCTCGCGCAGTTTCATGAACAGGCGAGCGATGATTTTGCCGTCGTGCAGCGCTTCACCCGGCGGCTCAGAGGCCTGGAAGTGCCATTGCAACCAGCGGCCGGAGTTCACAATCGAGCCGTTTTCCTCCGCAAAACAGGATGACGGCAGACGGAACACTTCGGTCTGAATATCGGCGGTGCTGACGTCGTTCATCGCGCCGTGGTTTTGCCAGAAGTTCGAGGACTCGGTCACCAGCGGGTCGATCACCACCATGTATTTCAGTTTTGAGAGCGCACGCGAGGATTTATTTTTGTCCGGGAACGCCGCCAGCGGGTTGAAGCCCTGCACGATATAACCGTTCAGTTTGCCTTCGGTCATCAGCTCGGCCTGTTGCATCACGTCGTAGCTTTTGTCCCATTTCGGCAGCCAGTCAAAACCCCAGTCGTTCTGCGCCGTGGCGTTGTCGCCCCAGAAGCTTTTCATCATGCTGACGAAGAAGTTCGGCGTGTTTTTCCAGAAGTTGACCTGATTTTCGACCAGCGGCCCCGGCGTGATTTGTTTCAGGTAATCCGTCAGGTTGGTCTGTTTTTCCGACGGCAGCGGCATATAGCCCGGCAGGTTCAGGGAAAGTAAACCGAGGTCGGTATACCCCTGAATATTCGAGTGGCCACGCAGCGCATTGACGCCGCCGCCGGGCATGCCGATGTTGCCGAGCAGCAGCTGGATCATCGCCGCACAGCGGATGGTTTGCGCGCCGCCGGTGTGGTGCGTCCAGCCCAAGGCATACAGGATGGTCGAGGTTTTGTCGCGGGCGCAGGTTTCCGCCAGAATCGAGCTTATCAGCAGGAAATCTTCTTTCGAAGTGCCGCACAGGCGCTCCACCAGCTCCGGCGTGTACCGGGAGACGTGCTCTTTCAGCAGATTCCACACGCAGCGCGGATCATGCAAGGTTTTATCCTGTTTCGCGACGCCGTTTTCATCCAGCTGATAGTGCCAGCTGTCTTTGTTATAGGCTTTCTTCCCGGCGTCGAAGCCGCTGAACAGGCCGTCGTTAAACGCATAATCTTCCCGCACCAGCAGGCTGGCGTTGGTGTATTCCCTGACGTAGTCGGTCTGAATTTTATTATGTGTAATCAGGTAGTTGATCATGCCGAGCAGGAAGGCGGTGTCGGAACCGGCGCGGATAGGTGCGTAGATATCGGCCACAGCGGCGCTGCGGTTAAAGCGCGGATCGACAACGATGACTTTGGCGTTATTTTTGGTTTTTGCCTCAATCACCCATTTGAATCCGACCGGATGCGCTTCGGCAGCATTTCCGCCCATTATTAAAATCACGTTGGCGTTTTTAATGTCTACCCAGTTGTTGGTCATCGCCCCGCGTCCAAAGCTTGGCGCTAAGGCGGCGACGGTCGGGCCGTGACACAGACGCGCCTGACAGTCGATAGCAACCATCCCGAGCGCGCGGGTAAATTTCTGATCCAGCAGGCCGGTTTCGTTACTGGCCGCAGAGGAACAGAGCATCCCGGTGGTCAGCCAGCGGTTGACCGTCACGTTGTTGTCGTTTTTCTCGACGAAGTTGGCATCGCGATCATCTTTCATCAGGCGGGCGATACGGGAAATCGCCTCGTCCCAGCTGATGCGCTGCCATTTATCAGAGCCCGGCGCGCGATATTCCGGGTATTTGAGGCGCCCTTCGCTGTGAATGTAATCCAGCACGCCAGCGCCTTTCGGGCACAACGAGCCACGACTGACCGGATGATCGGCGTCACCCTCGACGTGGAAAATGTTCTCAGTGACATTTTTTGCGCCATCGCCCTGGCTGTAAATCAGCATTCCGCAACCGACCGAACAATAAGTACAGTTATTACGGGTTTCGCGCGAACGCAGCAGTTTGTACTGACGCGTTTCGGCCAGCGCCAGTGTCGGGGTAAAACCCAATAAAGCCGCCGTGGTGCCGGCCATACCGCCTGCACATATTTTGAATAATTGTCTTCTGCTGACTTGCATGAAAGACTCCTTCCCATCATTTGTTAACACATTGCTTTTCAAATTGTCGCTTTCCCCGTCAGACGCGGAAGCGGTAAAATTCAAGCCAGATACCCATTTTTTTTGTACGGCTTATGTAGCCGGAATGTTTATAAGGTTATTGCTAATGGATGTCCATCAAGTAAACGAACTGGGCAAAAAAGATGATAAAAAAGTGACTCAGATCATCGGAGCCAGCCAAAAACCGGTGATGCAGCGCACACATCCTGGCGAACTGGAAGACGACTGGATTGCAGAAGAAGTGCCCGTTGCGCTGGTCTATAACGGGATTTCGCATGTGGTGATGATGGCGTCGCCGAAAGATCTCGAAGCCTTTGCGCTGGGATTCTCGCTGTCGGAAGGAATTATCGAATCGGCTGCGGATATTTACGGGCTGGACGTGACACCAAACTGTAACGGTATTGAAGTTAACATCGAGTTATCGAGCCGCCGTTTTGCCGGGCTGAAAGAACGACGTCGCGCCATGGCGGGCCGCACCGGTTGCGGCGTTTGCGGCATCGAGCAGTTGGGTGATTTATTCCGTCCGCTCGCGCCGTTGCCGTTTACCCAAACGTTTGAACTGGCAAATCTGGATAAGGCGCTGAGTCAGTTGAAATCCGTGCAGGAAATTGGCCAGCTGACCGGCTGCACGCACGCCGCCGCGTGGATAACGTCGCAGGGTGAATTATTAGGTGGCTGCGAAGACGTGGGACGTCACGTGGCACTCGACAAAATGCTCGGCCTGCGTGAAAAGCAAAGCGGATGGAAAACAGGTGCCGCACTGGTGTCGAGCCGCGCCAGCTATGAAATGGTGCAGAAAACCGCGATGTGCGGCATCGAAATCCTGTTCGCCGTTTCCGCCGCCACGACGCTTGCCGTCGACGTCGCTGAAAAATGCAATCTGACGCTGGTCGGTTTCAGCAAACCCGGCCGCGCGACGGTGTATACGCATCCGCAGCGGTTAAGGTAGTCGTCTAAGCACCGCGTGCCTTTAGACAATTTCGGATTCGCTGCTGTTATCTGGTTCTAAGCCCCGTATAACAGGGGCTTACAAGTACCCGCACAAAGTGCGGAGCATAGATAATCATTTTCAATATCATTTAATTAACTATAATGATCCGACTGATTACGCGGTGCTCACAATGACGGTGCCGCCCTACACTATGGAGACGATGAACATGAGTTATTCACTGCCATCACTGCCTTACGCATACGACGCACTCGAACCGCATTTCGACAAAGAAACGATGGAAATCCATCACTCTAAACATCACCAGGCTTACGTGAACAACGCTAACGCTGCACTGGAAAGTCTGCCAGAACTGGCAAAACTTTCTGTTGAAGAGCTGATCGCGAACCTGGACAAAGTTCCTGCGGATAAGAAAGTCGCACTGCGTAATAACGCAGGTGGCCACGCTAACCACAGCCTGTTCTGGAAAGGCCTGAAAACCGGCACCACCTTACAGGGTGAACTGAAATCCGCTATCGAGCGCGATTTCGGCAGCGTTGACGCGTTCAAAGAGACTTTCGAAAAAGCAGCAACCACTCGTTTCGGCTCAGGCTGGGCGTGGCTGGTTCTGAAAGACGGCAAACTGGCCGTAGTTTCAACGGCTAACCAGGACAGCCCGCTGATGGGCGAAGCCGTTTCTGGCGCTTCCGGTTACCCGCTGCTGGGTCTGGACGTTTGGGAACATGCTTACTACCTGAAATATCAGAACAAACGCCCTGACTACATCAAAGCATTCTGGGATGTTGTGAACTGGGACGAAGCAGCAAAACGTCTGGCTGAAGCGAAATAATTCCGCCCTGCCGCCCTTAACGGGCACGATGTTTTCGCCAATGGCGGGTCTGTGACCCGCCTTTTTTATGCGTGTAATATGCTGAAAACGTTACCCTGATCACCATAATCAAGTGAATCATTTTTATTTACCCCGCTTTTTTCCGACTTCGCTCTCATTTATCAAAAATACCCCGCAGCACCCATAAAGTTTATTTTTACTCCACCGATAGATTGTTCACAAAGGCGTTACAAAACCGCTAATTTTCGCAGGGATGTACTACGGAGAACGATTATGGGTAACGGCACGGGTCTTTCGCAGTGGATGAATAATCTCAAGGTGGGCACCAAACTGGGTCTGGGATTCGGATTGGTATTATTGATCGCCGCCGTGATCACCGTGGCAGGCATGGTCAAACTTAATGACATCAGCCAGCGGGCTGAGAAAGTCGATTTTAGTAATCAGATGAATGCGTTACTCAACGATGCGCGTCTTAGCCGCACGCTGTATCAGCTTAAGTACGATCCCGTCTATCTCCAGCAGAATCAGGACAAAATCAACGCGCTTTCGCAGCTGATTGCCCAATCTAAAGGCACACTGGAATGGGATGCCACCAGCCAGGCGAATCTCGATCAGGTGCCGGTGAAAATCCGGGAATATCAGCAGGCGCAGGACGCGTTTAAAAAGGCCGTCGATATGAAAGACGCCGTGCGTGCCAGCTGGAATCTTTCTGAAACCGAAGCGGTAGTGAAACGCCTGCAAGATCAGCTGCGCGTGGAAGATGCCGATCCTTCCATCCGCTTGTCTCTGGCGGAAGTAATTCAGAAACTGATCAGCGTGCGTTACTACGTGCGAGGCTTGTTGCTGAACATGGATAAAGAATCCGAAACCACATTGCTGAAGGCCATTGATGATACGCAGGCAAACGCCAAAAAACTGAACGCGCTGTTACTGCCGAATCAGCAGGCCACACTGGCTCCGCTGATGACCGCGCTGGCCGACTATAAAAGCCATGTCGTCGCCTATATGCCTGCCTATGATGAAGAACAGCAGAACTCGCAGGTGCTGTCGGTCAAAGCCAGTGAGATGAATACGCTGGTGGGAAAAATCTTCAAAAATGAGCTGGCAAATACACACACTGATATCAGCCGTGCACAGTTAATGATGATGGTGATAACGCTGACAGTGCTGCTGGCCGGGATTTTAATCGCATGGCGCATCACCCGTCAGATTACTCAGCCGCTGCGCGCCACCTTGCAGACCGCCGAGCTGATTGCCAAAGGTGATCTGACCGCAGCACATCCGACGACGCGTCGCGACGAGCTGGGCATGCTGATGAATGCGGTTGCGGCGATGAGCCAGAACCTCAGCACCATGATTTACGAAATCCGCTCGGGCGTGACGCAGGTTTCCCACGCGGCGGCCGAAATCGCCGCCGGAAATACCGATTTGTCATCACGCACCGAACAGCAGGCGGCTGCGGTGGAAGAGACGGCAGCCAGCATGGAAGAACTGAGCGCAACGGTGAAACAGAACGCCGATAACGCGCATCACGCCAGCAAACTTGCCAGTGAAGCCTCCGGCACTGCCACGCTCGGCGGTAAGCAGGTCAGCGACGTTGTCGACACCATGCAACAGATTTCCGGCAGTTCGAAGCGTATTGCTGAAATTACTTCTGTGATCAACGGCATCGCCTTCCAGACCAACATTCTGGCGCTGAACGCCGCAGTCGAAGCAGCAAGAGCCGGAGAACAAGGGCGCGGCTTCTCGGTGGTTGCCTCTGAAGTCCGCACGCTGGCACAGCGCAGTGCTCAGGCCGCGAAAGAAATCGAAGGGCTGATTGCCGAATCGGTCGAGCGCGTCAATACCGGCGCGAAACTGGTGGAAAACACCGGTCGCACCATGCAGGACATCGTTAAATCGGTTTCGCACGTGCGCGATATTATGGGTGAAATTGCTTCGGCGTCTGACGAGCAAAGCCGCGGCATCAGCCAGATTTCTCAGGCTATCGTCGAGATGGACAGCACCACCCAGCAGAACGCCGCGCTGGTGGAGCAGTCTTCTGCTGCCGCAGATTCTTTGGAAGATCAGGCGGCTACGCTGACGCAGGCGGTCTCGGTATTCCGTCTGGCGGATAACCGCAATATGGAGCACGCACCGGCGGCCAATGCGCTGCGTCGCCCGGCGCTTTCTCCGGTGCAGAACAAAACCAGCCAGGAAAACTGGGAAACTTTCTGATCCCTCTTTTCACCCTGCGCGCTTTCTCACCGATGGCGCGCGGGGTGATTCTTCCTACTCACGGCATGGGATGCAGGTTATGCTGAGGTCAACGACTGATTCCGAGCGGAGATCTTATGCATTATCCCGACGTCTACATTGGTACTGTTGAGAGCTACCCTGATTACTCACCAAGCGCAATTGCCAAACGTCAGGTCAACGGCGGCATACCATTAACGCATCTGGGCCTGGAAGGCGATCAGCACGCCGAAACGTCTTATCACGGCGGCGCGGATCGCGCGCTGTGTCATTTTCCACGCGAGCATTACGCCTGGCTGCGTCAGCAATTTCCTGAAGAAGAAGAGCGCTTTCATCCGCCCGCGTTTGGCGAGAACCTTTCCACGCTGGGCATGACTGAAGAGAATGTGTTTATCGGCGATATCTTCCGCTGGGGCGAGGCGCTGATTCAGGTCACGCAGCCACGTGCGCCCTGTTATAAGCTGAACCATTTTCTCGACTGCAAAAATCTGTCGCTGTTACTGCAAAGCAGCGGGCGCTGCGGCTGGTTGTATCGCGTGGTGGGCAGCGGAAATATCAGCGGCGATCGTCCGCTGGAGTTGCTGACGCGCAACAGCGACGTCTCAGTCGCTGAGGCGATTTCTATCGCGTTTCACATGCCGTTCGATGAAGAACAATATCGCCGTCTGATGTCCGCCGCAGGGATTTCTGCCAGCTGGAGCAAGACGATGCAGATGCGTCTGGTGAACCGCAAGATTGAGGATTTTGGACGGAGATTGTTTGGGAAGTAGGGTCTTGCTCCTCCCCCTGCAAGGGTGGGAGGCAGGGAGGGGGTATTGCAAACGGCAGAGAGGCCATTAATACCCCAACCCTACCCTTCGCAGGGAAGGGCGTTAAAAATCAGAACGCTTTTTTAGCGAAACCGGTTACCACTTTCAGGCCCATTTCGCGTCCCAGCGCGGTCATCGGGTGAACGACCACGATTCCGCGTACGGTTTTCTTCAGCGTGCCCATATCAGCCTGTTCTTTCTTAGTGATTTCACGGCTGAACGGCAACTGCTCCAGCTTCTGTGCTTCGGTGCTGAGTTTTTTGACCCGCACATCTTTCAGGCGCGCAATTTCAGCGGCCAGCTTTTCTTTCTCTTCTTCGTGCCTGGCGATGAGATCAGAATTACCCTGCTGGATAACCGTAGGGTCTTTGTGATTCAGGGCATCAAGCATGTCGCTGAGGCGTTTAATCTCGGCTTTTTCGATTTCTTTCATGGTGTCAGATCCGTTCATGCCGCAGCGGGCAAAACTGTAAATTGGGAATAATAACCGTCAGTGTATCAGGAAGTGGGCAATTCTTCAGCTCACTCCTGCGATTCTGCCAGCCCCGGAGGCAAACCGCACATCTCACAGGCGCGCTGGCCAATGCGGACCATGGCCGAAATATACCGCGTGTCGAACACATAACAACAGGATAGCCGCAGGCCATTGGTGTAACGGCCGCTCGGCGAATAAAGCTGGCCTGGCGTCATGCAGATTTTATCCTCTAATAGCTGGCGGAATAACGCCACGCAATCGACGCCCGCCGGGAAATCCACCCAAATCACGAAGCCGCCCGCCGGTTGCGTGGCACGCGTTCCCTGCGGGAAATGCAGGGCGATCAGCGCACGCGCCTGCTCGACCTGTGAGGCATACCGGCGGCGCAGCGCACGCAGATGATGGTCATAGCCGCCTGACTCCAGAAACACCGTCAGCGTTTGCGAGAGCAGCGCAGATTCAGCCATCGATGAGACCGCTTTCAGCTTGTGCAGCTTCGCGGCAAAGCGCCCCCCCTCCATCCAGCCGATACGAAAATCTGGCGCCAGCGTTTTGGTAAAACTGGTGCAAAACAAGATCCAGCCATCGCGGTCAAACGCTTTCACCGCCGGGGACAGCGTCGCGCCGAACTGAATTTCCGCATACAGGCCGTCTTCGATCAGCGGCACATGATGATCGTTCATCATCCGCGCCAGCCGTTTTTTCGCGGCTAACGGCATGGTGAAGCCCAGCGGATTCTGCGCCGTCGACATGGCGATCACCGCGTTCAGACGTTTTTCGCTGAGCAGCATTTCCAGCACGTCCAGCGAAAGGCCGGTTTGCGGATCGGTCGGGATTTCCACCGCCTTCAGCCCCAGACTGGCGAGCAGCGGCAGCAGATAGAAATAAGTCGGCGTCTCCAGCCCCACACTGTCGCCGGGTTGCGTGGTGACGCGCAGCGCCAGTTGTAACGCTTCCATACAACCGTGCGTGATGGTGATGTCAGTCGGCTCTAAAATCATCCCCAGCGTCAGCGCCCGGCGGGCGATTTGCTGTCGCAGCGGTGGATGCCCTGGTGGCAGCGCATACTGGCCAATCAGATTGGGCTGGCGGCGCAGCAGAGACGACATAATACGCCCCAGTTTTCCGCTCGGATAAAAGTCATTGGACTGCGGGCAAGCCAGCGAAAGATTGGTGTAGGTCGGGTCGATTTGCGCGGCGAACACTTTGTCGATGAGATCGAGCACTTCATCCGCCGGTTCCGCCGCCTGCGTATGTTGCTGCTCCTGCGGCTGATGCTGTTCGAGCGCAGGCAGCGCCGCACGGACGTAAAAACCGGACTGCGGCCGCGCCTCGATAAACCCGCGATCTTCCAGCCGCCGGTACGCCGCCACCACGGTATTAATACTGACTGACCAGGTCTGCGCACTGCGTCGCACCGACGGCAAACGACTGCCCGGCGCGAGCGTGCCACGGCGGATGGCTTCGGCAAGTTGTTCCGCCAGCTGGTTGTAACGAGTGTCAGTCAGATCCGCGGTATCAGTCATGGTGTCAGTTCCGTGAAAAAGGGAGGGGTACAGTGTGCGTCATCTCAATCTGTAACCCTGACAATAGCGTATTTCTGGTTCTGTTACCCTCTCCTGCAACGCTTTATTCTGGTTCTCTGGAATACAGGGGAGCAGGAAAACAAAAATGATAGATACCGCTTTTGTCAGTTACGTCACCGTGATGTCGATTACACCGGGTCCGAACAATCTGCTGCTGGCGGCTTCCGGCGTGAATTTCGGGCTGCGCCGCAGCGTGCCGATGATGCTCGGGATAACACTCGGCTGCGTCGTGCAATGTGCACTGATGACCTCAATGCTGGCGATTTTACTGAGCTGGATGAACGCCGTACGCCTGCCGATGGCGGCCGTCGGCTGTGCCTATTTATTCTGGCTGTCGTGGAAAATCTACCGTTCCGGCACGCCAAAAGAAGGTGAGAAACAGCAACCGATGAACATGGTCGGCGGCGCGCTGTTTCAGGCGATCAACCCGAAAGCCTGGCTGATGGCGACCAACGTGGCGATTCTGTTTACGCCCCCGGATGGCAATATGCTGCATCACACGCTGCTGATTTGCATCGGCTTCGCGCTGATCAACCTGCCGTGCATTCTGGTGTGGGTGGTGATGGGTGACAGGTTACGTCAGGCGTTACGCGTTGAGTGGAAACTGAAACTGTTCAATACAGTCATGGGCGGCATGATGGCGCTTACCGCGCTGTGGCTGCTGGTCGGCGAAGTGCGCCATGCCATGATGTAGTCACGTTATTTCTGAACGGGGGACAGACGTGAGGGCTGCTGATTGCTGATGTGGGCGATAAGGCCGGTCACGGAAAGCACCATGGTGGAGCGGACGATTTGCTGATAACGCTGGCGTTGCATGGCGATCAGCGATTCGTCGGCTTCACCGGGTCTCAGGAAGGTCGGCGCAGGCGGTAGCTCGGTTACGCAGTGCAACTCTCCGAACGGCCCCAGAATTTCATCGTCGGTAAACCGGTACTCTTCGCCGTCGTAGTTCAGCTCTTCACGCAGCGCCATCAATAATTCCGCATCTTCATATTCATGACGGCTGATGACACCCAGCGCATAAATCAGTTTCAGACGCACGGACAGATCGCCCAGCGGACCGGTGCCGGTCAGCAACGGTTCGACCGCGTATTTCACCGCGTAATCGTCTTTGCGGAAAACCTGCACCACCAGAATATCCAGCGCTTCGGCCAGTAATTCGACGGACGTCATCAGGAAGCTGCGCACGGTTTTACCTGCATTGAGCTTCTCGAGGACACGGTTTTCAAATGCCTGAGCTTTTTCCATTGGGCTTTCTTGCAATAAAGAACCGATGCTTTTAACGCCCTTGGCGTCATCCCTGAAACGCACATGTCGGGCAGTCACTGCCTGCCCGACAGGGCTTTCTTTGCCTGGTGTTGGCGAAATCAAAACGAACGCAGTATTAGTGCATGGATTCGTAGATTTTTACGGCTTCGGCGACGACTTCGCCTTCTTCCGGCAGACCTGAGATCTGGGCAAGGGCGGCTTTCGGCCCGACTTTCTCCAGCAGCTCTGCCAGCTCTTTAGCCTGTGGATCCTGCTCGCTGCGATAACGCATCGCGGCAGCAATACCGATCACCAGATTATTGTGCGGCAGACGATATTCCTGCGTGCCCAGCAACGGTTTGATCAGACGGTCGCCCGCGCTCAGTTTACGCAGCGGCTGACGGCCAACGCGTTCCACGTCATCGTGCAGATACGGGTTTTCAAAGCGGGACAGAATTTTTTCGATGTATGCGCCGTGTTTTTGCGAATCAAAGCCATAACGACGGATCAGCACTTCGCCGCTTTCGACCATCGCGCCGCGAACGATCAGTCTCACTTTCTCGTCGAGGATCGCCTCACGAATGGTGGCGTGGCCGGCCTGCTGGCCGAGGTACGCGGTGATCGCATGACCGGTGTTCAGGGTAAAGAGTTTGCGCTCGACGAACGCCATCAGGTTGTCGGTCAGTTCCATTCCGGCGATTTTCGGCAAAGTGCCTTTAAACTGAGTTTGATCGACAATCCACTCGCTGAAGGTTTCTACCGTCACTTCCAGCGGATCGGTAGTACCGGCGGCGGCTGGCGGAACAATGCGGTCTACGGCGGAATCGACAAAACCGATATGCGCTTCAACCCACACTTTCTCATCTTCCGGCAGCGCGTTGAATACGTGCTGTTTGAACTGGCTGGTGCCGCGCACCATATTTTCACAGGCGATGATATTCAGCGGGTTTTCGTTACCCTGCTGGTGACGCAGAACCAGACCTTTCGCGACGTTTGGCGCGATTTTTTCCAGCACGGTCGGGCCTACGGCGGTGGTGACTAAATCGACTTCGGCGATCAGGTTAATCGCATCCTGGCCTGCGCTGTTCACAGCGCTGACGTTGCTGACCGGCTCAACGATGGCCTGTTCACCCACGACATGCACGTCATAGCCTTTACGGCTGTTGAGCGCGTCGAGTAAGACAGGGCTGACATCCGCAAACGTCAGTTCGATTCCGGCATCAGCCAATAATTTACCGATAAAACCGCGGCCAATGTTACCTGCGCCAAAATGTAATGCTTTCATAATATTTCCTTCAAATCGGGGGCCATCATTAGGTAAAGCTGGGGAGCCGCCCGGCTCCGAATCAACAAGCGGGTCTCGTAAGACCCGCTGAGTGACGCTCTATATTTTCTGAATGTTTAAAGCTTAACCGCGAAGAATACTCAGGACTTCTTCCACGCTGGTGGTGTTCGCCAGACGGTCAATCACGCCATCTTCATCAAGCGCCGTGGTCAGTTTAGTGATCACGTTGATGTGCTCATTATTACGTGCGGCGATACCGATAACCAGACGCGCTCTGTCATCCTCGTCTTCACCCCAGCGGATACCCGCCGGATACTGGCAGAACACAATACCGGTTTTCAGTACGCGGTCTTTCGCTTCGATGGTGCCGTGTGGCACAGCGATGGATTCACCCAGATACGTGGAGGTCAGCTGCTCACGGGCCAACATCGCTTCGACATATTCTGCCTGAACATAACCGCCTTTCACCAGTTGCTCACCGGCAAAGCGGATCGCATCTTCTTTGCTGGTCGCCTGCAGGCCGAGGAAGATGTTGCTTTCGCTCATACGGAACAGGTTTTCGTTATCAGTATCAGCCACGATGCTGTCGCCGAGCGTGGTGGTCACTTTCTCTTTGTACTGGCTGGCTTTGTTCACTTCAACCAGACGGGAAGTCAGGTCAGTGTAAAGGCCGCTGTCGAGGAAGTTGGTCAGCGAGATATGCTGCGCATGCGGCACCTGACGCATGGCACGTTCAGTCAGGTCGCGGTGGGTAATCACCAAATCCACATCGTCAGGCAAGTTGTTGATTGCGCTGTTGGTGACGCTGATATTGGTCAGCCCCGCATCCTGCACTTTCTTACGCAGAACACCGGCACCCATTGCGCTGGAACCCATACCGGCGTCACAGGCTACGATGATTTTACGTACGGTGGACAGGTCGCCCGCCACGCCCGTTGCAGAAGGTTTGCCGCCTTTAGATTCGGCTTTCATGTCCTGCATGCGACGGGTTGCTTCGTCCAGATCGTCGCCTTCTTTCGCTTTGGTGGTTTTCAGCAACAGTGCAGAGACCACGAAGGATACCGCAAATGCTGCCACGATAGCCGCGATGTTAGCGAAGTAAGCCCCTTTTGGCGTCATCGCCAGCACTGCCAGGATGGAACCCGGTGATGCCGGAGATACCAGACCGCCGTTCAGCAGCGTCAGGGTGAATACGCCGGTCATACCACCGAGGATAACCGCCAGCAGCAGACGTGGATTCATCAGAACGTATGGGAAATAAATTTCGTGGATACCACCCAGGAAGTGGATGATTGCCGCGCCGCCAGCAGATTGCTTGGCACTGCCACGACCGAAGAACATGTACGCCATCAGGACGCCCATACCCGGACCTGGGTTCGCTTCGATCAGGAAGAAGATAGATTTACCGGTTTCAGTCGCCTGCTGGATGCCCAGTGGAGAGAAGATACCGTGGTTAATGGCGTTATTGAGGAACAGGATTTTCGCCGGTTCAACAAAGATAGAGGCCAGCGGCAACAGGTTATGAATAACCATGATGTGCACGCCTGCAGCCAGCACTTTAGACAGCGCTTCTACCAGCGGACCGATTGCCAGGAAGGCGAGGATCGCCAGCAGCATACCGATAATACCGGCTGAGAAGTTGTTAACCAGCATCTCAAAGCCGCTTTTGATTTTACCGTCAACCCAACGGTCAAAGCGCTTGATACACCAGCCGCCCAGCGGGCCACCAATCATCGCACCGAGGAACATCGGCATGTCCGCACCGACTATCACACCCATTACGGTGATTGCACCGACCACACCACCGCGATCACCACCAACCAGACGACCACCGGTGAAACCGATGAGCAATGGCAGGAGATAAGTGATCATCGGGCCAACCAGTTTCGCTAATGTTTCGTTAGGAATCCAGCCGGTAGGAATGAACAGAGCGGTAATGATACCCCAGGCGATGAACGCGCCGATGTTGGGCATTACCATGTTACTCAGGAAGCGACCAAAGTTTTGAACTTTGATCTTAACGTCTGGTGAAAACATAAAACGCACCCCTATTGATACGCGCTGACAATAGAGCGCGTGATATCAGTTAATTATCGGTGACGGTTAATTCGGTTTTATATGCCACTGCTTTAAAAATCCGTCCGTCGAATTGCTGTCTGCGAGGCGGACTCTACCACGTGATTATAGGCATCGCGTACCCACCCGGCATCCCGTGACGCGGATCACACCTATGAGCCCACTACCCCCTGCATTATGGTGATCCCGATCACAAAAACACCCTGTAACCCGGCTACACTGGCGAAAATGCAGCCACCAAAGCGCTAAAACCGTGACTTAAGTCACCTTTTGTTAACGAGTCTTTATCATAAAAATGTGATATTTATCACAAAGTATTTTCCGCCGGACTTGTGTATTTCGCTTAAAAAGCATTCAGACGTGTCTGTTCCGCGCAGAAATGCGTTTACGGGGGAGATTTTGAAAGAAAATTACAGGGGGTTAAGCGGGGGCTACGAAAAACTGCAGCCCAAATGCACTGTCAAAATCAAGCTGGAGGTAATGTGATTTCTTTACCAATTTTGGTCGTTACATCTTTAACTATTTTCAGTTCAAAATCGGTATAGCTATAAAGCTGTTGAGAATCGACATGATGTGACGTTCTGATGTCGTAAGTGATCGACTTACCCAACTGATTTTTTCGTGGTCGATTGTAACCGAAGAACTTAGCGTATCTCCTCGGTGCAGTCCCCTCGAAATTATCGAAAACCACTTTAGAAATATCATCCCCCGCCGGCTCGCCGTGGCTTATAGAATCTCCATGGAGATCTTCTGCTAAACTTTTTTCATAAGGCTCGATATACACCACACGCTTAATACCAGCGGCAATAATATGTCGCGCGCAATTATGGCAAGGATAGGTAGTGCAATAAAGCGTCTTACCTACCGTACTCACTTGAGCGATTCTTGCCATAGTAGTTATGGCATCCATTTCGGCATGAATTGCTCTTGAGTATTCAATTAACGATTTCAATTTAGTCGTTTTCATTATCTCTTCAGAAATAGTGGTAAATTGAGTTCGGGTAAAATCGAATTTCTGGAGTACAACATCAATTTCTTTTCTGACAAGATTTTTGTGCTGATCGTTTTGACAGCCCCCATCAGCAAAGCATCGTTTATCATTATCAACGTTTTCACAAGAGTACAACCCTCCTCCTGCGGTTGGTACGTCATTACACCCGGTTGCAAGAATATTGTTGTTGTCATCCATGATGGCAGCCCCAACTTGTCGTGACAGGCATGCAGAACGTAATGCCGCAGTGCTGGCGTTAAACAGACCCGTTTCATCTCGTGTTGGTGTAAGGTTTTTTGCGCCATGTATTAGATTAACAAACCTTTGTACGGCATTTTCTATGCGGATGTCGCTGACATTTTTTATAAAATAATCCGAACATTGCAATGTTTCTTCTACTTGCTGCCCATACTTAATGGGTGAACGTCGATCCCTTTCGACAAGCTTGTCTATATCGTCCTTGCTGATCCCGTCTCGTCTAAGGTTATTTTTTCTTTCTTTCAATGTTCGAAGTACGCCAAGCAGGTAGAAATTATTACGATATACCTCTCTCAGTAATTCAATTTCTGAAGGGTGTTTAAATTGATCGATAATATAAGCAACTTTGCTGGTCGTTTTTCCATCACCACCTTCTGCCTGACGTAATTCCAGTAACTTATTACGCAGGGAACTGATATTACGAATAGCCATTTGAGCGGCAATCATCGTCCCACGCTCTTTTCTCAGGGCATCTCCAAGATCTTGAAGCTGCACATAATGTTCATAGCCTTTTAGTGAAATCAATTCACTCGCAATATCATGGGGTTTCGTATTCGCTATTAATGAACTGAGCCTGATATGCTCAACGTGATATGACCCAGCAGTAAGTTGTTCGATCAGCTTTTCTTTTAATGTGTTAACACCTGAGCCGCTGGCACCACATAATCCAATAATCAATTCCTGAGAACGGTGTCGTTGCAAGGCATCAATGCTGTCATGTTCAGTAGAACGATTTGATTTTTCAATCGGAAAAAATTTTTGTGCGGGAACAGTCATAAAAACTCCAATGACTGGACAGACAAGGCTGGGTTACCAGTCGAGTTTAGCGGCAGCTTCCTGTACTCGCGCTTTGGCTTTCTCATACTCGGCAAACTCTTGCCAGGCTGAAAGATCAATCACTTTATGTAAACCAGCCGCTTCTTTAACGCGTAGGTTTTCATGACGCTCGTTTTTTTTCAACGCAGCATAATCAGCGAATTGAACAATCATAAACTATCCATGTAATAAGTAAGAATTTGAGGGAACTCTGATGTCAGACCTAAATAATCAGAGATTGCTTCACAGGAATAAATATCCATGAAGAAAGGAAGGTTACCACGAGAAAACTAACGAAGTGAGTAAAAATTTACTCAGTTTCAGTCATTACATTCAATACTGAGAAGTGCTTTCCAAACTATAGCCATGAAGAAATCCGACAGCATTGGCTGCCGGATTGAACCTCGAATTACTTCCCGCCTTGCGCCTTCACAATGGCGGCCTGCAAATCGTCGGCGGATACTGCGCCCGGCAGTACTGTAGTGTTTTCAGCGGTTGCGCCGCTGGTTGGCATCACTACAAAGCCCGGTGTACCGCTGAAACCCAGGGTGCGTGCCAGTTCGTCGTTGGCGGCGATGGCTTCATGCGTGGCTTTACGCTGCGCTTCGGTCGGTTGCGTAGCCTTGGCGGCTTTCACGGCACCGGCGATATCCGCTTCGGTCAGTTTGCCTTCGTCATGCCCGGTGCGGTAAATGCTGTTGTGATAATCGAAATACGCCTGCGCGCCCTTCTCTTTCCACACCGCCATACCGGTTTCAGCGGCGGTGATTGACGGTTTCCAGCGGTCGCCGAAGATTGGCCACTCTTTGAAGACGAAGCGCACATTTGGATTAGCTTTCACCGTTTGCTCGACCACGGGTGCCATGCGGCTGCAGTAAAGGCACTGATAATCGAAGAATTCGACAAACGCGACTTTGGCATCTTTTGGGCCATAGCTCGGGGTCGCCGGGTCGCCGGTGAGTTTTTTGGCATTCGCCAGTACCGCGCTCAGGGTTTGTTGCTGTTGCTGATCGGCCTGCTGCGCCTGTAATTTCTGGCTGACCTGCACCAGAATTTCCGGGTGCTGAAGCAAATAATCTGCTGCGATTTTACCAATAGCCGCCTGCTGTGCAGGGGTAAAGTCTGCAGTCGCGCTCTCGGCAGCGGAGGCCAGCGTCGGGGCCAGCACCAAAGCAGCCAGCAAAGTCATCGTCTGACGTTTCATCAAAAATCCTTAAAGTGAAGACGGGAAAAACGGACAGTTGCCATCAAAAGTAGAGGAATTTAGACAGCTTTGCAGGTTAAAAATTGTCATTTTTTATAAACCTGCCGTGATACTCGTCGGTTAAACCCACAAAAAAGCCACGCAGCTAAGACGTGGCTTTCAAACAATGACCGAAGGGGCTTAGTTGCTGAAATCACCCTGCGCGACTTTCTGCGCCTGAAGCAATGTCTGCTGTTTGCCCACCAGATTCGACATCATGGTGTTGTACTGCGTCGCCTGTTGCTGCGTCGGGAATTGCACGCCGCCGTTGGCGAAAGCGACCTGAGTGCCCTGCTGTTGCAGATAGTCACCGACGGAGACGATATCCTGCGTGAAGCTTTGCAGCGCAGGAACCAGCGGAGTCAGCACGTTAGCAGGCTGAGTCACCACGGTACTGTAGACCTGGCTATAAACTGCTTTCAAATCGTCCGGCTGCTTCAGTGCGGCCATCGCGGTATCAGCTTTAGTTTTGGAATCACGCAGCTGTGCATTCAGCAGGCTCAGCGTGCTGGCCGCCTGTTGCAACGCACCGCGTTGAGTTATGTAATCCTGCGGTGTCCGCACCTGACCGATAGCATTGACGACCGGTACGAAGCTGCCGTCTACAGCGCCTTTCATCTGACGGGAGAATGATAAAATAATGCCGTAGTCATTCGCATAATTACCAAAACGTTGTTTTTGGTCTTCACTCAGCGAGGGCAGATTTTGCCCGCTGCGCATCACGGTATTTTGCAAATAATCGATAAAGGCTTTGCGTTGTTCCGGTTCTTTATCGCCGCATGCAGTGAGCTGAAACACTACCAGCAGTGCGATAAACGGCGCCAGCCAGCGAGAAAATGCACCGCTTCTGATCCCTACAGTCATGAGTCCTGACTCCTGATTTCAATGTTCTTTTACCGGCAAGTTCCCTGCCGAGTTTATGTATTCCATGCGGTTTATAGGATAGAACATAAGGTGGGGATGCGATACCTGCGGCCCCGACGCTTTTCAATAAAGCGTATATATTCGAATCCAGGCCGGTTTTGCTCTGCTCCCTCCCCCTCGCAGGGAAGGGAGCAGATCGAGACACATGCGTGACTTTATTGAAGCAACGAAATATCCGCTACCTGCAGGAACAACTCCCGCAGCTTAGATAACAACGTCAGACGGTTAATACGCACCGCTTCGTTCTCATCCATCACCATCACGGTATCGAAGAAGGTGTCGACGGTTTCGCGCAGCGCAGCCAGTTCGACCAGCGCTTCTTTGTACTGACCGGCAGCAAACAGCGGCTCGAGTTTATCGCGCAGAACCACCAGATGCGTCGCCAGTTTCAGCTCAGCAGGCTCTTTGAGCACGGAAGCGTGAACGTGATCGAGCAGAACGTCGGTCGATTTCGCCAGAATGTTGGAAACGCGTTTGTTGGCAGCAGCCAGCGTAGCCGCTTCATCCAGCGTGCGGAAATAGCTCACCGCTTTCACACGGGCATCGAAGTCAGCCGGTTTGGTCGGACGACGCGCCAGTACAGCCTGAATAGTATCGACCGCGTGACCTTCTTCCTGATACCACGCGCGGAAACGACCGAGCATGAAATCAACCACTTCATCAACAACCTTGGCGTTGGTCAGCTTGTCACCGTACAGGCGCACCGCTTCTTCGGTCAGGGTTTGCAGATCGAGCGTCAGGTTTTTCTCGACAATAATACGCAACACGCCCAGTGCTGCACGACGCAGTGCGAACGGGTCTTTATCACCTTTCGGATGCTGCCCGATGCCGAAGATACCGGCAAGGGTGTCCATCTTGTCGGCGATCGCCAGCGCACAGGCCACCGGGGAAGCCGGTAAGGCGTCGCCCGCAAAGCGTGGCTGATACTGCTC
The DNA here is from genome assembly GCF_057290995.1 of Rahnella sp. 1L-D-7-B-C2. Taxonomy (NCBI): domain Bacteria; kingdom Pseudomonadati; phylum Pseudomonadota; class Gammaproteobacteria; order Enterobacterales; family Yersiniaceae; genus Rahnella; species Rahnella sp. 1L-D-7-B-C2. Next base: position 81,842 of record NZ_JBXAVQ010000004.1, on the reverse strand, counting down.
GTTTAGCGCGACAGCCACTTCTTCTGCTTCGCCGTCGTGACGCGCATAGTGCATGCCCATCACACCCTGCGTATCGGTGAACTCGAAGACCATGTTGGTCATCAGGTCACATTTGGACAGCAGACCAGCGCGTTTAGCGTTCTCCACGTCGGCACCGATTCTATCAGCGATCCAGCCGGAGAGGGCTTCGATACGATCGGTTTTATCACGCAGCGTACCGAGCTGTTTCTGGAACATCACGGTAGCCAGACGCGGCAGGTTATCTTCCAGACGTTTTTTGCGGTCTGTCTTGAAGAAGAATTCAGCATCGGCCAGACGCGGACGAACCACTTTCTCGTTACCGGAAATGATTTGCTGCGGATCTTTCGATTCAATGTTGGCCACGAAGATGAAGTTCGGCAGAAGTTTGCCCGCGGCGTCGTACACCGGGAAATACTTCTGGTCGCCTTTCATGGTGTAAACCAGCGCTTCAGCCGGCACCGCCAGGAATTTCTCTTCGAATTTCGCGGTCAGAACGACCGGCCATTCCACCAGGGACGCCACTTCTTCCAGCAGGCTTTCGCCCAGATCGGCGATACCGCCAATCTCTTTCGCTGCTTTCTCGGCATCACGTTTGATGATGGCTTTACGTTGTTCGTAATCCGCGATGACTTTGCCGCGTTCGAGCAAAATCTGCGGATACTGATCGGCGTTGTCGATAGTGAATTCCGGCTCACCCATGAAACGGTGACCGCGAACAGTGCGCGCAGAATCGATACCGAGGATTTTCGCCGGGATCAGCTCATCGCCCAGCAGCAAGGTTACGGTATGAACCGGACGTACGAACTGCACGTCGGAATCGCCCCAGCGCATCAGTTTAGGAATCGGCAGTTTGGACAATGACGTAGCGATCATCGCAGGCAGCAGCTGTTGGGCGCTTTCGCCTTTGACGTGCGCACGGTAAACCAGCCATTCGCCTTTATCGGTGACCAGACGATCGGCCTGATCCACGGTGATACCACAACCGCGTGCCCAGCCTTCAGCGGCTTTGCTTGGTTTGCCTTCGGCATCAAACGCCTGAGAAACCGCAGGGCCACGTTTTTCAACTTCGCGATCGGCCTGAGATTCATGCAGGGCAGAGACTTTCAGCGCCAGACGGCGCGGGGCTGCAAACCATTTTACGTCGCCGTGTGGCAGATTCGCCGCATCCAGCTCCGCTGTCAGGTTAGCCGCAAAAGATTCAGCAAGGCTGCGAAGAGCCTTCGGTGGTAGTTCTTCCGTGCCGATTTCCACCAGAAATGTTTTATCAGTCATCACTGTTTCTCACTTCTCGTTCTTTTTGCACATCGGGAAGCCCAGCACTTCGCGGGAAGCGTAATACGCTTCAGCTACCGCTTTGGTCAGGGTACGGATGCGCAGAATGTAGCGCTGACGTTCAGTCACAGAAATCGCTTTACGCGCGTCGAGCAGGTTGAAGCAATGAGCTGCTTTCAAAATGCGCTCATACGCAGGTAATGCCAGAGGCTTTTCGAGTGCCAGCAAGGTTTGCGCTTCTTTCTCGTGCTGTTCGAAGCAGGAGAACAGGAAATCGACGTCGGCGTATTCGAAGTTATAGGTGGATTGCTCCACTTCATTCTGATGGAACACGTCGCCGTACGTCGTTTTGCCCAGCGGACCATTGCTCCAGACCAGATCGTAAACGCTGTCCACGCCCTGGATGTACATCGCCAGACGCTCAAGACCGTAGGTGATTTCACCGGTCACAGGTTTACATTCCAGGCCGCCGACCTGCTGGAAGTAAGTGAACTGCGTCACTTCCATGCCGTTCAGCCACACTTCCCAGCCGAGGCCCCAGGCGCCGAGCGTCGGGTTTTCCCAGTTGTCTTCAACGAAGCGAATATCGTGGATCAACGGATCAAGACCCAGCTCTTTCAGGGAACCGAGGTACAGCTCCTGTATGTTTTCCGGGGAAGGTTTGATCATCACCTGGAACTGATAATAGTGTTGCAGGCGGTTCGGGTTCTCACCGTAGCGACCGTCAGTCGGGCGGCGTGAGGGCTGAACATAGGCTGCCGCAAATGGCTCAGGGCCAAGCGCGCGCAGGCTGGTCATCGGATGCGAGGTACCCGCGCCGACTTCCATATCCAGCGGTTGAACAATGGTGCAGCCCTGCTGCGCCCAATAATCTTGCAGTGTCAGGATCAGGCCCTGAAATGTCTTGGTATCAAACTTTTGCATGTTGGATTCGCACGCGAGAAAGTGGGTTTAAAGAGAGTCCGACAGTATACCCGTTGAACGGAAGATAATCAGCCAGAATCAGGCGACTGAGCGTTACCGAGAGGGAGTGTTTAGGTTTTGGCGCGCATTTTTGGAAAGTAAAAGGGGCTGAGCGCCCCTTTCGTCGTTAAAACCGGGCACTGATCCCGGCGTTGTAAGACGTTTGTTCGCCGGAATCCAGGCCGGTGGTTTGGGAGACAGCGGCGAAGGCGGAAATGCTGTGGGTGATTTGCACGTTCGCCCCGACGGTCATATCCACCCAGTCATCATCCTGCTCACCGGTGGTGCGGCTAAAGTGCGTTCGGGTAGATTTGATCGCCCCCGTGGCGGTGTAGGTTTTATCGCCGAACTGGCGGTCGTAGGTCACCTGCGCGTAGGGATTTACGATGCCGAGCTCAGCGTTCAGACGCCAGCCCAGCGCGCCGATTTGCGAATGGGACGTCTGGTCGCCAAAGCGCATCGAGGTGCTGTTGTTGCCCTTCTCGCTGTATCCGTCAACGCTGCTGTAATCCCAGCTATATTGCGCCACCGGACCGGTTTTCAGCACCGGTAACACCGGGAAATCCCAGCCAGCGGTGACGCGCCCGCCGATCTGTTTGCCGTCGGTATCGCCGCGCTCGGTACGTGTAGTCGGCCCCAATTTGATACTGCGGTTAATATCGTCGTAATTCAGAGAGCCATAATGCACATCGCCGTTGATCCAGCCATTTTCGGCGATTTTCACACCGGTAAAGGCAGTCGCCATCCAGCCGCGGGTGCGGTAGCTGTAATGGTCGGTCGGATCCTGTTTATCGTCTGAACCGGAAATCATCAGCCCCATCATCCAGCGATCGGTCATCTGATAATCCATGCCGATATTCAGCGAGTTAGACGTCAGATCACCCTCCCCCAGTGACGGATTGATTTTGCTGTCCGCACTCTGCCCGGCGTAACCGCCGAACATGCCGAAAGTACCGGCGTCGTTATCCTGCGAACGCAGCTGCTGGAAGCGGCTGTCGAGCAGACCCTGCGTATTGCGCGCCAGCGCCAGCGAGCCCTGATTCAGCGCGGTGACTTCCAGAGGACCGTTAATCACCGACTGCATGTACTCGGCGATCAGCGCGTGTGCCTGCGGGGTCGGATGGAAATGGTCGGCAAACAGGAACGCTTTGCTGCTATCGAAGCCCGGCAGGTTCGACGTACATTCAGAGGCTGAGGTACCGACCGGGCATGCAGTGCCGGCGGTATTGGCGAAGCCGTACAGGTTCGGATCGGCAATCACTTCGTTGAACAGCCCGTTGATATCCACACGCGCAATGTTGCCGCCGGTTTTCGCCAGCGCGATATCTTCGGTGGTGTTATAGGTATCAGTGAGACCGCCCGCCACACTTTTCAGCGCGTCATAGGCGGCGATCAGCCCTTTTGACAGCAAATCCTGCACCAGTTCGGAATCCAGCCCGGCCGTGGTTGAAGCCTTCAGCGCATTGTGAATCGCCTCGGTTCGCGCATCGTTATCCGGCGTGTTTTGGCCATTGAGATATTTGTAGGCCGCTTCCAGCGCCTGCTGCTGAACCGGCAGCAATCCGACCTGAATAATGCCTTCCATCAGCACCGGCGTGAGGCCGATATTCGGCACCGTCGGCACGACCACGGTTCCCGCTCCGGCTTTCAGCAAATCGTTCACCTGCGACGCGGCCTGCGTGGCGCTGTTAGTGGCAATTTCTACAGCGGAAATCGGGTTCAGGCTCAGCGCAGCGGCGGCCAGATCGTTGCCGCCAATCCAGTGAATATACAGCCCGTTGGGATCGGCTTTGCCGCCGGTCGAGGCCAGATAGCTTTTGACCTGATCCTGCGTGGTGTAGTCGGAATCAAGACCCGGCACCGCAACACCGCCGCCTTCGGCATAGTTCAGGCCTCCTTTGGAAGACGGCGTCAGGGTGGTACCGATATTTTTCGCCAGAATTTCGTCGTACAGCGGATGTGAGCTGCTGTCGAAGGTCCAGCGGCCAATATTGCCAGTGTCACTCAGGCTGTCGCCGAAGACATACAGTTGACTGTAAGCCTGTGCCGAAGCCTGTAAACCTAAGCACATTGCCACCGCGAACGCGCCCTGTGTCAGCCGTAAAACGGCGGTTTTTTTGCCTGTCATCGTCGTGATATCCCGAAAATATTTGCAGTTCGAATCCCTGACTACGTAATGATTGCGTAATGAATGGCTTTAAATATTGTTCAGATCCGACCAGCGTCAAGTTGGTGGTGTGGAAATTGCGACGTTGCAGAGTTATCCGAGAAGCCACACACTGACCCCACGTTTTCAGGCTTCTTAAAAGGACGACAGAATGGCGACCACCCGATGTAGCTGGGTTTCGAAAGAACCGATTTATCTCGAGTATCACGATAAAGAATGGGGCGTGCCGGTCAAAGATGGCCGTGAATTGTTTGAAATGCTGTGTCTGGAAGGCCAGCAGGCAGGGTTGTCGTGGATCACCATCCTGAGAAAGCGCGAAAACTACCGCCAGAACTTTCACAATTTCGATCCGGCACGCATCGCCAAAATGACTGACGACGACGTAGAGCGTCTGGTGCTCGACGCCGGGATTGTGCGTCATCGCGGAAAAATCAAAGCGATCATCCTGAATGCGCAGATTTATTTAGCCATGCAGGCCAACGGCGAGGATTTCTCAGAGTTCATCTGGAGCTTTGTCGAACATCAACCGGTCATCAATAATCCGCTCGGCCCGGAAGGCGTACCGGCCAAAACCGCCGTTTCTGATGCGATGTCTAAAGCGCTGAAAAAGAAAGGCTTTAAATTTACCGGATCGACGATTTGCTACGCATTTATGCAGGCCGCCGGGCTGGTGAACGATCATCAGTCTTACTGTTTCTGCCATCCGAAAAATCAACCGGTATGATCCGCCTTTCCGCGCCTGCCGACACCGAAGCCATTATGCGACTGTGGTTGCGCAGCACGCTGGCGGCGCATCCGTTTATTGATGAAACCTATTGGTTTGAAAGCGCACCCATGGTGCGCGAAACTTTTTTGCCGCAGGCGGTGACCTGGGTTTCCACCGCTGAAGACGGCGGAATCAATGGCTTCATCAGCGTGCTGAATCATCAGTTCATCGGCGCGCTGTTTGTCGATGAAAGCGCTTATGGCACAGGCATTGCGCAGCAATTAATGCGTGAAGTGAAAAATCACTATCCGCTTTTGCTGCTCGAGGTTTATCAGGAAAATCACCGCGCCGTGGCGTTTTATCGCAAAGAAGCGTTCTTAGTGGTGAACGATACGGTTCACCCCGGAACCGATCTTCCTACCTGGGTTCTGCGCTGGCATCAGCCCATTTCTGAATAAGTTTCTAAAATCCGTAAAAAGACAAAAACGGATAACCGGAATTCTCCTACTGCTTAACGCCCCAAAATTACGCATAAATGGCGCCAGAACGCCGCAGGGCTGATATCTGCTCGTTGCAATTGTTTATGTTTTGTCACCTTTTTCTGTGCAACTTAACGGAAAGCGTGCAGTCATAATGCAGCAGTCAGGTTCTGAAAAAAGAACATAAAGAAAACATCCAGAAAGGAAATAAGATGAACAAAAGACTTCTTGTGGTTGCTGGCGTGCTTTGCGTCACGATGGGCCTGTCAGCCTGTACCACCAACCCGTACACCGGCGAATCAGAAGCAGGTAAATCCGGCATTGGCGCGGGTCTGGGCGCCGCCTTAGGGGCGGGCGTTGGGATGCTTTCTTCATCCAAACACGATCGCGGCAAAGGCGCGCTGATCGGTGCTGCTGCTGGCGCTGCGCTGGGTGGCGGTGCGGGGTATTACATGGATGTGCAGGAATCTAAACTGCGCGACAAAATGAAAGGCACCGGTGTCAGCGTCACCCGTCAGGGCGACAACATCGTGCTGAACATGCCGAACAACGTCACCTTCGACACCAACAGCAGCACGCTGAAACCGGCGGGCGCGAACACGCTGACCGGCGTGGCGATGGTACTGAAAGAGTATCCTAAAACTGCGGTGAACGTAGTCGGTTACACCGATAGCACCGGTACCCGTGCGCTCAACATGAAGCTGTCCCAGCAACGTGCTGACGGCGTCGGCAGCGCGCTGATCACTCAGGGCGTCGACGGCAGTCGTGTACGCACCACCGGTGCAGGCCCGGATAATCCGATCGCCAGCAACAGCACCGAAGCCGGTAAAGCGCAGAACCGCCGCGTTGAGATTACCCTCAGCCCGTTGCAGTAAAACCGCTGAAATACAAAATATGAACGGAGCCGCGAGGCTCCGTTTTGCGTTTATGTTATCCTCCGGCAACCGCTTATCTCACCTGCGCAACGGATGCCAGTATGTCTCTGAAAGCTATCGCCAAAGATCTCGGTCTCTCTGTGACCACCGTCAGCCGTGCGCTGAACGGTTACGATGACGTTTCAGCCGATACCAAAGCGCGGGTGCAGGCGGCAGCGGATGTACGCGGTTACCGGCCCAATACCCTCGCCCGCCGTCTGAAAATGGGCAAGATCGACGCCGTTGGCCTCATCTTTCCCTTCACATCCCATCCGTTAAGCAATTCTGCGTTTGTCGAAATGGTCGGCTGTATTACCCGCGAACTGGCAAAACATGAGATCGACTTGCTGCTGGTGCCGGACGAGCTGGGAACCTTTTCATGGCGACGGCTGATCGAAAGCAAACGCGTGGACGCCATGTTGGTGGCGCATACGCTCAATGACGATCCGCGCCTGCTGGATTTGCAGCAACGCAATTTCCCGTTTCTGGCACTCGGTCGCAGCACCTGCCTGACTCAGGATTATGCCTGGTTCGATTTCGATAACCGCGCCGGTATGCAAATGGCCGTCGATCATCTCGCCGGGCTGGGACATCAGCGCATTGCCTTTCTCGGCGAAAACAATCAGCAATCTTTTATCAGCCAGCGGCATCAGGGTTATATCGACGGCCTGAAGGCGAATAAACTGCCGCTGAACCCGCAGTATGTGAACAAAGTCAGCCCGAGCCGCCGCGCCGGTTATCAGGCAACGCAGGCGCTGCTGGCCTTACCGCAGCCGCCTACGGCAATGGTCTGCGACTGCAATATGCATGGCGAAGGCGCGGCGCTGGCATTGTACGAAGCCGGACTGCTGCAAAGTGGAGCGGTTTCGCTGATTATCTACGATGGTTTACCCTCTGACAGCCTGCCCGACGTGGCCGTCACCGCTATTCGTCAGGGCACCCGCGAAGCGGTCGGGCTGCAAATCGCCGAGATGACGATGGCACTGATCCGTAACGAACCGATGAGCCATTTGCAGGTTCTCTGGCAGCCGGAATTGCAGGCGGGCGTCACCGCTCATCCACCACAGTTATAATTCCTCTTTAGGTTATTTTTCCACCCTATATCACAAATTTGCATCAACGAATTTCCCATCCGAAACGTTTCGGATCAATAGTGACTCCACCAGATAGCGTTTTATCGCTGCAAATTACCTTGTGGAGTCGTGACACTTTGGAAAACCAGATCGTCCATTTAACCAGCGAACACACCAGCCTGATCGTGCGCTGCACACCGTTCGCAGAAATCCTGTACTGGGGAAATCGTCTGAGCCAGTTTTCAGCCGATGACGTCATTTCCCTTGCCCGCGCGGTACCCAATGGCCGCCTGGACGTGGAAGCCCCGCTAAATTTCAGCGCTGACACCGGACGCGGGTCTTTCGGTACACCGGGCGTTGAAGGCCATCGTGACGGTCTGGACTGGTCGCCGGTCTTTGATACCGTTGACGTCCGCCACCAGGGAAATCAGCTGACAATCACTACCGAGGATGCGACAGCCGGCCTGCAATTTCGCAGCGAACTGCGCCTCGATGACAGCGGCGTGTTGCAAACCCGCAATGCCCTGACCAATCTCAAATCCGGCACCTATCAGCTGACGCGCCTTGCCGTGACGCTGCCGCTGCCTGAACGCGCCGCCGAAGTAATGGCGTTTCATGGCCGTTGGATCAAAGAGTTCCAGCCGCACCGCACGCAGCTGGATCACGGCGGCATCATTCAGGAAAACCGTCGCGGCAAAACCTCCTCCGAATATTTCCCGGCGATGATGATCGGTCATCCGGGTTTTAGCGAAGAACAGGGCGAAGTCTGGGGGATCCATCTGGGCTGGAGCGGTAACCACCGTTTGCGTGCCGACATCAAAATCGACGGCCGCCGTCTGGTGCAGGCCGAAGCGCTGTATCTGCCGGGCGAGCAACGCCTCGAACAGGGTGAAACGCTGGAAACGCCGTGGCTGTACGCCAGCTACTCCGCCAGCGGGCTGAATCGCATGAGTCAGCAGTTTCACCGCTTCGTGCGTGAGGAAATTTTACGCTTCCCGACGGAGAAACCGCGCCCGGTACATCTCAATACCTGGGAGGGAATTTATTTCGATCACGATCCCGACTACATCATGCAAATGGCGACGGAGTCTGCCGCGTTAGGCGTTGAACGCTTCATTATCGACGATGGGTGGTTCCGCGGGCGCGACCACGACCGTGCCGCGCTTGGCGACTGGTATCTCGATGAGAGGAAATACCCGAACGGGCTGAAACCGGTGATCGACCACGTTAAAAATCTCGGCATGGAGTTTGGTATCTGGGTCGAACCAGAAATGATTAACCCGGATTCGGATTTGTATCGCGCCCACCCGGACTGGCTGCTGGCGCTGCCGGGTTATCAGCAACCAAGCGGCCGTCATCAGTTCGTGCTCGATCTCAATAATACGCAGGTCTTTGATTATCTTGTAGAACGTATGAGCTGGTTGCTCGGCGAGCACGACGTTGATTATGTGAAATGGGACATGAACCGCGAAATCGTCCAGCCGGGGCATGAAGGCCGCGCGGCGCTGACGGCACAAACGCAGCAGTTCTATCGCCTGCTCGACGTACTGGGTGAACGCTTCCCGCAGATTGAATTCGAATCCTGCGCCTCCGGCGGTGGCCGTATTGATTATGAAGTGCTGAAACGCAGCCATCGCTTCTGGACGTCGGACAACAATGACGCGCTGGAGCGGCAGAAAATTCAGCGCGGCATGAGCTATTTCTTCCCGCCGGAAGTGATGGGCTCGCACATCGGTAACAAGCTGTGCCACGCCACGTCGCGCCAGCATAGCATCGAATTTCGCGGCCTGACGGCGCTGTTCGGCCATATGGGCATCGAGCTCGATCCGGTGAAAGAAGGCGAGGAGGAGCGTGCCGGGTTCGCGAAATATACCCGGCTGCATCAGCAGCTGAGGCCGTTACTGCACAGCGGCGACGTCTATCGGGTCGATAGCCGTGATGACGCGATGCTGGTCAACGGCGTGGTCAGCCAGAGCGGCGATCGCGCGGTGTTTCTGGTAAGTCAGCTGGCGATGCCAACCTGGTCATTACCGGGAACGCTGAGGGTGCCAGGGCTGCAGGCCGATGCGCGTTATCGCGTGACGGTGCTGGACGAACCGGCGCTGCTGGCCGGTGGCGGCAGCGGACACACCATGCGCGTGCAACCGGCATGGCTGCATGAAGCGCCGGTGCTGAGCGGTGAATGGCTGGCGAACGCCGGGCTGACGCTGCCGGTGCTGGATCCGGAAAGCGCCCTGCTGCTCGGTTTTGAACAGGTGTAATCCGGTTAGTTAAAGAATACATAAACATAAAAAACGCCGGCACTACGGTGCCGTTTTTGATGGTTTCGGCAAGGAAATCACTATGAATCCTACACAAACTGGCGATCGTTGCTTCTATAAAAAAAATGCGAATTTCTGGATATTTGGCAGCTATTTCTTCCTCTATTTCTTCATTATGGCAACCTGTTATCCGTTTTTACCGATCTGGCTGTCTGACGTTATCGGCCTGAGCAAAACGGAAACCGGCATCGTGTTCTCCAGCATGTCGCTGTTTGCCATTCTGTTTCAGCCATTCTTCGGCATTATTTCTGACAAACTCGGCCTGAAGAAACACCTGTTGTGGATCATCGCCGTACTGCTGTTCCTCTTCGCACCGTTCTTTATTTACGTGTTCGCGCCGCTGCTGAAAATCAATATTGTGCTCGGCGCTATTCTGGGCGGCGCTTACATCGGCTTCGTCTTTGCGGGTGGTTCGGGCGCGACCGAGGCGTACATCGAAAGGGTCAGTCGCAACAGCGCCTTCGAATACGGCAAGGCGCGGATGTTCGGCTGTTTCGGCTGGGGGATTTGCGCGTCAACGGCGGGCGTACTGTTTAACATCAACCCGGATATCGTGTTCTGGATGGGATCCGGCGCAGCGGTCATTCTGATGATTTTGCTGCTGATTTCGCGTCCGCAGGAAAACAAAAATGCGCAGGTACTGGATAAACTCGGCGCTAATCAGTCGCAATTCTCGCTGAAAACGGCGGCTTTGTTGCTGAAAGAGCGCAAACTGTGGATGCTGATTTTATATGTGGTGGGCGTCGCCTGCGTTTACGATGTTTTCGATCAGCAGTTCGCCACCTTCTTCAAAACGTTCTTCTCCTCGCCGCAGCACGGCACCGAAATGTTCGGCTATGTCACTACCGCCGGTGAGCTCTGTAACGCGCTGATTATGTTCTGTTCACCCTGGATCATTAACCGCATTGGCGCGAAAAATACGCTGCTGCTGGCCGGTACCATTATGTCGATTCGCATCGTCGGCTCTTCGTTTGCAACCACGGCGGCAGAAGTTATTCTGCTGAAAATGCTGCACGCGCTGGAAGTGCCGTTCCTGCTGGTCGGCGTGTTCAAATACATCACGCAGATATTTGATGTCCGGTTCTCGGCGACCATTTATCTGATCGGCTTTAACTTCGCCAAACAGCTGGCGGCGATTTTCCTTTCCGCCTTTGCAGGCAGTTTGTACGACCGCATCGGGTTCAGCGATACCTACCTGATCCTCGGGGGAATTGCCTTCAGTGTGACCATTATTTCCGCCTTCACGCTGAGCAGCCGTCCGCAGAAACAGGCAGTTCCGGCGGCGAGACCGGTGGAGGGATTGCGCTGAGTAACGTTTACAGCCTTTCGACACTCTGTGCTAGTCTCCGTGAAATAAGCATGAGGGGAGAAAGGTTGTGAGCAAAAAACAGGAGCCGGGCGCAGCGGGTCGCGCCACGATACGTGACGTGGCCAGTGCAGCAAAAACCGGCAAAACCAGCGTTTCGCGTTATCTCAACGGTGAAAAACACCTGCTGTCCGATGATCTCAAAGAGCGCATCGGACGGGCAATTTCCCTGCTGGATTACCAGCCCAGCCAGATGGCACGCAGCCTGAAAAGCGGTCAGACGCGTCTGGTGGGGCTGATCCTCGCCGATATTACCAACCCCTATTCTGTCGAAGTGATGCGTGGCGTCGAAGCCGCGTGCCGTCAGGAAGGGCTGACGCTGCTGGTGTGTAACACTAACAACGAACTTGATCAGGAAAAACATTATCTCCAGTTGCTCAGCAGCTACCGCGTAGACGGCATTGTGGTGAACGCCGTCGGGATGCGCGAAGCGGCGATTTCCACGCTGCAACAGGCGAACCTGCCGATGGTGCTGATCGACCGCAAAGTTGCGGATTTCGCCTGCGACGTCATTGCGCTGAATAATGTGGAAGCCACACAGATGATGACCGATCATCTGCTGCAAAATGGTTTTGAAGCGCTGCTTTTCGTCACCGAACCCGCCACCATCAACACCCGTCTGGATCGCCTGCGCACCTTTTTGCAACGTATGCAGCAATCGCCGCAGTGCATCGCCGAACAGGGTGAAATCGAGCTGAGCAATACCGAAGGGCTGGAAACGCTGCTGCGCGATTTTGTCGCTCGCCACCCGGATAAACCTAAAGCGGTGATGTGCGTGAACGGTGCGCTGACGCTTCAGGTCGCGCGCGCGTTACGCCGTCTGGATATTACCTGGGGGCCGGATATTGGTCTGTCAGGTTTTGACGAACTGGTGTGGGCCGATCTCGCGGGCGTTGGGATAACGACCTTTAAACAGCCGACCTACGACATGGGCGTTGCGGCGATTGGCCAGCTGGTGACGCGTATTCAGGGCAATACTGAACCCGTTAAAGACATCGAATTCTCCGGCGAACTGATTGCGCGCGCATCGACTGCCGCCCGCTGATTTCCTTTTCCTTCCCCCTTTTCTCTCCCGTTCTTCGTGAGCGGGATCATGTTTCTGGCTTTCCGGCCTTTCGATTGGAACCGGTTCCAATTAGGTTGTATAAAGCGAAACAAATTATTAACAAGAACACGTTTAGCCATTTGTTCCACTAAGATTAGGTCTTCTAAACGGTCGCTGGCACCGCAATTCGGTGCGTATTAACAGGATAGAGAGTCATGCAAAGAGAGATCGTCATCGTTACCGCCGCGTACGGTAACAGCGTAGTGAAAGCCCTTGGCGGGCAGGCAGAACTGCTTTCAATTATCGCCGGTGCAAAAGCTGACGGAGTGGAGATCCGCCGTGAATTATTCTCCGATACGGAACTGGGTGCATTGCCCCAGCTGGCGGAAAAAATTCAACAACACGGGTTGTTTGCGGTGTATTCCGTCCCCTTCGCACTGTTCGTTACGGGCGGCAAGCTGAACCCGGACGCTGAGCAGTATTTTGAAGAGGCCAATGTGTTAGGCGCCCGTACCATTAAGTTTTCACTCGGTGAGTTTGAGCCGGGTGCCGATCTGACGCCGCTGAAAGTGCTGTTGGCCTCGCAGCCGGTGAAACTGGTGGTCGAGAATGACCAGTCGAGCGAATGTGGGATTCTTTCGCGCATTAACGCTTTTATGTTTGCGGCTGAATCGCTGCGCCTGCCGCTGACGATGACCTTCGATATGGCGAACTGGTTGTGGGTCGGACAAGATCCGGCCACCGCGGCGGAGCGTCTGGCGCGCCACGTCGGGTACGTGCATGTAAAAGCGGCGGAAAAACGCGCTGGGAAATGGCACGCCGTGGCACTCGATGACAGCGACGGCAGCTGGAAAACGTTGCTCAAAGCGCTGCCGCAAGGTGTACCGCGCGGTATCGAATTCCCGCTTGAAGGGGAAGATTTGACCGCTGTGACTAAGTATTACGTCGACTTGTTACGCGCTGAGTAATCGCAAAGAAAGTGGTGTAAGTCATTCTGACGAATAATCAGGAGAAACCGTTATGAAGCCGTCCAGGATCGCGCCGCGTCGCTGGTGGTACATCATGCCGATCGTGTTTATCACCTACAGTCTGGCATATGTTGACCGCTCGAATTTTAGCTTCGCCTCGGCCGCCGGAATTAATGATGATCTCGGTATCACCAAAGGAATGTCGTCGCTGCTGGGCGCGCTGTTTTTCCTGGGTTATTTCTTTTTCCAAATCCCCGGCACCATTTACGCCGAGCGCCGCAGCGTTAAGAAACTGATTTTCTGGTGCTTATTGCTGTGGGGCGGATTTGCCTCTCTCACCGGCGTGGTCAACAATATTCCGGTGCTGGCGGCGATACGCTTCGCACTTGGTGTAGTGGAAGCCGCAGTCATGCCCGCCATGCTGGTGTACATCAGCAACTGGTTTACAAAATCTGAACGCTCCCGCGCCAATACCTTTCTGATCCTCGGAAACCCGGTTACCGTGCTGTGGATGTCGGTGCTTTCCGGCTATCTGATTGAATCCTTTGGCTGGCGCGAGATGTTCATCTTTGAAGGCATTCCGGCGGTGATCTGGGCGATTATCTGGTGGTTCACCGTCAAGGATAAGCCGGAACAAGTCGGCTGGCTCAGCGAGCAGGAGAAAAAAGCCCTGAGCGACCAGCTGGCAAAAGAGCAGAAAGATATTCAGGCGGTCGGCGGCTATCGCGAAGCCTTCCGCTCGCGCAGCGTGGTCTTGCTTTGCCTGCAATATTTCTTCTGGAGTATCGGCGTTTACGGCTTTGTGCTGTGGTTGCCGTCGATTCTGCACGATGGCAAAGAGATGGGGATGGTCGAAGCGGGCTGGTTGTCCTCCGCGCCGTACCTGGCCGCGACCATCGCTATGATTGTGGTGTCGTGGGCCTCCGACAAAATGCAAAACCGTAAGTTGTTCGTCTGGCCGCTTTTATTGATCGGTGCACTGGCGTTCTTTGGTTCCTGGGCCGCTGGCAGCCACCACTTCTGGCTGTCTTATGGCTTACTGGTGGTTGCCGCCGCTGCGATGTATGCGCCTTACGGCCCGTTCTTCGCCATCATTCCTGAAATGCTGCCCAAGAATGTCGCCGGTGGCGCTATGGCTCTGATCAACAGCCTTGGCGCGCTGGGCTCGTTCTTTGGTTCCTGGTTTGTCGGGTATCTGAACGGCAATACCGGCAGCCCTTCCGCCTCCTTTATTTTTATGGCCGTGTCACTCGTGCTCTCCGCAGGGTTAACTCTGCTGGTGAAACCGCGACAGGCCGCCACAAAATCCGAAGATGTTTCCTTAACTCAGGGGAGTAATAATTGATGAAGCCGTCTATCGTTCTGTACAAAAAACTGCCAACCGATTTGCATCAACGTCTCGAGCAGCATTTCGCTATCACCGAATTTGATGGCATTACTGACGAAAACCGTCCTGCCGTGTTTGATGCGCTGCAAAACGCCGAAGGGCTGCTGGGATCTGGCGGAAAGATTGATAAAGAGCTGTTTGACCATGCGCCGCGCCTGCGTGCGGTATCCACCATTTCCGTCGGTTACGATAATTTCGACGTGGCGGAGCTGACGCGTCGTGAAATCCCGATGATGCACACCCCGACCGCGCTGACCGATACCGTGGCCGACACCGTGATGGCACTGGTGCTTTCCACTGCGCGTCGTGTGGTAAATGTCGCCGAGCGTGTAAAAGCCGGTGAATGGACCGATAACGTCGGCCCGGACTGGTTCGGCATCGATGTACATCACAAAACCATGGGCATCATCGGTATGGGCCGCATTGGTCTGGCATTAGCACAGCGCGCGCATTTCGGCTTCGACATGCCGATTCTGTACAACGCCCGCAGCCAGCATAAAGAAGCGGAAGAGAAGTTTGGCGCCCGCAAATGCGAGCTGGATGAACTGCTCAAAAAATCTGATTTCGTGTGTATTTTGCTGCCGATGACCGAACAAACGTTCCACCTGATCGGCAAAGAGGAGCTGGCGAAGATGAAATCCAGCGCAATCCTGATCAGCGCCGGTCGCGGTCCGGTGATCGATGAACCCGCACTGATTGATGCCCTGAAAGCCGGTACAATTTATGGTGCAGGCATGGACGTATTCGAGACTGAACCGCTGCCGAAAAACTCCCCGCTGCTGAGCCTGCCGAACGTGGTTGCATTGCCGCACATCGGTTCCGCTACGCATGAAACCCGTTATGACATGGCCGCCTGTGCCGTCGATAACCTGATTGCCGCCCTGAAAGGTGACGTGAAAGAGTTTTGCGTGAACCCGGAAGTGCTGAAGAAGTAATTCACAAAAAATCCTGCCTCACTCCTTCCCTGCCTGCACGTCCGGCGGGGAAGGACATTTCAAAACCCGGTGGTCCGATTGCACTGCTTTGCCGCAGGCGTTATTGTGGGCATCACATTTCGATAACATACAAAGCTTTCTATGACGTTTTCTGCTTTCGGTGACAAATTTACCCGTTTTTCAGGCATCACCCGCCTGATGGGCGACATGAATGACGGTTTACGCACGCCAGGCGCTGTGATGCTTGGCGGCGGCAATCCGGCGCAAATTCCTGAGATGCAGGATTATTTCCAGACGTTACTCAGCGAAATGCTGGCCGCAGGCAAACTGACGGAAGCCTTGTGTAACTACGACGGCCCGCAGGGCAAAGACGTGCTGCGTCACGCGCTGGCCGGGATGTTGCAAAAAGAACTGGGCTGGCAGCTCGACGCGCAAAACATCGCGCTGACTAACGGCAGCCAGAGCGCCTTTTTCTACCTGTTTAACCTGTTCGCCGGACGGCGCGCCGACGGCAGCATGTCCAAAGTCCTGTTCCCACTGGCACCGGAATATTTGGGCTATGCCGACGCCGGGCTGGATGAAAATCTGTTTGTTTCCGCCAAACCGAACATCGAATTACTGCCGGAAGGCCAGTTCAAATATCACGTCGATTTTGATCATCTCAACATTACCGATGACATTGGACTGATCTGCGTTTCACGCCCGACCAATCCGACCGGCAATGTGATCACCGACGAAGAGCTGATCCGCCTCGACGCACTGGCGCAGCAGAAGAATATCCCGCTGCTCATCGATAACGCCTACGGCGTGCCGTTCCCGGGCATCGTATTCACCGAGGCCACGCCGCTGTGGAACCCGAATATCATTCTGTGTATGAGCCTGTCGAAACTCGGCCTGCCGGGTTCACGCTGCGGTATTGTGATCGCCGATGAGAAAATCATCAAAGCGATCAGTAACATGAACGGGATTATCAGCCTGTCTCCCGGCAGCGTCGGCCCGGCGATTGCGCATGAAATGATTGTACGTGGCGATTTGTTACGACTTTCCGAAGAGGTGATTAAACCTTTCTATTATCAGCGGGTGCTGGAAACCATTGCCACGCTGCGCCGTTATTTGCCGGAAGAACGCTGTCTGATCCATAAACCGGAAGGCGCGATATTCCTGTGGCTGTGGTTTAAAGATCTGCCGATCACCACCGAAGTACTGTATCAGCGCCTGAAACAACGCGGCGTGCTGATGGTGCCGGGCGATTACTTCTTCCCAGGGCTGGAGCATCCGTGGGCGCACACACACCAGTGTATGCGCATGAATTACGTGCCGGATTCAGAGCAGATCGAACGCGGCGTGAAGATTTTGGCGGAAGAAGTGGAAAAAGCGCACGCGGAAAATCAATAATTTATTTTGGGTTTCGTCTATTTATCACATGTATATACCGGTGCTTAGCAGCACCGGTTTACCACTGATCATAATGATTTATTATGGTTACGGAGCAATTTCGGCACACCGTGAATAATATAAATAATCAGCGGAAGGCTGGCTAACAATAGAGTTTAAATATATATATAGGAAAAATATTTATTAGGTGAATATTTTTGGTATAAAAACACACGACAAACAGTAAAACCGGTAGCTTCCGTTGACTTTAAATACCTTCCCATATAAAAGGCAAGTGGGTTTATTTAATAAAAGGAAGGAGCCTTATGAAAATCAAGTTAAAGAAAGCGGTTGTATTGATGTCGCTTATAGTTCCCTGTCTGGCACACTCTCAGGCTGTTAGTGAATACGTTTTCACTAAGAATGGTGGTGACCTGAATAATATAAACGGAACCATTGCTGCAGCAAATGGATCACTGGTAGAAAAAAGTCACATGCCTGAATTCAACTCCGTAGGTCACATCTCTGGCTGCACCGCGACCTGGTTGGGTGATGATGATGAATGGGTTTATATTCTTTCAGCAGCACATTGCAATAATGCTAAAACTGATGTTGCAGACACTGGCTATATATTTTACGCTGATGATTATAAAACTATTATCGGTAAAGGTCCGGGTAAAATTTATACGGTTCCAGAAAGAAATAACAAGCCAGCGGGATACGGTGGCGCTTCAACCGACCTTGAGATCCTCAAATTAGTTAAAGTTGCGGACTTCGTGGATTCCAATGGCAAAAAAGTTGTTAAACCTGTTCTTTATGATGGTATGGAAGAAAAAGGTTTACCGGTTCAGTTCGTAGGGTATGGCATATGGGGTGTGGGTTTAGCCCTTACGACAATTGAAAGTCGGATGACAACCTCGAGTATCATCGACAGTATTTTTGAGCAAGACCATGGAATTTCCGCAGGATATGAACCGGTCAAAGAAAGTGAGCAATGGGGTAGTACAACCCCTGGAGACAGTGGTTCTGCCTGGTGGCAAACGCATCACGGCATAAAAACCATTATCGCAGTAACCAATGGTGGTGGCGAAAAAAGCAGTACAGGTCCTCGCGTATCACAATATATCGACTGGATAAAAACTGTTTATCCTGATGTTGATATTCTTTCTGAGCACGCCTTTGATTGGTCGGATAACGATCACAAAGGTACCATCGGTGATCTGTACGTTTATAATAACCCTTACAATTATCAGACTGAATACTTTATGTTGTCTGGGCTGCGATCTGATGGCCGCTACTGGTATTTCCCAACGGATAAAACCAATAATAACTACTGGCGCTACCTGGGTACCAACAAGCAAGATGCATTACAACACATAGCAGATCTCAAAGGTTATAAAAACTGGAGTTCTAATAATCATCAGGGTACTGCTAAGGACATTTATGTCTATTACAACCCTTACAATAATGACACTGAACTCTTTGAGTTGAAGCAAACCGGTGAATACGGTTACTTCCCAACCGATAAGAAAGACAACAAGTACTGGACATATATCAAAACGGTTAAGTACTAAAGCCGGAACAGTTGCATTTAATAAAAAGTAGTTAAGTAAAGGGAGGACGTGATGTCCTCCCTTTTTATTTCATTCATTCGACATATATCCGGTTAGCTTTCTAACGCAGGCTTGTCTGTTCCGATAGCAATTTTCTGCGGTTGCAGCGCTTGCGGTACATCACGCACCAGGCTGATATGCAGCAGGCCGTTGACGAACTCCGCCGCTGAAACGTGCATATGTTCAGCCAGCGTGAAGCTCAGAGTAAACGGCTTGATGACGAGCCCCTGATGCAGATACTCGACTTCGGTTTCCGGCTGCTGCGGCGTACCGCTGACGGTTAGTCGCGGGCCTTCTACTTCAATATTCAGGTCGCTTTGTTTAAATCCGGCCAACGCCAGCGAGATGCGATAATGGTTATCGTCTGATTTCTCGATGTTGTACGGCGGAAATGCCTGATCGGCCCCCTGCATGGAACTGGCTAATTTATCGAAACCAATCCACTGACGCAGTAATGGGGAAATATCGTAATTACGCATGGTGTAACTCCTTCTTTGAAGCGAGATTAATGATCCCGTCATCCGTTTTAGATGTGACGGGGCAGCTCCCTGACGGCAAGCCTAAACTTTTTCATTTTCTGGCTGTCTTCACATACGTTTTTTAAAATTCAGACAGCCCGTTGATTAGAGAATTTCGATACGCCGCGGTTTGGATGATTCAGGAACGATGCGTTCCAGATCGATATACAACAAACCGTTCGCTAAGTTGGCGGCTTTGATCTGTATGTGTTCGGCCAGCTGGAATTTGCGTTCGAAATTACGTTCAGCGATGCCCTGATATAAATACGTGCGGTCGGTTTCTGTCGGTGCATGTGCACCTTTGACCACCAGCATGTTGTCATGGGCCGTGATGTCCAGCTCGGATTCGGCAAAACCGGCTACCGCGATCGCAATCCGGTAATGGTTTTCATCCACCAGCTCGACATTGTAAGGGGGATATCCGCCGCCCTGATTCTGACCCGATTCGATAAGATTAAACAAACGGTCAAAACCAATAGCAGAACGGTACAGCGGGGATAAATCAAAATTACGCATTACTACTTCTCCTGATATTCAGCGAGTATATTTGTTTAAGACCTTCCCTTGGGACAGGCCCGCGACACATTTCTTTCAGAAAGAGGAAATACCCTTCCGGCGTATCTCTTCCTGCGTCGTAAATTAAAAATGGCGACTAAAGAAAAATTTTCAAGTCCGCCGCCACAAAAAAATCGAAAATTTTTGGGTTGGCTTGAACAGTAAAAGACAAAATGCGTGACGGAGAGCTGCCAGCGAATACGGACAGTTTTCAGCAAGATTTCAAATAGTCATTACACTTAATGAGATCGCAGCCACAGAGCTACAGCATGCTTTGTTAAATTTTTTAGTTGAGTGGTATAAGTCGTTTTGACGAAAAAACTCAGCCTGACAGCATAAGATGAGTTCTAACATGAAGAAATTTGTACTAGTGCCGCTGATAACCGGATGCGCATTTTTAGCAACCAGTGGCTGTTCCAGCGTCATGACCCATACGGGCGGCGATACGGGATATTATTCTGGCACACGCTCGGACGTGGAAATGATAAAAAGTGATGACACCAGCTGGGCGATGACGCCTCTGTTATTGCTGGATCTGCCGTTCAGCGCCGTGCTTGATACCGTACTTTTGCCGTATGACTATTTCCGCAGCGGCACCGTGACAGCCCGGGATCGCATTAAGGCCAGCGAAGAACGTAATCTCGCGCTGAGTAACGGCGTCGATATCGACCATGTGCCGCCGATGTCTGCAACCACGCATTCGCAGCAATCATCGATTCACAAAAAATAGCCTGTATAGACATCAACAAACCGGCCAACGCAGGCCGGTTTGTTTTTTGTAAGCCGCGCTAGCAGCTTGATGTCACCGCAATCTGAGCAAACTTACCGCACTGGCGCATAAACGCCACTTTGCTGCCATCCGGCGCATACACTACCGCATCGGCGCAGGGTGCAATTTCGGTTCTGTCCGTCAGCCGGTTCATCTCACCCGTTGCCACATCAAGGTGCATCACGCTGTTGTCACACACCAGCGCCAGCGATTTACCGTCAGGGCTCCAGCTGAAAGCAGACTGAATGCCCGTTGCCGTATGGCTGATTTGCAGCGGCTCGCCGCCATTCGGTGAGACCGTCCACACCTGCACCACGTCCTGCTTGTCTTTCATCAGAAACGCAATCTGTGTGCCGTCTGGCGACGTGCGCAGCCAGTGGCGCGGCTGCGTCGCTATGCCTTTTTCGGTGAATGTGATGCGCCGCTGCTTCACGCCCGCAGGCGGTGCTGGCAGCGTTTCCGGTGTACCCTGCAACAGTTTTTCGCCTGCACGCAGATAATTTTCATCGATGTATGGCAAATCCACCACGAAGATTTCAGGGTGTTTTTCGCCGTTTGCTGACAACGTATCGCCGATAAACGCCAGCGCCC
This sequence comes from Rahnella sp. 1L-D-7-B-C2, assembly GCF_057290995.1. NCBI lineage: Bacteria > Pseudomonadati > Pseudomonadota > Gammaproteobacteria > Enterobacterales > Yersiniaceae > Rahnella > Rahnella sp. 1L-D-7-B-C2. The sequence continues at coordinate 60,805 of NZ_JBXAVQ010000004.1, read as the reverse complement.
AACGCTGAGGGCTGCCGTCAGGTTTCAGATACCCTTCGGTGCCAATCCAGCCTTCCTCATAAGCGCGGTTGATATCGTCACTGCCAGGCGCAGGTGTCGCGGTAGTTTCGCTGACCAGCACGCAGAAATGGCTGCCATCATATTCACGCGGATGATGTTTTGCCGGAGCCACCGGATATCCGGACAGCGCGACGCCGACGTTGCGCAGATCGAGAGCCGGATCCAACTCATGCAAAACGTGGTCGTTATAGGTGAAGCTGAGACGTGAACCGTCAGGGCTGAAGACGTGAACGTGCGTACCGCCGCGCAGCGCACCCGGTGTGAAAGGTGGGGTGATGTCCATCGCATCGAGCGTGACGGCTTCATTGCGAAATGGATCTGAGACGATAACACCGCGGCGGTGATGGAAATCATATTCCCAGCTGGCATCCGGGTTTTCCGGGCCATGAATAAAGGTGTAACGTACCGGCAGAACCGCGCTGACGGTGGCCACACCGACGTGTGCGCCTTCAGGAGCGCGGTATATCACTTGCGTTTCACCGCTGTCGATATTCACCCGCTCAATGGTTGAACCGGTAAAAGAGCCGCCGTGCGGACGCACGTCATACACCAGCCACTGGCTGTCCGGCGTCCAGACGTTGATGTTGGTCAGCTGATGCCCGCGGGCATCAGAAGTTAACTGTTTTTCCATGGCCGCGGCGGGCTCCTTTTCAGCAATCTCAGACATTCAGGACAAACTTCTCCACCGCAAACGCCACACCGTCTTCGGTATTGGTTTTGGTGACGAACTGGCTGACGGCTTTCACGCTGTCGAGCGCATTGCCCATCGCCACGCCGAGCCCGGCATATTCCAGCATCGCGATATCATTTTCCTGATCGCCCAGCGTCATCACGCTTTCGCGTGCGAGACCCAGTTTTTCCACCAGTACTTTCACGCCTTCGCCTTTATTCACGCGCTTATCGAGGATTTCGAGGAAATACGGCGAGCTTTTCATGATGGTGTAACGCGCTTTGGCTTCTTCCGGCAGCTGGCTGATGGCGCGATCCAGCAGTTGCGGATCGTCAATCATCATCACTTTCGGGAAAGTCAGCGTCGGATCCATCTCTTCTGCCGGGCAGAACTGCAATGGAATACCGGTGGTGAAGGACTCATGCACGGTATAGCTGCTGACGTGGCGGTTCGCGGTGAACAGATCGGTTTTGGTCAGCGCATGGAAATGTACGCCGAGCTGACGGGAAAGTTGTTCGAAGTAGTGATAATCATCAATCGTCAGAGCTATTTCGGCGATCACGCTGCCATCTTTCGCGTTATGAACAAGCGCGCCATTGTTAGTAATGCAGTAACATCCGTCCTGCTGCAAATCCAGTTCCTGTAAATAACGCTGTACGCCGATAAAAGGACGCCCGGTCGCCAGAACGATCTGTACGCCTTTTGCACGTGCGTCGGATAACGCTTTTTTCACGGCAGGCGTGACTTCGTGCTGCGGATTGAGCAACGTCCCGTCCATATCAATTGCAATCAATTCAATAGCCATAGCATCCTCAGAGTTGGAATAATCTTTCTCAATGCTAACGCGATCACAACCTGTAAAGCCAGACAGAATGCGGGTCGCGTCAGACGAAAAAAAAGTCCGAAGCGGTTTCCCGTTTCGGACTCTGTTCTGCCATTCAGCCAGCGTTCAATCAGATATCGATATTGGCGGCTTTCAGGGCGTTCTCTTCGATGAAAGCGCGGCGCGGTTCAACCGCATCGCCCATCAGCGTAGTGAACAGCTGGTCTGCCGCGATAGCATCTTTCACCGTCACGCGCAGCATGCGGCGTTGGGTAGGATCCATCGTGGTTTCCCACAGTTGCTCTGGGTTCATTTCACCCAGACCTTTATAACGCTGAATCGACAGGCCGCGACGCGACTCTTTCACCAGCCATTCCAGCGCCTGCTCGAAGCTGGTCACTGGCTGACGGCGTTCACCACGTTCGATGTAAGCATCTTCTTCGATCAGGCCGCGCAGTTTTTCACCCAGCGTACAGATTTTGCGGTATTCGCCGCCCTGAATGAAGTCTGCATCGAGATCGTAGTCGGTATCCACACCGTGAGTACGAATGCGCAGGATTGGCTCGAACAACTGGTGTTCAAGATTTTCGCGCACGATCGCACTGTAGCTGCTGCCGTGCTGCTCTTTCTCGTTCAGACGAGACACCAGCGTTTCGATCCATTCTTTCACTTTCGCTTCATCGGCCAGTTCAGCACCCGCCAGCGTTGGCTGATAGACCAGATTGTTCAGCAGCGCACGCGGATAACGACGTTCCATACGGCCAATCATTTTCTGCACGCTGTGATGTTCAGCGACCAGTTTCTCCAGCGGTTCACCCGCCAGTGCCGGAGCATGGGCGTTGGCGTGTAACGTTGCCCCGTCCATCGCAATGGAGATCTGATACTGATCCATTGCTTCATCATCTTTAATGTACTGTTCCTGTTTGCCTTTCTTCACTTTGTACAGCGGAGGCTGCGCGATAAACACGTGGCCACGCTCAACAATCTCAGGCATCTGACGGTAGAAGAATGTCAGTAACAGGGTACGGATGTGCGAACCATCGACGTCGGCATCGGTCATGATGATGATGCTGTGATAGCGCAGTTTATCCGGGTTGTATTCGTCACGGCCAATACCGCAACCGAGTGCGGTGATAAGCGTCGCCACTTCCTGAGAAGAGAGCATTTTGTCGAAGCGCGCTTTCTCAACGTTGAGGATTTTACCTTTCAACGGCAGAATCGCCTGGTTCTTACGGTTACGGCCTTGTTTTGCTGACCCGCCCGCTGAGTCCCCTTCCACTAAGTACAGTTCGGAATGTGCCGGGTCGCGTTCCTGACAGTCAGCCAGTTTGCCTGGCAGACCGGCCAGATCGAGCGCGCCTTTACGACGGGTCATTTCGCGTGCTTTACGCGCGGCTTCACGCGCACGGGCTGCATCGATGATTTTGCCGACAACGATTTTCGCGTCGCCCGGGTTTTCCATCAGATAATCAACCAGCTTCTCGTTCATCAGAGACTCAACGGCGGTCTTCACTTCGGAAGAAACCAGTTTGTCTTTGGTCTGAGAAGAGAACTTAGGATCCGGCACTTTTACCGAAACCACGGCGATCAGGCCTTCACGGGCATCATCACCGGTGGCGCTGATTTTCGATTTCTTGCTGTAGCCTTCTTTATCCATATACGCGTTCAGCGTACGAGTCATCGCAGAACGGAAGCCGACCAGATGGGTGCCGCCGTCGCGCTGAGGGATATTGTTGGTAAAGCAGTAAATGTTTTCCTGGAAACCGTCATTCCACTGCAACGCCACTTCCACACCGATATCGTCTTTCACGGTGGAGAAATAGAACACGGTTGGGTGGATTGGGGTTTTGTTTTTGTTCAGGTATTCCACGAAAGCTTTGATACCGCCTTCATAATGGAAGTGATCGTTCTTGCCGTCACGTTTGTCGAGCAGGCGGATCGCCACACCGGAGTTCAGGAATGACAGTTCACGCAGGCGTTTCGCCAGAATGTCATACTCGAATTCCGTTTGATTGGTAAAAGTGGCATAGCTTGGCCAGAAGCGCACGGTCGTGCCGGTTGCTTCGGTATCACCGACCACTTTCAGCGGATCCTGCGGCTCACCGTGGACGTAAGTCTGGGTGTGCACTTTGCCTTCACGGCGGATAACCAGTTCAAGTTTTTCCGACAGGGCGTTAACGACGGAAACACCCACGCCATGCAGACCGCCGGAGACTTTGTACGAGTTATCGTCAAATTTACCGCCGGCGTGAAGTACGGTCATGATGACCTGAGCAGCAGAAACGCCCTCTTCTTCGTGAATGCCGGTAGGAATACCACGACCATCATCCTGTACGGAAACAGAGTTATCCGCATGGATCGTGACCTGAATCTCTTTACAGTGGCCCGCGAGGGCTTCGTCGATAGCGTTGTCCACAACCTCGAATACCATGTGGTGCAGACCAGTGCCGTCATCGGTATCGCCGATATACATGCCGGGGCGCTTACGCACCGCGTCCAGCCCTTTTAATACCTTGATACTTGAGGAGTCATAAGAATTCGACATCAACGTTTCTCGCTCATTTTTAGTCCTGTGATAGAACGGCTATTTTACCTTGTTCCACGCGGAACATCTTGCCCTTTTCACCCATCATATCGGTCACTTGTTCAGCGCTTATCGCACTGACAAAAACCTGTGCCTGGGTGGCTTTCAGGCGATCGGCCAGCAACCGACGTCGGTCGGCGTCCAGCTCGGAGGCAAAATCGTCAAGAAGATACAGGCAACGCCGCCCGCTCTGTCGGGTAAGAAACTCACCCTGCGCTAACCGGAGCGCGCACATCAGCAATTTCAGCTGCCCTCGGGACAGCAAATCCTCCACCGGCGTGCCGTCGGCACGAATGCGGAAATCCGCTTTATGCGGACCTGATGCGGTATAGGTTAAGGCTCTGTCGCGTTCAAAGTTACGCTCCAGCAACTCGCCGTACTCAGTTTCCTTGTCCCATCCACGCTGGAAAGAAAAACTGAGGTCGAATTCGGGCAGGAATTGCGCGCAGGTCGCGCTGATATCAGCCGCGATCGCTTCGCTGTACGCTGCCCGCCATTCGCTAATACGCTCGGCTAACGGGATCAATTCCTGATCCCAGGCACGAATTTGCGCATAACGACTCACCTGACGCAGCGCGGCGTTGCGCTGCTTGAGTAACCGTCTCAGGTTGCTCCAGGCGATAAAAAAACCGGGGTCGTGATGGAAACAACCCCAGTCGATAAACGCCCGCCGGTACTTCGGCCCGCCATTGAGCAGGGTGAAGCCTTCGGGCGTGATAAGTTGCATCGGCAACATCTGCGCCAGTTCGGACACTTTGTGGCCGTCACTGCCGTCGATGCGCACTTTACTGTCGCCCTGACGGCTTTTGCTCAGGCCGATCGACACTTCACGATCGCCGCCATCATCCACGCGGGCGTGAAGAACGAACTCCGGTTGGTCGTGACGGATTACGCGCCCTGCCTGCAAACTGCGAAAAGCGCGGCCGTGCCCGAGCGTATACACCGCCTCGAGCACGCTCGTTTTACCGCTGCCGTTGGGACCGACGAGAAAGTTAAAACCGGGCGAGGGATCTAAATCCGCCGCCTCAATGTTGCGGAAATCTTTTATCAGTAAGCGCGTTAAGGCCATTAATTCAGATCAAAGCCTCATCGGCATAACGACATAGGCCGCAGACTGGCTGGCGGCATCTTCGATCTGCACGCTGGACACAGAGTCGGTCAGCAGCAGATTCACGTCTTCGCACTTGAGGGCATTAAGCACATCCAGTACGTAACTGACGTTGAAGCCGATTTCCATTTCGGTGCCTTCGTAGCCGACGTCCAGAATCTCTTCCGCTTCTTCCTGTTCCGGGTTATTGGCGGTGATTTTCAGCTGGTTATGGCTGACATACAAACGCACGCCACGGAATTTTTCATTGGACAGGATCGCTGCACGGGCAAATGCCTGTTTCAGCAAATCACACCCGGCCTGCAGCGTTTTGTCGGGATTTTTCGGCAATACGCGGCGATAGTCAGGGAAACGGCCATCAACGAGTTTAGACGTAAAGATAAAGTCGCCGACATGAGCACGGATATTGTTGCTGCCAATTTGCAGCTGCAATGTCGTGTCGCCGCCGTCGAGCAGACGCACCAGCTCCATCACACCTTTACGAGGCACGATCACCGAATGCGACGGCAGTGACTGACCGATGGGCATGGAACACACCGCCAGGCGATGGCCGTCGGTTGCGACAGTACGCAGTTCTTCACCTTCGGTTTCGAACAGCATGCCGTTTAAATAATAACGAACATCCTGATGTGCCATTGAGAACTGCGTGGCTTCGATCAGACGTTTCAACGTGGCCTGCGGCAGGGTGAATTCCACCTCGCTTTGCCAGTCGTCGAGATTAGGGAAATCTGTTGCCGGCAGGGTCGACAGCGAGAAACGGCTGCGGCCTGAGCGTACCAGCATGCGATCACCGTCGAGAGCGACGGATATTTCCGCGCCTTCAGGCAATCCACGGCAGATATCAAAGAATTTACGCGCCGGTACCGTGGTGGCACCCGCTTCATGGGGCTGAGATAGCGCGACTTTGGCCACCATCTCCATTTCCAAATCCGTCCCGGTCAGCGACAACGCGCCATCCGTCACCTGTAATAACAGGTTACCCAGAATAGGCAACGTCGGTCGTCCACCCAGCGGGCTACTGACCTGTTGCAGTGGTTTCAGCAAATGCTCACGTTCAACAATAAATTTCATAGCGCTAGGAAGATAATGTTCTGATTAAGTTGGAGAAATCTTCTTTGATGTCGTGACTTTCTTCACGCAACTGCTCGATTTTACGGCAGGCGTGCAACACCGTGGTATGGTCCCGACCACCGAACGCATCGCCGATTTCTGGCAGGCTGTGGTTGGTCAGCTCTTTCGCCAGCGCCATCGCCATCTGGCGTGGGCGGGCTACCGAACGGGAACGCCGTTTGGAAAGCAGGTCAGCGACCTTGATTTTATAATATTCGGCCACTGTTTTCTGAATATTATCGATAGTGACCAGCTTCTCCTGAAGCGCGAGCAAATCTCGCAGCGCTTCACGAACGAAGTCGATGGTGATCGCGCGCCCGGTAAAGTTGGCATTGGCAATCACGCGGTTCAGTGCGCCTTCAAGCTCACGCACGTTGGAACGCAGACGTTTAGCAATAAAGAAAGCCACTTCGCCCGGCAGACGGATATCGTTCTCGTCGGCCTTTTTCATCAGGATCGCCACGCGGGTTTCTAATTCAGGCGGCTCGATCGCCACCGTCAGGCCCCAGCCGAAACGGGATTTCAGACGATCTTCAACACCATTGATCTCTTTCGGATAACGATCCGACGTCAGAATGATCTGCTGATTACCTTCCAGCAACGCATTGAAGGTGTGGAAGAACTCTTCCTGTGAACGTTCTTTATTCGCAAAGAATTGAATGTCATCGATAAGCAACGCATCGACGGAGCGATAGTAGCGTTTGAACTCTTCGATGGCATTGTTTTGCAACGCTTTGACCATGTCCTGAACAAAACGCTCGGAATGCATGTACACCACTTTCGCATTGGCTTTACGCGCCATGATGCCGTTGCCGACGGCGTGCAATAAGTGGGTTTTACCCAGACCGGTGCCGCCATAAAGGAAAAGCGGGTTGTACGCGCCGCCCGGATTATCTGCCACCTGACGCGCCGCCGCGCGGGCCAGTTGGTTAGACTTACCTTCAACGAAGTTGTCGAATGTGTGTTTCGGATTCACGTTAGAACGGTAAGACAGCTCAGGTTGTACCGGCGAGCTGTCCCAGCTTGGACGAGAAGGAGCGAGACGTGGGATCGCCGGTGCTGACTGCGAACTGACGCTGGCCGCAACAGGCTGACTGACGCGCTGAATTAATGGTTTGCTGCCTACTTCAAAGCGCAGCAACGGCGCGTTTGCACCGCAGAAATCATTGAGCAAACCATTAATATTATTTAGATATTTGTCACGAACCCAATCCAGGACGAAACGATTCGGGGCGTAAAGCGCCAGCGTATTGTCGTTGAGTTCCGCCTGTAGGGGGCGTATCCACATACTGAATTCTGTGGCAGGTAGTTCATCCTGCAAACGGGCAAGACATTGCTGCCAAAGCGAAAGTGACACGGCGGACTCCACTCGAACAAGATCAAAAAAGAAAAGGATCAGGATATTTTTTAAATCATGATTTTTGACACACGTCCCGCCCGGTGAATGGGGGAAATTTCTTTCGCCACCCTGTCAGCGGCATAAAGTCACGTGCGAACCGCTTTTTGCGGTTTTTGTCGACGGCATCCCGGCTGGGATCGCGATCGGAATGGCGGATCATAACGCAATCCGGCACAGAGATCCTCCCCTTCCTGACAGTTTAGATCCTTTTTATCCACAGGCAGCAGTCGGCAAGTGGGTAAGCTTAGCCGATCCTTTTAAAATTAGGCGATGTAATCATCACTCTGGTGAAAAAATAGGACTCCGCTGAGGCATTTTTCAGCAGATCGTACACAAGATCTCAGGCCTGTGGATAAGGATCAGACGAGGATCCTTGCGATTTGCCTCAGAGTCCGTATAATTCTCAGCCCTATGTGTCAAGCCTGTGTTCCTGATGGTCATAACCAGATGGATTTGCGGTGTGACCACGGGCCATTCTGGTAAACATTTGGACCCTTTCTGGCAATGTAAATTGACTCAGGACTGTACAGTTATTACAATCCCGCTTCTTTATATGTTGCGACAAGGGCATCGGTCGTATTTTCGCCGAAATGTCTTCGCGTTTACTGATCAGTAATAATTTAAGTTTAGGTAGAAATCGCTATGAAACGCACTTTCCAACCGTCCGTATTGAAGCGCAACCGCACCCACGGTTTCCGTGCTCGTATGGCAACCAAAAATGGTCGTCTGGTTCTGGCCCGCCGTCGTGCGAAAGGCCGTACTCGTCTGTCAGCTGCTTCCAAGTAATAAAGCTAATCGAATTAGTGGTTAAGCTCGCTTTTCCCAGGGAGTTACGTTTGTTAACTCCCCGTCATTTCACTTTCGTCTTCCAGCAGCCACAACGGGCTGGCACGCCGCAAATTACGATACTCGGCCGCCTGAACGAGCTGGGGCATCCCCGCATCGGTCTTACCGTCGCAAAAAAACACGTCAAACGCGCTCATGAACGCAATCGGATCAAACGCCTTACCCGCGAAAGTTTCCGACTGAATCAGCACGCGCTGCCGGCGATGGATTTTGTAGTGGTAGCCAAAAAGGGTGTCGCCGATTTAGATAATCGCGCGCTGACGGAAGCGTTGGAGAAATTATGGCGTCGACATTGCCGACAGGCACCCGCATCCTGATTAAACTGATACGTGGTTATCAGTTGTTCATCAGTCCCTTGCTCGGGCCGCATTGCCGCTTTCGACCAACCTGCTCTCAATACGGTATTGAAGCAATTGGTCGTTTTGGCGTGTTAAAAGGCAGTTGGTTGACTTTGAAACGCGTATTAAAATGCCATCCTTTGAACCCAGGTGGTGATGACCCCGTACCGCCGAAAACCGACAATAACAGAGAACTCTAACGATGGATTCGCAACGCAATCTTTTCCTCATCGCTCTGCTGTTCGTGTCTTTCATGATCTGGCAGGCATGGCAAACGGACCACGCTCCGCAACCGGCCAACCAGACCACGCAACAGACTGCGAACACTGCAAACGGTGATGCTGCTAACCAGGCTGTTCCTGACAGCGGTCAGGGTAAATTAATTACAGTTAACAGTGATGTTCTGTCATTAACTATCAACACCCGTGGTGGCGACATTGAGCAGGCTCTGCTGACTGCTTACCCAACGACTCTGGGTTCTAACCAGCCTTTCCAGTTACTGGAAACCACTCCTAATTTCGTCTATCAGGCGCAAAGCGGTCTGACAGGCAAAAACGGTCCAGACAATCCGGCTAACGGCGAACGTCCTCTGTTCCAGGCAAGCTCGGATTCTTTCACATTAGCTGAAGGCCAGTCTGAACTGCGCATCCCGATGACCTATACGGCTCAGAACGGTGCGGTTTACACCAAAACCTTCGTGATCAAACGCGGCTCTTACGCAGTGAACGTTGAATACAATATCAACAACACCTCGCCAGCCCCGCTTGAACTGACTATGTTTGGCCAACTGAAACAAACCACCGATTTGCCTAAGCACCGTGATACCGGTAGCAATAACTTTGCTCTGCACACGTTCCGCGGCGCGGCATATTCCTCCAGCGATGACAAATATCAGAAGTATGCGTTCGATAAGAGCGAAGCGCTGAATGTCACCACTCAGGGCGGTTGGGTTGCGATGTTGCAGCAGTACTTTGCAACTGCGTGGATCCCCTCTGCGAAAGACACCAACACTTTCTTCACCACGACCAACAACGGTATTTCAACGATTGGCTTTAAAGGCACACCGTTTACCGTAGCACCGGGCGCACAGCAACAAGTTGCTTCCACCCTGTGGGTTGGCCCTGAAATTCAGGACAAGATGGCCGCTATCGCGCCTCACCTTGACCTGACAGTGGATTACGGTTGGTTATGGTTCATCTCTCAGCCACTGTTCAAACTGTTGAAATTCATTCACGGTTTTGTCGGTAACTGGGGCTTCTCGATCATCGTTATCACCTTTATTGTCCGCGGTATCATGTATCCACTGACCCGCGCGCAGTACACCTCGATGGCGAAAATGCGTATGTTGCAGCCGAAACTGGCGGCCATGCGTGAACGTATCGGTGATGACAAACAGCGCATGAGTCAGGAAATGATGGCGCTGTACAAGTCTGAGAAAGTGAACCCGTTGGGTGGCTGTCTGCCGCTGGTCATTCAGATGCCAATCTTCCTGGCACTGTATTACATGCTGTCTGGCTCCATTGAACTGCGTCATGCGCCGTTTATCCTATGGATCCATGACCTGTCAGCGCAAGACCCGTACTACATTCTGCCGGTTCTGATGGGTATCACGATGTTCTTCATTCAGAAGATGTCGCCGACGACCGTGACCGACCCGATGCAGCAGAAGATCATGACCTTCATGCCGGTCATCTTCACCGTGTTCTTCCTGTGGTTCCCGTCTGGTCTGGTGGTGTACTACATCGTCAGTAACCTGGTGACCATCCTCCAGCAGCAGCTGATTTATCGCGGGCTGGAAAAACGTGGCCTGCACAGCCGCGACAAGAAAAAGTCATAAGTGATTGTCAGGGCGGCTTCCGTCCTGACAGCTAAACTTGATGATAAAAAGACAAAGGCGGTCATTTGACCGCCTTTTGCACATCAGTAAAAGACCAAAAGAGATAAACGCTATGAGCACCTCAGATACCATTATTGCCCAGGCAACACCTCCCGGTCGCGGCGGCGTTGGCATTTTGCGCATTTCAGGCCGTGCGGCGCGGGATGTGGCACTGGCTGTCTTAGGTAAGCTGCCCAAACCCCGCTATGCCGATTATCTGCCGTTTCAGGATGCAGACGGCAGTACGCTGGATCAGGGCATCGCGCTGTGGTTCCCCGGCCCGAATTCCTTTACCGGCGAAGACGTGCTGGAGCTACAGGGCCACGGCGGCCCGGTGATCCTCGATTTACTGCTCCGTCGCATTATCGCGCTGGAAAACGTACGTATCGCGCGTCCCGGTGAATTCTCTGAACGTGCCTTCCTCAACGATAAGCTCGATCTGGCACAGGCCGAAGCGATCGCCGATCTCATTGATGCCAGCTCCGAGCAGGCGGCCCGTTCGGCGGTCAACTCCTTGCAGGGCGCGTTTTCTCAGCGAATTCATCATCTGGTGGAAGCACTCACTCACCTGCGAATCTTTGTGGAAGCGGCGATCGACTTCCCGGATGAGGAAATCGACTTTCTGTCTGACGGTAAAATCGAAGCCAAACTCAACACCGTGATGGGCGATCTTGATGCAGTACGTGCCGAAGCGCGTCAGGGCAGCCTGCTGCGTGAAGGGATGAAAGTGGTGATTGCCGGACGTCCTAACGCCGGAAAATCCAGCCTGCTGAACGCCTTAGCGGGGCGCGAGGCGGCAATCGTCACCGATATCGCCGGTACCACCCGCGACGTGCTGCGTGAACATATTCATCTTGATGGCATGCCTCTGCATATTATCGATACCGCCGGTCTGCGCGAAGCCAGCGACGAAGTTGAGCGTATTGGTATCGAACGTGCATGGAATGAGATCGAACAGGCTGACTTAGTGCTGTTCATGGTGGATGGCACGACAACTGCCGCGACAGAGCCTGCTGACATCTGGCCAGAGTTTATGGCGCGCCTGCCCGCTACATTGCCTATCGTCGTAGTACGCAACAAAGCCGACATTACCGGCGAAGCGTTAGGCCAGACCGAAGTGAATGGTCACTCACTTATTCGCCTTTCCGCCCGCACCGGTGACGGTGTCGATTTGCTGCGTGATCATCTTAAACAGGTCATGGGTTTCAATCACAACATGGAAGGCGGATTCCTCGCCCGACGCCGTCACCTGCATGCGCTGGAAGACGCCGCACAGCATCTGGTTCAGGGTAAAGACCAGCTGTTAGGCGCGTGGGCCGGTGAATTGCTGGCAGAAGAGTTGCGTCTTGCGCAGCAGTCGCTCAGCGAAATCACCGGCGAATTCACATCCGATGATTTGCTGGGAAGGATCTTCTCGAGTTTCTGTATTGGTAAGTGATTTAGCCGCCTGAACGGAAAAACCCACATCGCAAAATGTGGGTTTTTTATTATCTTTCACTCAATGCCCTGACCGCACTTTATAAACTCGTCCGGTCTGCACGTTAACGTTCAATCTTGTTCAGAGCTTGAAACCCGCGACCACGGTTTCCAGCTGAACGGTTTGATCCTGCATCGCCTGAGCGGCGGCAGACACCTGTTCCACCAGCGCGGCGTTTTGCTGCGTGGCGTTATCCAGCTGGGTGATCGCTATATTAACCTGCTCAATGCCGAGACTTTGTTCCTGACTGGAGGACATGATTTCGTTCATCAACGTCGCCACGTTATTTACGCCGCCCATCACTTCATCCATCGTCGTACCCGCCGTGGCCACCAGTTGGCTGCCGGTGGCAATATCCGCCACCGAGTCTTCGATGAGTTTTTTAATTTCCCGGGCAGACGTGGCCGAACGTTGTGCCAGACTGCGTACTTCCGACGCTACCACCGCAAAACCGCGCCCCTGTTCCCCGGCACGCGCGGCTTCCACCGCGGCATTAAGCGCCAGAATATTAGTCTGGAAAGCGATTCCGTCGATCACGCTGATGATATCGACAATCTTGTGTGATGAACGGGTGATAGAGCCCATGGTCACAACCACTTGTTTCACTACGTCAGCCCCTTTCTCAGCAACGGCAGACGCATCGCGAGCCAGTTGGTTTGCTCCTTCGGCATTTGCGGCATTTTGTTTCACCGTGCTGGTAAGTTCTTCCATCGAGGCGGCCGTTTGCACAATCGAGCTGGCCTGTTCTTCGGTTCTCGCGGAGAGATCGAGATTTCCGCTGGCGATTTGCCGCGATGCCGAGGTAATGGCCATACTGCTGTCACCGACCTGGCGCAAGATAGATTGCAGGAAAGTCAGGAAGCTGTTGAAACTCTGGTTAATAGCATTGAACTCAGGGCTGCGACTGTCCGGTAAACGACGGGTAAGATCCGCGCCCCCGGCAGAGAGCTGACTGATGTTTTTATGCAGCGCAGACAGCTGGCGCATGAAAATTTTGATGGCGACGATCAGTACGATTAACAACAGCAAGACCATCGGGATTTGCACCATCCCGAGACTGGCAAGAATGCTGTGCGTGCGCGTCAGCAACTGGCTGGTCGGCATATCCGTGACGATGTACCACGGCCCCTGAATGTTGCTCATAAACATCGTGTGGGACGTGCCATCGTTGTCATAATCTGCTACCAGATTCGACTGCCCCTCGATCTGATCGAGGCTTTTGCGGATTTGCGCGGCAAGCTGGGATTGTTCTCCCAGTGACGCCAGTTTTGGCAGCTTTTCATCGCTGGTGTGGCTGGTGCCGACAATCGTGCCGTCTTTCTCAACGATGTAAATCGTCGCATTGACCTTTTTCTCCATCCCCGTCACCAGCTGGTTAAAGAAGCCCAGCGTGACATCGATGGTGGCTACACCCCACTGTTTGTCGCCTTTGTAAATCGGCATCGCGCAGTTGGTTCGCGGCTGGGTGCTGGCGTCGTCGAAATAGGCCGGAGCCCAGACGCATTGCCCTTTTTCACCTTTTGACGCCGCCATATACCAGGATTGTTCGAAGTAATTTGGCGATTCCGCGCTGTTCCAGAAGGTGTTGACCGTCAGTTCATTATTATTATTACGAGCAAAGAAGGTGCTGAATTTAATTTTTGCGGGATCGCGCTGGTTTGGCAGCGGCCAGATACCCCCGCCAAAGACTGCGGCGTCACCATACTGATCAACCAGCGCAGGCAGCAGGCGATCAATGCTGTCGCTGTCCATCTGTGCCACGGTTTGCGTGATGGTACGCACCTGTGACTCTACTTTATTCAGACGATCGTTGATGGCGACCGCCACATCATCTACCTGATTAGCAACCAGATCACTTTCTGTTTGTTTCAGTTGGGGAGCGATAAAGACCTGGATAACAATGAGCGTAACGATGACCAGCACAATAAAAAACAAGCTGATCAATGCGATAAAGCGAGACTGTGTTGTTTTTAACATATTAGGGTACTCACCGGCAAAGCAGCGAGATCGCTGCTTAACTACTAACGGCATTTTCTGATGTTTCTTTATGTTGCTATAGTAGATATATCTGGTGGTCCGATCATCGGGGTGAAAAACCAGAACATCGTGCGCATGAGATTCTTTCTCACTATGAAGCTAACAACGTGATAGCGTTCACTAAAGCGTTATGAAAAACTTTCTGAAACGTAAAAAAACTGTGGTGTATCGCGGGTTTTAAGCGGTTTTTAATGATTTCTCTTAATGTTATTCTTATCGCATGTTGAGAAAATATGGTCGAACCATTAATCATGGAGTGAACAATGGCGTGCCATTTTGCAAGATGGGCAGTAACGGACGCAGAACCTGATACACACCGGGTGCCCAGAGACATCGTATTATCCGCAAGAAACCTTTCCGAAAAACAGTGCCGGCGCTTTCTGAACGGTCGCGTTCTGCTGGCAGAAATGATTTTCTATTTGTACGGCATTCCCGAGTTGCCAAACGTCATCACCTTACCCAGCGGTCGTCCAAGCTTTGAATCTCCCGATTTGCCGGATTTCAGCCTGGCCTATGCCGGCAGCACGGTCGGGGTGTTGATCAGCAGCGAAGGCAAAGTCGGGCTGGATCTCGAAATTATTCACGCCCGCAGCGCGCTGGTGAATCCTCAGCAGCAGGTGCAGTTGTCCGCCGTCGAAAAAACCTGGATTGCCATGCAATCCGATCCGATCGAGTCCTCGCTGCAATTGTGGTGCATTCGCCAGAGCATGCTGAAGATGTCTGGCATCAACGATCAAAATCCGCTGACGCTCAGCTTAAATCCGGCCTCCGGGCGTTTACGCTCCACCGTCACGCCGGAAGCGCAGGTGATGAGCGACATTGAAGGATCGATAACCTGGGCCTGCGCGCAGTCACCGTCGATTATCCGTTTGCAGTGCTGGCGCTATGAACCGGAAAACGGATTTACCCGCACGCAAACCCTGTCAGTGGATCAGCAATCTGAATCGCCGCACTACATGAAATTTATCAGCCTGCCGCCAGCTAAATAAAACTTCACCAATGTTTTCATTAACGTTGTATATCGTGGTGCGGCTTTTCGTTTATGGTAGAACCCTACGTTAACCAAAGCAGGAGAAAGCCATGTCAGCTCAGCCACTGAAGTTTGTCACACTGTTAGGGAGTCTTCGTAAAGGGTCTTACAACGCTATGGTGGCGCGCTCGCTGCCGAAAGTCGCGCCAGCCGGCGTCACCATTGAGGCACTACCCTCTATCGGCTCAGTGCCGCTATACGACGCCGACGTTCAGCAGGAAGAGGGTTTCCCGGCAGATATCGAGGCCATTGCGGAACAAATTCGTCAGGCCGATGGTGTGATCATCGTGACGCCAGAATATAACTACTCGGTACCGGGTGGCCTGAAAAATGCCATCGACTGGATTTCCCGTCTGCCAAACCAGCCGCTGGCCGGTAAACCGGTACTGATCCAGACCAGTTCAATGGGGCCGGTTGGCGGTGCTCGCTGCCAGTATCATTTGCGTCAGATTCTGGTCTTCCTCGATGCGATGGTGATGAACAAACCGGAGTTCATGGGCGGCGTGATCCAAAGTAAAGTCGATGAACAGACCGGCGAAGTGATCGACCAGGGCACGCTGGATTTCCTTAAAGGCCAGCTCACCGCCTTTGCTGATTACACCCATCGCGTCAGTAAATAATTCCCGCATTACCCAATGCAAAAAGCCCGCTCACTGTTTAAAAGTGAGCGGGCTTCTTAATGTCGAAGACGGTGTTCTTACGAATTAATGCCCGTCAACAAACGCGATTTTCAGCACGAACAGCAACGCCACG
This sequence comes from Rahnella sp. 1L-D-7-B-C2, assembly GCF_057290995.1. NCBI lineage: Bacteria > Pseudomonadati > Pseudomonadota > Gammaproteobacteria > Enterobacterales > Yersiniaceae > Rahnella > Rahnella sp. 1L-D-7-B-C2. The sequence goes on along the minus strand of NZ_JBXAVQ010000004.1, from coordinate 44,694 downwards.
ACCACCACGCACGGGCTGATTTCTCTCCAGCGGCCGGTGCCCAGTTTCATCACGACGTAAGAGATAAAGCCCAGCGCAATACCTTCGGTAATGGAGAAACTGAACGGCATCATTACGGCTGTCACAAACGCCGGAACGGCTTCGGTCAGGTCATCCCACGATACGCGCGCCAGACTTGAGGTCATCAGAACGCCGACATAAATCAGCGCGCCCGCAGCGGCGTATTCCGGAACCATGCCTGCCAGCGGTGAAATAAAGATAACCAGCAGGAACAGCAAACCGGTGACCACAGCCGTCAGGCCGGTACGGCCACCCACAGAGACGCCTGAGGTGCTTTCGATGTAAGCACCCACTGATGATGTCCCGATGAATGCGCCCGCCACAGAGGCCACACTGTCGACATACAGCGCCTGCTTCATCTGCGGGAATTTACCCTGCGCATCGGCCAGCCCGGCTTTGTCGGTCACGCCAATCAGCGTACCGGAGGAGTCAAACAGGTTAACCAGCATAAAGGAGAAAATCACGCCTGCCAGACCAATGTTTAGTGCGCCTTTCAGATCCACCTGACCAACTACGGTGGTGATGCTCGGCGGCATCGACCAGAAACCTGTGTAATGCACATCGCCAATCGCCAGACCAATCAGCGTCGTAACGACGATAGACACCAGCACCGAGGCGTGGAAATTACGCGACGCCAGCACGGCAATAATGAAGAAGCCCAACACGCCAAGCAGTACGTTGTGCGAGGTCAGATTGCCGATGGTCACGATAGTGTCCGGGTTCGGCACGATGATCCCGGCGTTTTTCAGCCCCATCATGCCGATGAACAGCCCGATACCGGCGGTGATCCCCACGCGCAGGCTGATGGGAATATTGGCTATCATCCAGTAGCGGATGCGGAAGATGGTCAGCAGCAGCAAACCGACAGCGCCCCAGAAAATCGCCCCCATCCCGACTTGCCACGACACGCCCATCGCGCCCACGACGACAAATGCAAAGAACGCGTTTAGCCCCATCGCCGGTGCCAGCGCTACCGGCAGGTTAGCAATCACACCCATCAGGATGCTGCCGAACGCGGCGATCAGGCAGGTGGTCACAAAGACGGCCTGCTTATCCATGCCCGCCACGCCCAGGATTTGCGGGTTCACGAAAACGATGTAGACCATAGTCAGAAAGGTGGTTAAACCCGCGATAGTTTCAGTGCGAACCGTGGTGCCGTGCTGCGTCAGTTTAAACAAACGCTCAGCCAGCCCTTTTCCACCGGTCGCGTTGCTGTGTGGTGTGCTCATGTGTGAGTTCCAAAATGGGGGAAAAACAATCGGGGGGTATCCTAAGGATTTTAGCCGGAAAGCGCCAGCACTGGATGGGGGCAGGAAGACTGACCGCAGTAGCGGTCAGTCCACGTTGGCGATAAATCAGTCTTTAAGCACCGCGAGGTCATGCGCCAGCATCCGTTTTTCCAGCTCTACCAGCGAGCGCAAGCCATCGGCCAGCGGCAGGGTTTTATCATTGAAGATTTCCAGCGACCATGGGCCGCTGAAGCCTTTTTGATTCAGCGTACTGACAAAATCCACCAGCGGTAAATCACCCTGTCCGGGATAACAACGGTAACTGCGGCTCCATTGCTGGACGTTCATGTCTTTATAGGGCGCGTCGGCCAGTTGCAGGAAGCTGATTTTATCCAGCGGCACTTCGTCCAGCCGGTCGAGATTGTCACCGACAGCAAGAACATGAAAACTGTCGAGCACAATGCCCAGAGCCGGATGATTCACTTCGCGTACGCGATCCCATGCCTGCAGATAGCGGTTAACGTGTTTCCCCCACGCCAGCGCTTCATAACCGATGCGAATGTCGTACGGCTGCGCCATTTCTGCCAGCGCAGCGAGATCGGCAATCTGAACGTCACGTTCGGCTGAGCTGTCGGCATCGGTATTGCTGCATACCAGCAGGTGATCGCAACCCAGTTCGCTCATCAGATCAAACTGACGTCGCGCGCTGGCGAGCTTCTCCGGGCGTTTTTCCGGCGCAACACCTTCGAAATCGCGAAAAGGCTGCTGCAGGAAAATCTGCAATCCCAGGGAGTCGGCCAGATTACGGATAGCGACCGGTTTAACCGGATTTTTCAACAAGTCATCTTCGAAGATTTCCACGCCATCAAATCCCGCCGCGGCGATGGCCTTAAGTTTTTCAGGCAAGGTTCCGGGCACAGAAACCGTCGCAATGGAGCGCAATCGTGAAGTTACTGGCAAAATAGCATCCTTTTTTTCAGGTTTCGGTTCTTACAGTAGTGGACCCTGATCCCCGGTTCGTCAAGTGCCACGGGCGGGTGTGAATGCACGGATTGTCGCCCGGCGGATTGTAACTGAGCGAATCAATGGTTAATCTCTGGGGCGTGAATGTGGTTAATGATGAGGGTAAGACGCTGAGCAGCCAAAGTTCCCCGGCGCCGGGACGTAAAAATGATCCGATAGGCCTGAAACAGCGTATTTTTGACAGCGCGCTGGCCGAATTCGCCGAGTCTGGCCTGATGGGCGCGCGGATGGAAAATATCGCCTCCAACGCCAACACCACAAAACGCATGGTGGTTTACCACTATAAGACCAAGGAAGCGCTGTATTTACTGGTGCTGGAACACGTTTATCGTGGGATCCGCCAGCACGAGCTGGACCTGGATTTATCGGCGTTTCCGCCCGCCGAAGCGATCGTCAAGCTGGTAGAAGCCAGTTTTGATTTCCACGTCTCGCATCCGGAATTTATCCGTATTGTTTCGACCGAAAACATGCTGCGCGGGCGCTTCATCCGCCAGTCCACCAGCATCCGTGAGATCAACAAATCGGCCTTAACGGTGCTGGAAGATATTCTCGAGCGTGGCAAACAGAGCCATCTGTTTAAGGACGACGCGCAGGCGCGTGACGTTCACCGGCTAATCAGCAGCCTGTGTGTGCATCAGGTGGCTAACCAGTACACTTTCGGCGCATTGTTTGAAAATCCTGACGAAGTGGATCTGCAGGTCGCGCATTATCGCCAGCTGGCGGTGATGGTGGCGCTGCGATATGTGATGAAGTAACCGCTGATCGGACAGCAAAAAGGCCTCGTGTGAGGCCTTTTTTGTTTTCAGGATTTCGCTGACCGATCAGTCTTTTTTAGCTTCTTTGCTGTCTGTCAGCAGCTTATCTAATGCATCGCCGCCAACGTGACGGAAATCCTGACCTTTCACAAAGTAGAAGATGAACTCACAAATGTTCTGACAACGGTCGCCAATACGTTCGATAGAACGGGCACAGAACAGCGCGGTCAGGACGCTTGGAATGGTGCGCGGATCTTCCATCATGTAGGTCATCAGCTGGCGCACGATGCCTTCATATTCCTGATCCACTTTCTTGTCTTCGCGGTAAATACGTACCGCTTCGTCCAGATCCATGCGCGCGAACGCATCCAGTACGTCATGCAGCATCTGCACGGTGTGGCGGCCCAGTGATTCCAGGCTGACCAGCAATGGCTGATGCAGATGCGAGAATTTCTCCAGCGCGGTACGGCAGATTTTATCCGCCACGTCGCCGATACGTTCCAGCTCGGAAATGGTTTTGATAATAGCCATGACTAAACGCAGGTCGCTGGCAGTCGGCTGGCGCTTGGCAATAATGCGCACGCAGGCTTCGTCGATCGCCACTTCCATCATGTTCACTTTGTCATCGCCTTTGATGACCTGCTGCGCCAGCTCCGCGTCCTGATTGTGCATCGCGGTAATAGCATCCGTCAGTTGCTGTTCAACCAGACCGCCCATCGCCAGCACCTGGGTGCGGATGTGCTCAAGCTCTGCGTTGAACTGGCCGGAAATATGTTTGTTTAAGTTCAGGTTATCCATTTTTCTTACCTCAACCGTAGCGGCCAGTAATGTAATCTTCAGTCTGTTTACGCGCTGGCGAAGTGAACAGCGAATCGGTGTCGCTGTATTCGATCAGTTCGCCCAGATACATAAACGCAGTGCGGTCTGAACAACGCGCAGCCTGCTGCATGTTGTGCGTCACAATCACTACCGTGTAATCGGATTTCAGTTCAGTGATCAGCTCTTCAATACGGCCGGTGGAAATCGGGTCCAGCGCCGAGCAAGGTTCGTCGAGCAGCAGCACGTCAGGGCGGATCGCGATACCGCGCGCGATACACAGACGCTGTTGCTGGCCGCCGGAGAGGCTGTAGCCGCTCTGATGCAGTTTGTCTTTGGACTCATTCCACAGCGCCGCTTTGGTCAGCGCCCACTGCACGCGTTCGTCCATATCGGTACGGGAAAGCTTCTCAAACAGACGCACACCAAACGCGATGTTGTCGTAAATCGACATCGGGAATGGCGTTGGCTTCTGGAACACCATGCCGACTTTGGCGCGCAGCAGGGCGATATCTTGTTTATCGACCAGAATATTTTCGCCATCGAGCAGGATTTCGCCTTCTGCATGTTGCTCAGGATACAGCTGATACATTTTGTTAAACGTGCGCAGCAGCGTGGATTTCCCACAGCCGGACGGACCGATAAAGGCGGTCACTTCGTTCTTGGCAATATCCAGGGAGATATTTTTCAGCGCGTGGAATTTGCCGTAATAAAAGTTCAGATCGCGTACCTGAATCTTGCTGTTGGATGCGTCAGTCATTCTCAGACATCTCTCTTATTCGTGCGCCGCATCGCGACGCCGGGAAAACAGTGACGGCAGCCGTTATCGGCTACCGTCAATCATGAATTATTGTTTCTTCTGCGCGAAAATCACACGCGCCAGAATGTTCAGCAGCAGCACGCACAGAGTAATCAGCAGCACGCCCGCCCACGCCAGTTGTTGCCACTCGCCAAACGGGCTCATCGCAAACTTGAAGATAGTCACCGGCAGGTTGGCAATCGGCTGCATCATGTCGGTGCTCCAGAACTGGTTGGAGAGTGACGTGAACAGCAGCGGCGCGGTTTCACCGGCGATACGGGCAATTGCCAGCAGGATACCGGTGATGATGCCGGACACCGACGCTTTCAGCGTGATGGCAGAGATCATCTTCCACTTTGGCGTACCCAGTGCGTAAGCCGCTTCGCGCAGGCTGTCCGGCACCAGTTTGAGCATGTTTTCAGTGGTACGGATAACGATAGGGATCTGCAGCAGCGCCAGCGCCAGGACGCCCGCCCAGCCGGAGAAGTGCCCCATTTTTGCTACCATAATGGTGTACACAAACAGGCCGACGACGATAGAAGGCGCGGAAAGCAGAATGTCATTGATGAAACGAATGAACTCCGCCAGCCAGGATTTGCGGCCATATTCAGCCAGATAAATCCCCGCCATCACGCCCAGTGGCGTACCGATCACGGTCGCCCACAAAATCAGTAATCCGCTGCCCGCGATGGCGTTCGCCAGACCGCCGCCCGCCGTATTCGGTGGCGGAGTATTCTCGGTGAACAGCGCCAGTGACATTCCGTCGACGCCTTTCACCACGGTGGTAAACAGGATCCACACCAGCCAGAACAAACCGAACGCCATGGTCATCATTGAAACCAGCAGCGCCAGACGATTTTTCTGGCGACGCCATGCCTGACGTTTACGGCGCGACTCCAGCAGTTCAGGGGTGCTTTGCATTTCGAGTGTCGTCATCTTAACGGCCCTCTTTCTTAGCCAGACGCAGGATCATCACTTTCGACAGCGCCAGAACGATAAAAGTAATCACGAACAGAATCAGGCCCAGTTCCATCAGCGCGGCGGTGTGCAGACCGGCTTCAGCTTCGGCGAATTCGTTAGCCAGCGCTGAGGTAATACTGTTGCCCGGCATGTACAGCGAGACGCTGTCGAGCTGGTAGGTGTTGCCGATAATAAAGGTCACGGCCATGGTTTCACCCAACGCGCGTCCCAGCCCTAACATCACACCGCCAATCACGCCGTTTTTAGTGAACGGCAACACGATGCGCCAGATCACTTCCCACGTCGTACAACCGATGCCATAAGCGGACTCTTTCATCATCACCGGCGTTTGCTCGAACACGTCGCGCATTACCGAGGCGATGTAAGGGATGATCATGATGGCGAGGATCACACCCGCAGCCAGAATACCGATACCAAATCCGGGGCCGGCGAACAGGGCGCCAACAATCGGGATGCCGGACAGTACGTCACCGACCGGCGTCTGGAAGTATTGGGCAAACAGCGGTGCAAAAACGAATAAACCCCACATGCCGTAAACAATGCTGGGAATAGCCGCCAGCAGCTCAATGGCGATGCCCAGCGGACGTTTCAGCCAGTTCGGTGCCAGTTCGGTGAGGAATAACGCGATACCAAAGCTGACCGGTACAGCAATCAGCAAGGCGATAATCGAGGTTACGACGGTACCGTAAATCGGCACCAGTGCGCCGAACTGCTCGTTCGGGGCGTCCCAGGTTTTATTCCAGAGGAAGGATAAACCGAACTTTTCAATGCTCGGTAAAGAAGCAATAAACAGCGAGACGATAATACCGCCCAGCATTAATAACACGATCAGCGCTGCCAGTTTAACCAGCGCGCCAAAGATGATGTCACCGTTTTTGCTTGGTGCCTTAATAGCCGGCTTGTATTCAGCCATACCACTCTCTTTTAATTCAGATTTAATTCCCTCCCCGGCCGGAGAGGGAATGAAGCAGAAGACTTGTACTCTATATCAGACGGAAGGTCAGATCCTAGTACAGTGCTTTGCCGCTGGAATCTTTAATATTGGTTTTCCATGCTGCGCGGATCTGTTCAACCACAGAATCAGGCAGTGCGGCGTAATCCAGATCGGTCGTCAGCTTGTTACCGTTTTTGTAAGCCCAGTCGAAGAACTTCAGTACTTCAGCGCCTTTCGTTGCATCTTGCTGGTCTTTATAAATCAGGATGAAGGTGGTGGAGCTGATTGGCCACGCGTTATCACCTTTCTGATTGGTCAGATCCTGAGCGAAGGTTCTCTTCCAGTCAGCGCCTTTAGCCGCTGCGCTGAAGGATTCTTCAGTCGGGGTGATAGCTTTGCCGTCGGCATCCACCAGTTTGGTGTAAGCCAGATTATTTTGTTTTGCGTAAGCGTATTCTACGTAGCCGATTGAGCCTGGCAGACGCTGTACGAATGCGGCCACGCCGTCGTTACCTTTACCGCCCAGACCGGTAGGCCAGTTAACGGTAGAGCCGGAACCGATTTTCTCTTTCCACTCGTTGTTCACTTTCGCCAGATAGCTGGTGAACACGAAAGAGGTACCGGAACCGTCAGCACGGCGAACAACCGCGATGTTGGTGTCTGGCAGTTTCACGCCCGGGTTCAGCTTGGTGATCGCCGCGTCGTTCCACTTTTTGATTTTACCGAGGTAGATATCACCCAGCGTTGCGCCGTCCAGCGTCAGCTGACCGGATTTGATGCCAGGGATGTTCACAGCCAGTACCACGCCACCGATCACGGTAGGGAACTGGAACAGGCCGTTTTTGTTCAGATCTTCTTCTTTCATCGGGGCGTCGGACGCGCCGAAATCAACGGTTTTGGCGATGATTTGTTTCACGCCGCCGGAAGAACCGATACCCTGATAGTTAACCTGATTGCCAGTTTCTTTCTGATAAGCATCCGCCCACTTAGCGTAAACAGGTGCAGGGAAGGTACCGCCAGCGCCAGTCAGGTTAGAGGCAGCGAAAGCAGACATTGCTGTGAGGGAAAAAGTCGCTGCTACAAGACCGGCGACGGTGTTACGCATCAATTTCATGTTCCACTCCTGGTGGTTTTAAACTTCCCGACTTATGTCGACGTTAATTAAAGTGTTTGGCACAGGAGGAAAATAGGACAGTTTGGTGACAGTAAAATGTACGTAATATGACAGTTTTATGACAGAGGTCGCCATTTAGGCAAACGCTATTGCCATGCGCGCTTTAAGGCTTCGACGGCCAGAACAATATCGGGGACTTTTACACAAGCAAAACCCAGCACCAGCCCATAGCGTCCCGTTTGTTCCTCTGAGCTGTCAGGCAGCCACGAAGCGCTGAGTGGTGTGATTTCAATACCCACAGAGAGTGCCTGTGCAATTAAACGCTGTTCTGTTTCAAGGTTCGCTAAACGAATGGTGACATGCAGACCGGAGGAGACCTGCGGCATGTGACCAATGTGGCCGAGATGCTGGTTCCAGGCGTCGAGCAAGGCATTGCGCCGGGCCAGCGCTGCGCGCCGCATTCGGCGGCTGTGCTGCTGGAAATGCCCTTCGCTAAGGAAAAGTGCCATTGCCATCTGGTCATTCATCGGTGGCTGACGACTGGCCATTGTGCGCACCAGCAAAAATTGCTCCACCAGCTGCTTCGGTGCCACCAGATAACCTAAACGCAATCCCGGATACATTACCTTAGAGAAAGAACCGATATACAGCACCCGGTTGCTCTGATCGATAGCCGCCAAAGGAGTGAGTGGCGTACCGCTGTAACGGTATTCTCCATCGTAATCATCTTCAATAATCCAGGCTTTGTTCTGTTCTGCCCATTGCAGAATCTCCATCCGGCGCGCCATAGAGAGCGTCGCTCCCGTCGGATACTGACAGGACGGGCTGACATAGGCCATACGCGCTTTGGGGATCTGTTGTAAATGCCCGGTCTGTAGTCCCTCCTCATCGACTCCTATCCCATGCATTTTGACACCCAGGCAGGAGAATGCCCCTGCGGCAGCCCAGTAGCAGGGGTTTTCAATGACGACTTCATCTTCGGGGCGTAACAATAATGCTGAGCAGATCATAATCGCCTGTTGCGCGCCCAGCGTTATGACGATTTGTGAAGGATCACACTTTAAACCACGGGAATGGCGCAAATATTGCGCAATCAGCTCCCGCAACTGCGGCTCCCCCGCAGGATGCCCATAACCCATATGGGACATCGGTTCACTGCGCCAGAAGCGGGTTTGCAACCGGCTCCAGATATCAAAAGGAAAAAGATCTATTGCCGGCATACCAATACGGAATGCTTTGGGCACTCCTTCGTGGATACGGTGTTGGTTGAACAACGACGCCATGGGCAGGCGGTAACCAATGTGCAGTTGCGGCTCAGCCATGGAGTTATCGCCGGGGTGCAAGGTTTTCGGCGGCGAGTGTAGCTGCGCGACGTAGGTACCATCACCCACCCGCGTTTCGATAAAACCTTCAGCGAACAGGCGTTCATAGACGTTAACCACCGTGTTACGGGAGATATCGAGCATTTCCGCCAGCTCGCGGCTGGCAGGAAGTTTCACCCCGCTGCTTCTCGGGTTCCCTATAATCAATTCACGCAATGCGTCATAAAGCTGTATGGATAGCTTTCGTCCAGGCTTTAGGGTCAGTCCGGTAATTTCAAAAGGTAAGGAAGCGGGCAAATTGGCACCTTTATATAGGGGTGTTTTGGCTCTTTTATACATCCAATACCAGGAATAGCATAGCTCCATAATGTTAAACCCTATGGATATGCTTTTTTTTGCGCAACCAAAGGGACTCCATCTCTGCGAGGATTATTTATGTCTGCTCCAACTACTGTGATTTACTCGGCCAAAAAAATCATCACCATGTGTCCTTCTCAACCGGAAGCAAGTCATGTGGCAGTCAAAGACGGACGGATCCTGGGTGTTGGTTCACTGGATGAGCTAAAAGAATGGGGCGAATGTGTTGTTGATAACACCTTTGCCGACAAAGTTATTATTCCAGGCCTGATTGAAGCCCATTCACACGCCACCGGTGGCGGTATGTGGCAATTCCCTTATGTCGGTTTTTATGATCGCCCTGACTACACGGGTAAAATCTGGAAAGGCTGCCGCTCCTTTGATGAAGTAGTTGAAGCGCTGCAAAAAGTCGAAAGAACCATGACTGATCCAAACGCGCCACTGATTGCCTGGGGCGTCGACCCTATCTACTTCGGCAGCGAAAAACTGGGCCGCCAGCATCTGGATCGCGTGTCGACCACCCGCCCGGTGGCCGTGATCCACATGAGCATCCACTTGATGGGCGCTAACACAGCAGCACTGGCTGATTGCGGCATTTTTGCTGACAGCGAGATCGAAGGCATCGTTAAAAACGAAGATGGTTCGCTGCACGGTGAGCTGGTTGAGTTTGCTGCCATGGGTCCGGTGCTGCAAAAGTACGGTTTTTGGGACGCACTGACCACCGAGCGAGCTATCCATAATTTTGGTCAGGAAGCTTTCCGCGCAGGCTGTACTTCAGCCGCCGACATGGGCTTAACGGATTTCGATAACCCTGAGCTGGCCGCCAACTATATCCGTATGACCCGCGCTGAAGACTTCCCCATCCGCCTGCTGGTGGCTTACGGCCCTCCGTTTGTGAAAAAACCTTTTATTGAAGCCGTAGAGTTCGCGGTCGATGTGATGAAGCACGGTCATGACAAAATGATTTTCGGCCCGATGAAGATTTTCCTCGATGGTTCGATTCAGGGCGGTTCAGGCAGAATGTTAGCTCCGGGTTATTTCAAAACCCAGAAGAATGGCGCCTGGAATGCTACCCCTGCCGAAGTTGAAAATCAGGTGTACGAAATCATGAAACGCGGTTATCAGATCCACTGCCATTGCAACGGTGACGAAGCCTCGGAAGCTTTTATCCAGGCCGTCGAGAAAACCCTGAACCGCATTCCGGCAGCGAATCATCGCGCCACCATGCAGCATGCTCAGATGCTGCGTGAAGATCAGTTCAAACGCATTAAAAGCCTCGGCATGTGCGTTAACTTCTTCAGTAACCACATCTACTACTGGGGTGATCAACATTACAGTAAAACCATGGGGCCGGAACGTGCTAATCGGATGAATGCCTGTGGCAGCGCGGTTCGCCACGGAGTTCCGTTTGCTTTCCACAGCGACTGCGGCATCACACCAATTAACCCGCTGTTTACCGGCTGGTGCGCCGTGAACCGTGTGACCGCCTCAGGGCGGGTATTGGGCGAGCGCGAAAAAATCAGCGTTGAGGATGCTCTGCATGCCATGACCGTCGGCGCCGCGTACACCATGAAGGTCGATCATCTGATTGGCAGCATTGAGTGCGGCAAACTGGCTGACTTCACCATTCTGGAAGAGAACCCTCTGACCGTTGAACCGATGCATCTGAAAGACATTCAGGTCTGGGGCACGGTGCTTGGCGGCAAAGTACAGCCAATTTCCCGATAGTCTGTTCCCCTGACCTGACCGGTCAGGGAACCCCTTTTTAGACAGGATGCCTATCCGCCTGGAAACAGCCGGACGGCTTCCTGCTGCCCATTTTTAACAAAATTTGATGAGGTATTTTTTATGGCGACACATGCCACCGAGCCACTGGCTGTACCTTCCTCCACCGCTTCGGTGTCAGGATGGGCCAAATGGCTTCCCTTACTGGTGCTTTGCCTGGCCCAGCTGTCCACTTCAGGTGATAACGCCACACTGAGTATCGCCACCGGTGCGCTGGTTAAAGATCTCCATGCTTCCATGGATTTAATCAGCATTGCTAACGCCATGTACTCTCTGGCGGCAGGCTCACTGATGGTCGCGGCCGGAATGGTCGGGCTGATTATCGGCTGGAAAAAAACTTTCCGTATCGGCTGTGCACTGCTGTTTTGCGCCGAACTGACTGCCTTCTTCTCACCGAATATGCAAATTTTCACCTACGGTGCCCGTCTGCTTTCCGGTATCGGCGGCAGCTTTATGATCCCATCGGTTCTGGGGCTCATCGCCAGTAACTTTAAAGGCCGTGATCAGGCCGTCGCTTTCGGCGCCATCGGCGCGGCCAGCGGTGTCTCTTTTGCAGCTGGCCCTCTTATCTGCGGCACGCTGGTAGATCAGTTTGGCTGGCGTTACGCTTTCGCAGCAATCGCCTGCCTGTGCGTAGTAATTTTCGTCGGTTCTTTCATCATCCCAACGCCGGCAAAACCAGAACGCAAAGTACGATTCGACTTACCGGGCGTCGTGTTGACTGTCATCGGTCTGTTCAGCGTCATTCTTGGCTTCCTGAAAGTTTCCAGCTGGGGTTTGTTCACGCCGTTTGCTGCGCCGTTCACTCTCTTTGGGTTAAGCCCTGCGCCATTCCTGGTGCTGTTTGGTTTAGTCGTGCTGGCTTTGATGCTGAAATGGGAACGTCATCGTGAGGCTTCTGTTGGTAGCGCACTGATCCCGATGTCCTTCTTATCGACACCACAAGTTCGCAACGGTTTATATCTGACCGCCTTTATCTTCCTGGCCTATGGCTCAGGTATTTTTGTGACCGTCAGTTTTGTGCAGGTTGTGGCGGGACTGAACGGTATCCAAACAGGCCTGATGATATTACCGTTCGCTTTAGGCGTGGTTATCTTCTCGCTGGGGCTACCGGTGGTGTGGAAAAATGCCAATCCGAAACGTATGTGTCAGTCAGCATTGTTGATAGGTACTCTCGGCTCGGTGCTGTGCATTTTCGGCTTCGGCCCTTCCAGCTTCTCTATGATTGTACCGATAGGTATGTGTTTGATTGGCGTGAGTATGGGAATCGTCTCGGCCTATTCCAGCTATATTGTAACCAGTGGATTGCCATCAAGGGATGCACAGCAGTCAGGCGGCGTACAGGCAACATCCCGTAATGTCGGCCAGGCGATTGGTGTTGCAGTATGCGGCATGGTGATGCTGACAGCAGTGACCATGGGTGTGCAGGGGGCAGCGCGTAGCGATCCGGCTTTAAGCCCGGACACTCAGACCAAAGTATCTGAAATGACCGTGATCCCTTACCTGAGTGACGCGGGCTTCTCTGCCCTGATGCTTGACCATGGCATTGTACAAAAAGACGTTCCTGCTTTGACGCAGGTTTATCAGACGTCCAGATTAAACGCGACTCGTGCCGGGATGATTGCCACCGCGCTAATGACAGTCCTCTTCCTGTTCGGTACGCGTAATCTGCCAACTAAAACCAAAGTTGCAGCGTCAGATAACCTCGCAGAGGATCGTAAAAAGAAAAACTAATGTTATAGCTCGGGTAATAGCCTAATTATTATCCGATATTTTTAGCGCGCACCCTGTTTGCAGGTTGCGCGCTTTTGCGTAGCTGAAATCATTAGGAAAATACTATGGCTGAGAAAATACGCCTTAACCGACAGGCCATTGGCTTGCCCCTTCTGGTTCTGTGCCTGGCTCAGTTTCTGGCGTCGGCAGATAACGTTACCCTAAGCATTGCCACCAGCGCACTTATCCGCGATCTCGGTGCCTCAATGTCACAAATCAGCACCGCAAACACCATGTATCCGCTGGTTGCGGGCACATTTATGATTGCCGGTGGCATGTTGGGATTGATTATTGGCTGGCGTAAAACCTTCCGCACCGGCTGCATTCTCTATTTTTTAGCTGAGATCATCGCGGTTTTCTCGCCTTCAATAACGGTTTTCATCTGGGCGGCAAGGATACTGGCAGGCATAGGCGGAAGTCTGATGATCCCGGCGGTGTTTGGGATTATTACTGGCAGTTTTCAGGGGCGGGAGCAAGCAATTGCCTTTGGTGCGCTTGGGGCTGCCAGCGGTTTTTCTTTTGCGATGGGCCCGGTGTTGTGCGGTTTGCTGCTCGATACGCTGGGCTGGCGCTGGGCTTTTGGCGTTCTGGCCGGGCTGGCGATTGTGATACTGGTTTGCTCAAGCAGGGTTCCCTCCCCGGCAAAACCCGAAAAACGCGTTAACTTTGATTTTGCAGGTTTTATCCTCTCAACACTCGGCCTGTTTTTAGTCGTGTTTGGAATTTTGCAAATATCAACCTGGGGTCTCATCACTCCGTTCAATCCTCCTTTCACTTTTTTCGGCCTCAGTCCGGCTTTGATGCTGGTCGCAAGCGGCCTGCTTATTCTGGTCGTCGTGCTGCGTTGGGAAAAATTCCGCGAAACAGTCACTGGCAGTGCCATGATCCCACAGTCATTTTTACGCACGGCACAGGTTCGCGCCGGGCTTTATCTGACCATGTATATTTTCTTCGCGTACAGTTCGGGGATTTTCGTCGTCGTCAGTTTTGTGCAGGTGGTGGCAGGGCTGGACGCCGTACATACCGGCCTGATGATCATTCCATTTGCCGTCTGCCTGGCCGGTTCGTCGATGGGCTTACCGCTGATTTTCCGACAGCGTAATCCACGCCGTCAGTGCCGGGCTGGATTACTGCTGGGAATGGCTGGATCGGCGATCACTGCTTTGGGCATTCACGGACTGAGTTTTAACACGACAATAGTGACGTCGGGACTCTGTCTGATCGGAGCCAGCATGGGCACCGTAGCAGCAAACGCCCCCTTTCTTATCACAAGCGCGCTGCCGGAGCGTGACGCTCAGCAGTCCGGAGGGATTCAGGCGGCAGCCAGAGATATCGGGCAGGCATTGGGCGTGGCATTAGTCAGTATGGTGATGCTGACCGCTATGACATTTAGCATGAAGAAATTTACAGCCGAAGTTTCAACAATGAGTCTGCAAACCTTTCAGACGGTAAAAAACCTGACGGTTATTCCTTATCTTAGCGATGCAGGGTTTGAGTTGATGATTGTAAAAGAGGGGGCTAATCCGCAGGACCTTGTAGCACTGACGCCGATTTATCAGCGTTCACGTGCGAGAGTTACCCGCGCAGGGCTGTTTTCGATGACGATAATGACACTGCTGTTCCTGATGGGAACAGGAAAAATTCCGGTGACGCTGGAAGGCTCTGATTTGAACGTTGGAAAAGCACGAAAAAATTAACTACTGAGCCGGCGAGGAATTAAAGCACTCTTTAACCCGTCACTCTTCAGACACGGAGCCTTCAAGCTGTCTAAATAATGCGGTCCGTTCATCACTGGTCAGTTCACGCGATTCCCCCAACGGCAGCTTATCCAGATGAATATTCATGATCCGCACACGTTCAAGCCGTGTCACTTCAAAACCAAAATGCTTCGACATACGGCGGATCTGACGGTTAAGTCCCTGCATCAGCGTGATACGAAAGACATATTCCGACTCTTTCATCACTTTGCAGGCTTTGGTCACCGTGCCCAACATCGGGACGCCGGAACTGAGGCCCAGAATAAATGCGTCGGTCACTGGCTTATTGACGGTCACCACATATTCTTTTTCGTGATTGTTACCGGCGCGCAGAATTTTGTTCACCAGACAGCCGTGATTGGTCAGTAAAATCAGCCCTTGCGAATCTTTATCCAATCGCCCGATCGGAAAGATACGCTTACTGTGATGGATGAGCGTACCGATGTTATCCGGCAGATTTTCATCCATCGACGTAATGATACCCACGGGTTTATTCAACGCGAGCAGCACCAGATCGGTTTCATCTCGTTGCTCTATAGGCTGGCCATCGACCTTCACGACATCGCCGTCAAAGACCTGTGCGCCAAATCCGGCCAACGTATCGTTAATCAATACCCGCCCGTTTTCGACATAACGGTCAGCATCACGCCGCGAACATATGCCGCTGTCGCTGATGTATTTGTTAATCCGAATGGAAGAAGAGATCGGCATTGCGCAGAGAACCTCTGTAAAAGGCGGACTATACCTTGTTGCGTTGCAGAAATAAAAAAAGCGCCCACGTGGGGCGCTCGGAAGCAGAAATCCTAATGACTTATTCTACCGTCACGGACTTCGCCAGGTTACGCGGCTGGTCTACGTCGGTGCCTTTGATCAGCGCAACATAGTAGGACAGCAGCTGGAGCGGAACGGTGTAGAAAATCGGTGCGACGATTTCTTCAACGTGTGGCAGTTGGATGATCTTCATACCTTCGCTGTCAGTGAAACCGGCATTCTGATCGGCGAAGACGTACAGCAGGCCGCCACGGGCGCGCACTTCTTCGATATTCGACTTCAGCTTTTCCAGCAGTTCGTTATTAGGTGCAATCACGATCACCGGCATATCCGCGTCGATCAGCGCCAGCGGGCCGTGTTTCAGCTCACCCGCCGCGTAAGCTTCGGCATGAATATAGGAGATCTCTTTCAGCTTCAGTGCTCCTTCCATCGCGATCGGATATTGATCGCCGCGACCGAGGAACAGGGCGTGATGCTTGTCAGAGAAACCTTCTGCCAGAGACTCGATGGTTTTATCCAGCGACAGCATCTGCTCGATACGCGCAGGCAGTGCCTGAAGCGCATGAACGATGTCGTGCTCAACCTGCGGCGCCATACCTTTCAGACGGCCCATGCGCGCCACCAGCATCAGCAGAACGGTCAGCTGAGTGGTAAAGGCTTTGGTGGAGGCCACGCCGATTTCGGTGCCCGCTTTGGTCATCAGCGCCAGATCGGATTCACGCACCAGAGACGAACCGGCAACGTTACACACGGCCAGAGAACCGAGATATCCCAGCTCTTTGGACAGGCGCAGTGCAGCCAGCGTATCGGCAGTTTCGCCGGACTGAGACAACGTGATGATCAGGCTGCCCGGACGCACGGCAGATTTGCGATAGCGGAATTCAGACGCGATCTCAACATCACAAGGCATACCGGCCAATGATTCAAACCAGTAACGCGCGACCATACCAGAGTTATACGACGTCCCGCAGGCAATGATCTGGATATGCTGAACGCGAGACAGAATGTCGTCAGCCTTTTCGCCCAGTTCGCTCAGATTCACTTCACCGTGGCTGAAACGGCCTTCCAGAGTGTTTTTGATCGCCAGAGGCTGTTCGTAGATTTCTTTCTGCATGTAGTGGCGGTAAACGCCTTTATCACCCGCGTCGTACTGCACTTTAGATTCGATTTCTTCCCGCTCAACCGCATGACCGTTTTTGTCATACACGCTGACCGAGCGGCGTTTCACTTCCGCGACATCGCCTTCTTCAAGGAACAGGAAGCGGCGGGTGACCGGCAGCAATGCCAGCTGATCGGAAGCAATGAAGTTTTCACCTACACCACGACCGATCACCAGCGGGCTGCCGGAACGGGCAGCGACCAGAACGGACGGATCACGGCTGTCCATCACGACAGTACCGTATGCGCCACGCAGTTGCGGGATAACACGCTGAACCACTTCCAGCAGCGTGCCGCCCTGAAGTTGTTCCCAATGCACCAGATGCGCGATCACTTCGGTATCCGTTTCAGAATCAAAACGGTAGCCGCGTTCGATCAGTAATTCACGCAAAGGTTCGTGGTTTTCGATAATGCCGTTATGCACCACCGCGATGTAATCGGACACATGCGGGTGGGCGTTCGCTTCTGAAGGTTCGCCGTGGGTTGCCCAGCGGGTGTGCGCAATACCGGTGCCGCCGTGCAGTGGATGTTGATCCAGCGCGTCAGCCAGCATCTGGACTTTGCCCAGACGACGCAAACGGCCCATTTTCCCTTGCGCATCAATCACAGCCAGACCGGCTGAGTCATAACCGCGGTATTCGAGACGGCGTAAACCTTCTAACAGAATTTCAGCAATATCGCGTTGCGCTACTGCGCCTACAATTCCACACATCAGTTTTATTCCTATTGAAGGTCTTTCGGGACCTTTTTTGATGCCTGACCTGATTTATCCGCGAGCCCCGTTTTCCGGTGTACTTACGGTTCCCCGAGCCTTGTAGAAGTTGGGGATTATTATGTAATGCTTATTATTTCTTCACCGGTTTTTGCCAGTCAGGTTTATGCACCTGAGGCACCCGGCTTAACAGTAAACCGTTATCAGGAACATCGCGCGTCACGGTGGTGCCCGCCGCGATGGTCACGTTATTGCCGACGGTAACAGGCGCAATCAGCTGAGTATCGGAGCCGACAAACACGTCATTGCCGATAATCGTTTTGCTTTTGTTCACACCGTCATAGTTACAGGTGATGGTGCCCGCGCCGATATTGACGTTGTCACCTATCTCGGCATCGCCAAGATAGGAAAGGTGACCCGCTTTAGAGCCTTTGCCCAGACGAGATTTTTTGATTTCAACGAAGTTGCCCACGTGTGCGCCCTCGGCCAATTCAGCGCCAGGGCGCAAACGGGCGAAGGGGCCGACGGTGCAACCGCTTTCCAGCACCGCATCTTCGAAAACGCTGTAAGGGCTGATTTCACAATCATCGCCAATCACACAGTTTTTCAGCACACAGCCCGCACCGATTTTCACGCGATCGCCCAGTTTGACGTGGCCTTCGATAATCACGTTGGTGTCGATCAGCACGTCAATGCCATGGGAGAGTTCACCACGGAGATCAAAGCGCGCAGGATCCATCAACATCACACCTTCCAACAGCAAGCGTTCAGCCTGTTCACTCTGATACACGCGCTCAAGGCGGGAAAGTTGCAGGCGGTTGTTCACACCATCCACTTCACTGTTACGCGCCGGATGAACGGTGGCGATCTGGTGCCCTTCGGCATGTGCCATCGCAATAATATCGGTGATGTAGTATTCACCCTGCGCATTGTTGTTGTTCAGTTTGCTGAGCCAGCGTTTGAAAGATGCCCCGTTGGCAACCAGAATCCCGGTGTTAATTTCCTGAATTTCAAGCTGTTCTTTGCTGGCATCTTTTTGTTCGATAATGCCAGTGACCGTGCCGTTTTCACGCACGATGCGACCATAGCCGGTTGGGTCATCAAGCACGACGGTCAATAAACCAATACCGCCTTCCGGTTTAGCTTTCAGCAGTTTTTCCAGGGTACCGACGGAAATCAGCGGAACATCGCCGTACAGCATCAGCACATCTTCATCATCTGCAAAGAAAGGCGCAGCCTGCTGCATAGCATGGCCGGTACCCAGTTGCTCTGCCTGTAATACCCAGTTCAGTTCACTGCCCGCCAGATTTTTCTTCAGCAAGTCTCCACCATGGCCATAGACCAGATGCACGTTCTTCGCCCCCACCTGCGTGGCGGCATCAATCACGTGTTGCACCATTGGCTTACCCGCCAAGGAATGAAGAACTTTAGGAAGGTTGGAGTACATGCGTGTTCCCTTGCCCGCGGCAAGGATCACCACACTCAGTGTGCTGTTCGACATAGGTAACCTGACAAATCCAATTTGAGTGACAAAAGTAACCCGTTCAGTGCACGGATTACTACATATTTCGCTTCAAAAACCACCTGCAGGCCGCAGCCTGTAAGGGTTGAGCACGGTATAGACTACAGCAAAAAATCTGAGGGTAAAACGTCCACTTATTCCGCAAGTATTCCATTAACGTGAATTCACGCCTTCGGATAAACGCTGAAAAGTGTCTTATTTAAAGGTAAAAAAAAAGCGACCCGAAGGTCGCCTTTTACACTGATATCGTTACATCGCTTTCCTGGTCAGTTCGATAACGCGAAGTTTCGCGATCGCCTTAGCCAGTTCTGCTGACGCCTGAGCGTAGTCAACGTCGCCGTGAGAACTATTAATATGTTCTTCCGCCTTGCGCTTAGCTTCAAGCGCGCGCGCTTCGTCGAGGTCTTGCCCACGGATTGCAGTATCAGCCAACACGGTAGTTGCATTCGGCTGCACCTCAAGGATGCCGCCGGAAAGATAGATATACTCTTCTTCCCCGTGTTCTTTAACAATGCGCACCATGCCAGGCTTGATGGCGGTGAGCAGCGGAGCATGCCCCGGGAAAATACCCAGTTCGCCTTCGCTACCCGTCACCTGGATCTTCTGTACCATGCCGGAAAACATTCTCTTTTCCGCACTGACTACATCCAGATGGTAAGCTTTTTCAGCCATGTCATCCTCTCTCAATACCACAACAAACTAGCGTTACAGTTTCTTGGCTTTTTCCACTGCTTCTTCAATGGTGCCAACCATGTAGAACGCTTGTTCCGGCAGGTGATCGTAGTCGCCGTCCATAATGCCTTTGAAACCACGGATGGTATCTTTCAGCGAAACGAACTTGCCCGGAGAACCGGTGAAGACTTCGGCCACGAAGAATGGCTGGGACAGGAAACGCTGAATCTTACGCGCACGGGATACAACCAGTTTGTCATCTTCTGACAACTCGTCCATACCCAGGATCGCGATGATGTCTTTCAGTTCCTGATAACGTTGCAGAATAGACTGCACGCCACGAGCCACATCATAGTGTTCCTGACCAACAACCAGTGGATCTAGCTGACGACTGGTGGAATCCAGTGGGTCTACCGCCGGGTAAATACCCAGTGACGCGATCTGACGGCTCAGTACCACGGTCGCATCTAAGTGAGCGAAGGTGGTGGCTGGAGATGGGTCAGTCAAGTCATCCGCAGGGACGTAAACGGCCTGTACGGAGGTGATAGAGCCACTTTTGGTCGAGGTGATACGTTCTTGCAGAACGCCCATCTCTTCCGCCAGTGTTGGCTGATAACCTACCGCAGAAGGCATACGGCCCAGAAGTGCAGACACTTCAGTACCGGCCAGGGTATAACGGTAAATGTTATCGATGAACAGCAGGACGTCACGACCCTCATCACGGAATTTCTCCGCCATGGTCAGGCCGGTCAGTGCTACACGCAGACGGTTGCCTGGTGGCTCATTCATCTGGCCATAAACCAGGGAAACTTTGTCGATAACGTTGGAGTCGGTCATTTCGTGGTAGAAGTCGTTACCCTCACGAGTACGTTCACCCACGCCTGCAAACACAGAATAACCGGAGTGCTCGATCGCGATGTTACGGATCAGCTCCATCATGTTTACAGTTTTACCTACACCCGCACCACCGAACAGACCGACTTTACCGCCCTTAGCGAACGGGCACATCAGGTCCATAACTTTGATACCGGTTTCCAGCAATTCCTGGGAGTTCGCCAGCTCTTCGTAAGAAGGAGCAGGACGGTGAATTGAACGGCGTTCTTCTTCGCCGATTTCACCTTTCATGTCGATTGGTTCACCCAATACGTTCATGATGCGACCCAGAGTCGCTACACCCACCGGAACTTCAATTGGGTGTTCCAGGTTGTTCACTTTCAGATTGCGACGCAGGCCATCTGATGTACCCATTGCGATACAACGAACAACGCCGCCACCTAACTGTTGCTGTACTTCCAGCACCAGTTTGGAGGTACCGTTTTCTACCTCAAGAGCATTGTACACGTTCGGTACTGCATCCTGAGGGAACTCGACGTCCACCACGGCGCCGATTACCTGGATAATCTTTCCAGTAGCCATCTTGAATCCTCTACGTAATTCGTAAACCTAGCTTAAACCGCGGAGGCTCCCCCGACGATCTCGGTGAGTTCCTGAGTGATGCTGGCCTGACGAGCTTTGTTGTATACCAACTGCAGCTCTTTGATCAGGCTGCCGCCGTTATCGGTTGCGGCTTTCATCGCTACCATTCGCGCGGCCTGTTCGCTGGCCAGGTTTTCTACGACGCCCTGATAAACCTGAGATTCCACATAGCGACGCAGGAGGGTATCCAACAGCGCTTTAGGGTCCGGCTCATACAGGTAATCCCAGGATTTCTTCGCCAGTGCGCCGTCTTCTGCTGGTGGCAGAGGCAACAGCTGCACGATGCGTGGTTCCTGAGACATGGTATTGACGAATTTATTGCTAACAACGCATAACTTGTCTAAACGACCTTCGTCGAAAGCCTGCAACATCACTTTCACCGGTCCGATCAGTTCTGACAGGGAAGGGTTATCCCCCATGCCAGTGACCTGAGCAACAACGTTGCCACCCACGGAGCCGAAGAAAGAGGCTGCTTTGGAACCGATCAGTGCGAGATCAACTTCAACACCCTTTTCGGACCAGCCTTTCATCTCTGCCAGCAGTCTTTTGAACAGGTTAATGTTCAGACCACCACAAAGACCACGGTCGGTAGACACCACCAGATACCCGACGCGCTTAATGTCACGCTCATCCAGGTAAGGGTGCTTATATTCCAGATTACCTAACGCAAGGTGACCAATCACTTCACGAATGGTTTCTGCATAAGGACGGCTGGCCGCCATACGTTCCTGCGTTTTACGCATTTTGGAGGCGGCGACCATTTCCATCGCTTTAGTGATCTTTTGCGTGTTTTGCACGCTGCTGATCTTACTACGTATCTCTTTTCCGCCGGCCATCTCTGCTTCTCCTCATTACCAAACGGCCCGCTGCTTATCTGCCAAAAGCAGGACAGCAAGGCCGCTTAGTGTTACCAGGACTGGGTTGCTTTGAAGGTATCGAGGATATTTTTGAATTTACCCTCGATCTCATCGTTATACGCACCAGTTTGGTTGATTTGCTGCAGAAGCTCGCCGTGCTCACGGTCGGCAAACGCCAACAGTGCCGCTTCGAAGCTACCGACTTTGGACAACTCAACGTCTTCCAGATAACCACGTTCTGCTGCGAAGATGATCAGAGACTGCGCCACGATTGACATCGGAGCGTATTGTTTCTGTTTCAGCAGCTCAGTCACTTTCTGACCGTGGTTCAGCTGTTTACGGGTTGCCTCATCCAGATCGGAAGCGAACTGGGAGAACGCAGCCAGTTCACGATACTGTGCCAGCGCGGTACGAATACCACCGGACAGTTTTTTCATGATCTTGGTCTGAGCAGCACCACCAACACGGGATACCGAGATACCCGGGTTAACCGCAGGACGAATACCGGCGTTAAACAGGTTGGATTCCAGGAAGATCTGACCATCAGTAATCGAGATTACGTTGGTTGGAACGAACGCGGAAACGTCGCCCGCTTGCGTTTCGATGATCGGAAGCGCAGTCAGGGAACCGGTTTTGCCTTTCACTTCACCCTTAGTGAATGCTTCAACGTATTCAGCGTTTACACGCGCAGCACGTTCCAGCAGACGGGAGTGGAGATAGAAAACGTCACCTGGGTAAGCTTCACGACCTGGTGGACGACGAAGCAGCAGGGAAATCTGACGGTAAGCAACAGCCTGTTTAGACAGGTCATCATAAACGATCAGTGCGTCTTCACCGCGGTCACGGAAGTATTCACCCATTGCGCAGCCGGAGTACGGTGCCAGGTATTGCAGTGCAGCAGATTCTGATGCAGTCGCAACAACAACGATGGTGTTTTCCAGTGCGCCGTGCTCTTCCAGTTTACGAACCACGTTAGAAATGGTGGACGCTTTCTGACCGATAGCCACATAGATACATTTGATGCCGGAATCGCGCTGGTTGATGATCGCATCGATCGCCAGAGCAGTTTTACCGGTTTGACGGTCACCGATGACCAGTTCACGCTGACCACGACCGATTGGGATCATGGCATCAACGGATTTGTAACCTGTCTGCACAGGCTGGTCTACGGATTGACGTTCGATAACGCCAGGTGCGATTGCTTCGACAGCTGAGAAGCCGTCATGCTCTACCGGACCTTTACCGTCGATTGGCGCACCCAGTGTGTTAACAACGCGACCTAACAGGCCACGGCCAACTGGAACTTCCAGGATACGGCCAGTACATTTTACTTTCATCCCTTCGGCGAGGTCAGCGTAAGGGCCCATAACAACAGCACCTACGGAGTCGCGCTCCAGGTTCAGGGCGATAGCGTAACGGTTACCCGGCAACGCAATCATTTCCCCTTGCATGACATCGGCTAAGCCGTGCACGCGGATGATCCCGTCACTGACGGAAACGATAGTACCTTCATTGTGAGCTTCGCTCACTACATTGAACTGAGCAATGCGCTGCTTTATCAGTTCGCTGATTTCGGTGGAATTCAGTTGCATGCTCCAGTCCCCTTAAGACTGCAAGACGTCTGCCAGGCGTTCAAGACGACTGCGAACGCTGCCATCAATCACCATATCACCTGCACGGATAATGACACCGGCAAGAACAGACTTGTCAATTTTGCAATTCAGCTTAACTTTGCGAGACAAACGTTTTTCCATAGCAGCAGCAATTTTTGCCTGCTGTTCTTCCGTCAGTGGACTTGCTGAAGTGACTTCAACCTCAGCACTAGCCTCCAGTGAGGCGCGCAGTTCGATGAACTGCTGCAACACTTCCGGAAGAACGCGTAAACGTCCATTTTCAGCCATAACCCTAATCAGGTTCTGGCCTGCGTCGTCGAGTTGTTCACCACATACGGCAATAAATGTCTTAGACAGCGTTTCTGGTGCTGTTGCACCGGAAAGCAGTTCTTCAATCATTTCATTGCGCGTGACTTCAGCCGTGAACGCTAACATAGACTGCCAGCGATCTAAGCTTTGGTGCTCAACGGCAAAGTCAAAAGCTGCTTTGGCGTAGGGGCGAGCTACAGTTACAAATTCAGACATCAGCCCCTCCCTCCTTACAGTTCAGCGACCAGTTTATCAACGATGTCGCTGTTAGCAGCTTCATCCACGGAACGTTCGATGATCTTCTCGGCGCCAGCAATGGCCAAAATCCCGACCTGTTTACGCAACTCTTCACGTGCACGTTGGCGTTCGGCGTCAATCTCTGCCTTAGCTTGCGCTACGATCTTGTTACGTTCCTGCTCGGCTTCGGTCTTCGCTTCGTCGACGATCTGTGCTTTACGCTTGTTCGCCTGGTCGATGATTACCTGAGCTTCAGCTTTGGCTTTCTTCAGTTGGTCGGTCGCATCGGCTTGCGCTAAGTCCAATTCTTTTTTGGCACGTTCTGCGGAAGACAAACCTTCAGAAATCTCTTTCTGACGTTTTTCGATGGCTGCCATAATCGGCGGCCATACGTACTTCATGCAGAACAGGACAAACAGGACAAACGCGATAGCCTGGCCGAGGATTGTTGCGTTAAGATTCACAGCACAATGCCTCTTTCAAAGTGAAATATTTGATGTAGTTCGTTTAACCGTGAGCAAGCTCAGAGTTAAGCGACAGCAAACATCACGTACAGACCCAGACCAACAGCAATCATTGGGATTGCATCGACCAGACCCATAACGATAAAGAACTGTGTACGCAACAGAGGGATCAGGTCAGGCTGACGTGCAGCACCTTCCAAAAATTTACCACCCAAGATGCCGATACCGATTGCAGCACCGATTGCCGCCAGGCCCATCATCACAGCGGCAGCCATGTACAGCAGATCCATACTCAGGTTTTCCATGACAGTCTCCAGTTTGTTTCAGTTAAAACGCAGTAGTGTTGAAAGAAAAATCAGTGTTTTTCAGATGCCATCGAGAGATAGACAATCGTCAGAACCATGAAGATAAAAGCTTGCAGCGTAATGATCAGGATGTGGAAAATGGCCCAAGGCACACTCAGGATCCACTGTGACCACCACGGCAGCAGGCCAGCAATAAGGATGAAGATCAACTCACCCGCATACATATTGCCAAACAGTCGCAGACCCAGTGAAACTGGTTTAGACAGCAGGCTGACACCCTCAAGAATCAGGTTAATCGGAATGAAAACCGGATGATTGAATGGCTGCATTGTCAGTTCTTTAACGAAACCGCCAATGCCTTTCATCTTAATGCTATAGAAAAGAATCAGAATGAATACGCCGAGCGCCATGGACAACGTGATATTCACGTCAGCCGTGGGTACAACACGCAGAGCAGGCAAACCAAGCCATTTTTCACCGATAGTCGGCAGCAAATCGATTGGCAGCAAATCCATCATGTTCATCATGAACACCCAGACGAAGACAGTCAGAGCCAAAGGCGCTATGACTTTGCTTTTGCCGTGATACATGTCACGCACGTTGCTATCGACGAAGCCCACAACCAGCTCGATGGCCGTTTGCAGTTTTCCCGGAACACCACTGGTGGCGTTTTTAGCGACGCGATGGAAGATAACCAGAAAGAGTACTCCGAGGAACACGGAGAAAAACATCGAATCGATGTTAATCGACCAGAATCCCGTCCCTATCTGAAGCTGAGTCAGATGGTGACCGATATACTCTTGTGGAGTAGAGATTTCTCCTGATGCAGACATGATGCCTCTTACCCTTTAGTAGTTAAGTACGGTAACTGTTAATGACGGCCGGTGCCAAAATCTGAGTCATCAACACCGATAAATAGGCCAACCCCAACGGAGCGAACGCCGCCTTAAACAGGCCAAGTGCGACAATCATTAAGATTATCGTAACCAGCACCTTCAGCGCCTCTCCGATAGCAAAGGACCAGGCAACCCGTCCAGAGACCGTTGTTTGCGCCTGATGGCGCCATGCAAACAGCATGAACAGTACATTTGGCAGCCAGGCGGCCAAACCACCCATAAGAGCCGAAGTGGTCCATTCCAGGCTTTTAAAGCCAAAGACTGCACTGAGCAGAACAAAGGTCAATAACTGCAGTAGTAACAGCTTTCTGGCAACCTTCACACTATGCGTACTGTGTAAAATACCGGATACAGACATGACGTTTGTTCTCTCCGTATCGAGTACCTAGCTGGAGGTATACTGAATGCCGTATATCACTGCCTTTACTGTTTTGAGTCAAGCAGCAAAAACCGAGCAAATTATACGGTGCACAGGAACGAATTCAATGGATAAGTAGCGAAAAGGTGAACAATTATTTAAATTTTCCTCTTCATCACTATTTTGATTACGAAACTATAGCTGAATTTGCCCTTTTTACTTTGCTGCGGTTATTTCATCACCCGACAAAGAAGCGTGCACTGGATCACATAATTAACGCGACCCTATTTATATACCCTGCACCGCTCGAATGTCTTTAGCTAAACCGGCCTTTTAAAAACGATATAAATCAATTTGTTAAGAAAAATGCGGTTGAGAAAACATCTTATTTAAAAATAGACATCATCCGATGATACAACTACCCAACAAATATCAACATTTTCATTACAAGTTGAATTTCATCGGCCTGGTGCCGGTTAAATTTCACAAGTGACTATCTCGGTGCGGATTAAAAATAAACGTCACCTAATTGCTAACAGTGTGTAAAAAATAGGTGTTTGGTCGAAAGTCACCGTTATTTAATTAGCCTGCTCATTTTAACTCTGTTAACACACATATTTTTTAAGGATTATTTGATAATTCTCAACTTTAGTTTGCCCTGAGAATTATCAGATGACGTTCTCCGTCAAGTTCCGGAACCTGCAGTTTCACCACGCTTTCCAAAGTGATACCTGAAGGTAAGGTGGCAAGTTCATCATCAGGACGTATACCTTTGAGGGCATAGAACCTGCCCTGCCCTTTCTTAGGCAGATGATGGCACCAGGACAACATGTCCTGCAGCGAGGCAAATGCACGGCTTATCACACCATCAAACGGCGGCTCAGGCTCAAACTCTTCCACACGGCTTTGTACAGGCTCGATGTTCTTCAGCCCCAGCTCATGCTGAACCTGACGCAGGAAGCGTACACGCTTGCCCAGACTGTCCAGCAATGTGAAATGCGAGTCCGGACGGACGATAGCCAGTGGTATGCCCGGTAAGCCGGGCCCCGTACCCACATCAATGAAACGGCTGCCCTGCAAATGCTCATTTACTACGATACTGTCCAGAATATGGCGCACGAGCATTTGCATCGGATCGCGCACCGACGTCAGGTTATAGGCTTTGTTCCACTTATGCAGCAGTTCAACATAGGCAATCAGTTGGTGTTTTTGCTGATCGGGTAACGCTATTCCTGCCGCAGCAAGCAGCGAGTCCAGTTTATTTTGCACAGTGAAAATCCTCTGACAGAGTCGATATTCCGGGAACAGCCCGGTGGGGGAATGATAAAGCAGCCAAAAAGGCGGGGAAAGCGAGAAATGACCGCCGCCTTGGGATCAAAGGGCGGTCATCAGAGATGTTATTCAGGCGCTACGGCGCAGCAAACCTTGTTTTTTAAGCCAGATCAGCAGAATTGAGATGGCCGCCGGTGTGATACCGGAGATCCGCGAAGCCTGACCGATCGACGTCGGCTTGTGATCGTTTAACTTGGCGATCACTTCGTTCGACAGACTGTTCACCAGACGGTAATCCAGATCTGCTGGCAGCAAAGTGTTTTCATTGCGCAGCTGTTTGTCGATCTCTTCCTGCTGACGTGCAATGTAGCCTTCGTACTTGATTTGAATCTCAACCTGTTCTGCAGCCTGTATATCTGGCACGCCCGGCGCAAATGGAGACAATGTGGTGATCAGCGCATACGTCATTTCAGGCCGACGCAGCAACTCTTCAGCATTGGCCTCTTTTGAGAGCGGCGCGGAAAGGTGTGTGTTGATTTCACTGACCTGTGCGTGATGAGGATTGACCCAGATCCCGCGCAGACGCTGACGTTCCTGCTCGATCATCTCCAGCTTCTGGTTAAAGCGTGCCCAGCGGGCATCATCGACCAGACCTAATTCACGCCCTTTTTCCGTCAGACGTAAATCGGCGTTATCTTCACGCAGCATCAGACGATATTCAGCACGCGAGGTAAACATGCGGTACGGTTCTTTGGTACCCAGAGTACACAAGTCATCTACCAGCACCCCCAGATAAGCCTGATCACGGCGTGGCGCCCAGCCTTCATCGTCGGTGGCGCTGCGTGCGGCGTTCATACCTGCCAGCAGGCCCTGTGCCGCCGCTTCTTCGTAGCCGGTTGTGCCATTGATTTGTCCGGCAAAGAACAGACCAGCGATAAATTTGCTTTCCAGCGTCGGTTTCAAATCCCGCGGATCAAAGAAATCATATTCGATGGCATAGCCGGGACGAACGATCACCGCATTTTCCATCCCCTGCATGGAACGTACGATCTGCATCTGTACATCAAACGGCAAGCTGGTTGAAATCCCGTTTGGATAGACTTCGTTGCTGGTCAGGCCTTCCGGTTCGAGGAAGATCTGATGGGAATTGCGATCGGCAAACCGCATGACTTTATCTTCGATCGACGGACAATAACGCGGGCCGATCCCTTCAATGATCCCGGCATACATCGGGCTGCGATCCAGATTATTGCGGATCACATCATGCGTTTTTTCATTGGTATAAGTCATGTAACACGGGATTTGACGCGGATGTTGCGACACGTTACCCATGAAAGAGAATACCGGAGCCGGGTTATCGCCGTGCTGTTGAGCCAGCACGCTGAAATCAATAGAGCGGGCATCGATACGCGGCGGTGTACCTGTTTTAAGGCGGTTCACACGTAACGGTAATTCACGCAGACGCTGTGAAAGGGAGATAGCTGGAGGATCACCTGCGCGGCCGCCGCTGTAGTTTTCAAGGCCAATGTGGATCTTCCCGTCCAGGAAGGTCCCAACGGTCAGTACTACCGTTTTGGCGCGGAATTTCAGCCCCATTTTTGTCACAGCACCAACAACGCGATCGTTTTCCACGATAAGATCTTCGACTGACTGCTGGAAGATCATCAGGTTCGGCTGATTCTCTAAGGCAGTACGAACTGCCTGACGGTAAAGTACACGGTCAGCCTGAGCACGGGTTGCCCGTACGGCAGGGCCTTTGCTCGCGTTTAGTATCCTAAACTGAATGCCCGCATGGTCGATAGCTGTGGCCATCAGTCCGCCGAGAGCGTCCACTTCTTTTACCAGATGTCCCTTCCCGATCCCGCCAATCGCCGGGTTACACGACATCTGTCCCAGCGTGTCGATATTGTGGGTTAATAATAAGGTCTGACGTCCCATACGTGCAGATGCCATGGCAGCTTCAGTACCTGCATGACCTCCACCGATGATAATGACGTCAAATTGATCCGGATAAAACATGCGACTGCACCTCAGCGTTCAAGCGAACTTTCTTTGTATGGCGTTGGGAGGAGGGATTCTACTCAAGTTTAGATCTTCCACAAGCCCCGGAGGATCTTCCCTAATTAAAAGAAGATCTTTTTTATTTAAAGATCTCTTATTAATACTTCTATTAGGATCGCGATCCTCTGTGCATAAGTCATTTTTATCAATGAAGATCAATATGCTAAGAAGGATCGTATGCTGTGAATGATCGGTGATCCTGGACAGTATAAGCTGGGATCAAAATTGAGAGTTATGCACAGCCTGAAAAGCGTACAGCAGTTGTTAGAGGGATAACTACCGGTTTTACACTGCTTTAAAGCATAGTTATCCACATCTGATCGCCTGAAATTTACACTTATTTGAGTAAATTAATCCAGTTGATCACCCAAACCTCTGCGGGATCCTCAGGAATTTCATGCTGAGTCACGTCGATCTCAAGTCGATCGCCGATCCGTTTGGCGCCTAATGACGTCAGTTTCTGATCGAGAGAATTGATTGCGCCACAGAAAGTGTCATATTCGCTGCTGCCTAAACCTAAGGCACCAAAACGAACTTTTGACAGATCCGGTTGCTGATCTTCCAGCTGTTCCAGGAAGGGTTGCAAGTTATCAGGCAACTCCCCTGCACCGTGTGTGGAGCACACCACCAGCCAGATCCCTTCTAAAGGGACTTCATACAGTTCCGGGCCATGAAACATCTGTGCAGAGAAACCGGCTTCTTCCAGCTTCTCTGCCACATGTTCAGCAACATATTCGGCACTGCCAAGTGTACTTCCACTGATCAGGGTTACGTCAGACATAGAACTCTCACCCGAGAAAAGGAAGACATTGTACGCTGTGAATGAGCTGGGATCTACCTGTGGATAATAGGGGTATAGAATTCAGTACTCAGGGCTGGATAGTGCGTGTGATGGGGTTCTGCAGGGAGATCAGAGTCTCTGTTGATTGGATCTCATCGATGGTCTGGATCTTGTTGATAAGTACGTGTTGCAGAGAATCAATGGAGCGGCACATGATCTTAATGAAGATGCTGTAGTGGCCGGTGGTGTAATAGGCTTCAACCACTTCTTCGATACTTTCCAGTTTTTTAAGCGCAGACGGATAGTCCTTGGCGCTTTTCAATATGATGCCAATAAAGCAGCAAACGTCGTAACCGAGTTGCTTAGGATTCACGGTGATGTGCGCACCCGTAATGATTCCAGCCTGCTTCATCTTTTCGACGCGAACGTGAATGGTGCCGGGGCTGACTGTGAAGACTTTGGCAAGTTCGGCGTAAGGTGTTCTGGCGTTGTCCATCAACGCATTGAGGATCCCGCGATCCAACTCGTCGAGCTGATAGATTTCAGACATAGTGTTCTTTCTCCTTAAGGTTAATTTCTTTGCCAGCGGCGTTGTACACGGCTTTTCACACCGGTATCAAAGCGCCAGATATGATCGAAAATACGCAGGATCCCGGGCTTGCCATAATGTGACATCGCCAGCGCATGGAAGCGGTGCTGTCTCTCCCGCTGAAGCATTTTGACCTTCTTCTGTACCTCGTCAGGCAGCCGCTGAGCGATGAAATCGGAGATCACCACTGCGTCGGCGTCATGCCACTCCGGTGAGGCCAGTTTGTCCAAGGTAGCATTCAGGCAGGCCGCCAAATCGGTGCCGCCGCGAAAATGCTGCCCGAGAAAACGCAATGCCTGATCCAGTCCACCGGCGGACGTCAGTTCATAATGGATCACTTCGCTGGCAAACAACATGATGTAACAGCGACGGTTATCGGCCAGGGCGATCTTCAGCAGCGCCAGGCAAAAGGCTTTCGCACACTGTTCATTGAATCCCCCCATCGAGCCGGAGGTATCCACACACACCACAAACGGGCCACGGGGCTGCGGTTCCTGTTGCTGATACACCACCGGACGCTTAACCACTTTTTCGCGCCAGACGTCGCCCTGCAGACGATAGGTCATCAGCCTTTTTTCCAGTAACCGGCGGTAAAATTCATATTCGAGCTCAGGAATTCCCAGCGTACCCAGTTCGGTTGGCATCAGCCGCAGGATATCGTCACTCTGGTGAATGCCATTCACTTCCTCCGGTACTGTCGCAGGTTCGCGGACCATCAGCCGATGCGTTTCCATTTTGGCATCTTCATGCGGGCTGGTTTTTACCGTCTGGCTGCGCCCCAGCTGCTCTGCCAGCTGAACCAGCTCAGGCTGTTGTTGCAGGAAAGCACCAAAGCGGGCCAGCGACTGGATATCTCCGCGCAGACGCTTTCCTTTACTCATATCCCAAAGACGTCCCGCCGCGGTATCGTTCTCTGCTAATAAAGGAGACAACTCGCTGCTCAGTTCAAGACGCTGAAGTAACTCCTCCTGCAATTTCTCCTGTTCCTGCTCCAGTAACTGGTGATGAACGTTCACCGTCTGGAATGTCAGGTTCAGGCGCCAGCGCTGGAGGAAGAGAGTCTGAAAACTGTTGCCGGTTCGCGCCGTTCGCGATTCCTCATAGTTCTCGAATAATGTACGGGCCTCGGTAGTAAAAGGAGAGTTCAGTCGGAACAGCTCATCAATCAGCTCCGGCAGCCCGGTCTGAAAGGTGGTGATATCGGTCTGCTGGCAGTGCTGGTAAAGGTAGAATTCTTTCGCCAGATCGGGGGGGACCGGCGTTTCATGGATCCTCTGGCGCAGCCGCAGCTTCCATTCGGGAAGATCTTTGGTCAGCGCGCGTTTGAGGCGGGGAAATTTCTCAAAGAAAACGGCCAGCGCGGGGGCGGCCAGTAATCCGACGATCAGTTCCTCGATCAGTTCGGCTTCGCTGATTGCCAGCAGCAGATCCAGAGATTCCAGGCTGAACATTGTTAGTGTCCGCTGAACGTCTGCTGCTGATGGCGCAGCTGTTCGGTGACCTGCAGCAGGCTGGCTTCGATTTTCGCCATCCATTGCGCCGAAACAAACAGGCAGTTTTGCTGCTGGCCAAATTCATGCCGCTGCTGGGCGAGTTTTGCGCTCAGATCGCTCAGCGTATTCTTCATCTCGTCGGGAACGGCGATATGTTCGTTGCCTGGCAGAGTCAGCGGCGTGCTCTGGCGACTGACATCCAGCACCAGCAGCTGCTGTTTATCATCAATCTCTGCATCGATGGTTTGCGCAAAGCCGATGCCGTTCAGTTTAGCTTTCAGAACGCCGCCTTTATTCAGCCATTCTTCCAACGTGATACGGTCGAAGAGCAAATGCGTGACTTTGATTTCATGCAGGTGCAAAGGCGTTTGCAGTAACAACGTCAGGTGAGTGGCGGAAAGGCTGTCCGGCAAGCTGTGTTGTGGTTTGCGGCTGAACATCCCGGCTTTTTTGCCGAGCTTGACGGACTGACGCGAGCTTTGCTGCTGCTGGTACTGCATCCACTGCTGATCTAACTGCTGGATTTTCATCAGTAATGTTTGCTGCTGATAGGCCTGCTCGGTGATCAACTGCTCGATTTGAGTTTGCAACAGCTGATACGTATTGAGGTCATGCCACAGGCAGTCTTTAAGCAGGATCAGATCAACAGGCGTAATGGTGTTTCGCCCGCTGAAGAACGCGCAGGCCTGCAACAGACGTAGCGCTTTTTTCCAGCGGCGATCTGAAACATAAGGTGCGGTGTCGAGTGCATCAAGACGCTGACGAAGCTGGAAAACCAGTTCAAAACACGCATCCGGCAGATTGACTTTATCAATCTCTGGCTGCCATTGTTGATACTCTTCATCACTGATACTCAGTGATTCGGCCACAGGATTGGCGCTTTCGTTGGTACGGCTGGTCAGCAGTGAGCGGAAATTTTGCTTATCCTGTACCTTATCCAGCCACAGACGGATCAACATACGGTCGTATAACGCTTCCAGACTGCCGTCGGCTTCAGGGAGTTCGTTAGAGGCGCTGACCAGCAGGCGTAAAGGGATCGGCTCTTCGCGTTCGCCATTACGGAAACGGCGTTCGTTGATGGCGGTCAGCAAGGTATTGAGGATCGCAGGACCCGCTTTCCAGATTTCATCAAGGAAGACGATTTCAGCTTCCGGTAAGTAACCTTCGGTCAGACGCAGATATCGGCCTTCATCTTTCAGGGCCTGAATTGAGAGCGGGCCAAAGACTTCTTCCGGGGTGGAAAATCGCGTCATCAGATATTCAAAAGCACGTGCATGACGGAAGGCGAATTTTAAACGGCGCGCGATCAGGCTCTTTGCAATGCCCGGCGGGCCGAGCAGAAAAACGCTTTCGCCGCACAGTGCGGCCAGCAGGCATAAACGAATGGCGTCCTGTCGTTCGTACAAGCCATGTTCCAATGCGTTAGCAAGACGGGCGATCCGTTCTGCCAGAAGGGGAGATTGCGCCATACTGTCTCTTCCGGTTTCCATTTAGATATTGAATAGTGTACTGGCTCGCAGCGATAAGCCATGATTATTTTTCACTGTATAGCTTGTTGATTACTAAAAATTTTCTATTATCAGATTTGTGACCTCGTTCTTCTGAACGCCGGTTTAGCTGCACATTTAAGGGTAGGCAATCTGATTTATTCGTGCATACTGTGCGCCTTTTAGTGGGCATCATTGGACTGAGCGCACGCATCGCTTACGGATGTTCGAGCAAAAAAGAAACGAAATATGAGCACTGAACAT
The DNA here is from genome assembly GCF_057290995.1 of Rahnella sp. 1L-D-7-B-C2. Taxonomy (NCBI): domain Bacteria; kingdom Pseudomonadati; phylum Pseudomonadota; class Gammaproteobacteria; order Enterobacterales; family Yersiniaceae; genus Rahnella; species Rahnella sp. 1L-D-7-B-C2. Next base: position 10,692 of record NZ_JBXAVQ010000004.1, on the reverse strand, counting down.
AAACGGTCACTCCCAGCAGTAACCCTGGCCGCCATTGGTGTGGTCTATGGCGACATTGGTACCAGTCCTCTCTATACCTTAAGAGAGTGTTTTTCCGGACACTACGGTTTCAATGTTGAGCCTAGCGTTGTATTTGGTTTTCTCTCTCTGATTTTCTGGATGCTTATCCTTATTGTGTCGCTCAAGTACCTCACGTATGTGATGCGGGCGGACAATGCGGGGGAAGGCGGTATACTGACGCTGATGTCTTTGGCGGGCAGAAACACGTCGTCACGCACCACGGCGGTGCTGGTGATTCTTGGCCTGATCGGTGGTAGCTTTTTCTATGGCGAAGTGGTGATCACTCCGGCAATTTCGGTACTTTCCGCAATGGAAGGTCTGGAGATTGCAGCGCCGTCACTCGATCCTTATATCGTTCCTCTTTCTATTACTGTTCTGACGCTGCTTTTCATTATTCAGAAACACGGGACCGGTATCGTGGGCAAACTCTTCGCCCCGGTAATGCTGGTCTGGTTCCTGACGCTCGCCGTTCTGGGGGTTAACAGCATCATGCAGAACCCTGAAGTTTTACGCGCCATGAACCCAATGTGGGCGGTTAACTTCTTCATCGAACATAAATCCTTCTCCTTCCTGGCACTCGGCGCTGTCGTTCTGTCGATTACCGGTGTGGAAGCGTTGTATGCCGATATGGGGCACTTCGGGAAATTCCCGATCCGTCTGGCGTGGTTCACGGTGGTATTGCCGTCCCTGGTGCTCAATTACTTCGGTCAGGGCGCGTTGCTGCTGAAAAATCCGGAAGCGATTAAAAACCCCTTCTTCCTTCTGGCGCCTGACTGGGCGTTAATTCCGTTACTGGTATTAGCCACGTTAGCGACCATCATTGCCTCTCAGGCGGTGATTTCCGGTGTGTTCTCCCTGACGCGTCAGGCTGTGCGACTGGGTTATTTACCGCCGATGCGCATCATTCACACCTCGGAAATGGAAGCCGGTCAGATTTATATCCCGGCCATTAACTGGTTGCTGTATTTCGCAGTGGTGATTGTGATTGCCAGCTTTGAACATTCCAGCAATCTTGCCGCGGCGTACGGAATTGCGGTGACTGGTACGATGGTGCTCACCAGCATTCTTTCCTGCACGGTGGCGCTGAAAAACTGGCACTGGAAACCGTTCCTGGTAGGTATTTTGCTGATCGGTCTGCTGTTTATGGATATCCCGCTGTTTGCAGCGAACGCCACTAAGCTGTTCTCTGGCGGCTGGTTGCCGCTGACGCTTGGCCTGTGCATGTTTATCGTCATGACCACGTGGAAAAGCGAGCGTTTTCGTCTTATGCGCCGCATGAACGAACATGGGAATTCGCTGGAGGCAATGATCGCTTCGCTCGAGAAATCTCCGCCGGTTCGCGTTCCGGGAACTGCGGTGTATATGTCGCGAGCCATCAACGTCATTCCGTTCGCATTGCTGCATAACCTCAAGCACAACAAGGTGCTGCATGAGCGCGTGGTACTGCTGACGCTGCGAACGGAAGACGCGCCTTATGTACACAACGTCCGGCGTGTCACTATCGAGCAGCTGTCACCGACGTTCTGGCGCGTGGTGGCAAGTTACGGATTTAAAGAAACGCCGAACGTGGAAGAGATTTTCCACCGCTGTGGTCTGGAAGGTTTGCCGTGCCGGATGATGGAAACGTCGTTCTTCATGTCGCATGAATCGCTGATCCTGACCAAGCGTCCATGGTATCTCTACTTCCGTGGCAAGCTGTTCATGGCGCTCAGTCGTAACGCCTTGCGCGCGCCGGACCAGTTTGAGATCCCGCCCAACCGCGTTATCGAACTGGGTACGCAGGTGGAAATTTAATCCTGCTTTTTGCCGCTCACAGGGTACCTTCGGGTACCCTGTTTTGTTTGTATCTTCTCCTTTGTGAAATGACTAACTCAAATTGCCTCCCGATTTCTGAATCATTCAGCGAAACGTTTCGACGTTGATCACAATTCCATCACATCTTCGTTGCCTTGTGCGGCCAGTCTCATAAACTCAGTGGTGAGCGAAACGTTTCGCTGTAGGAGTCAAAATGAAGAAGTCACCGCTGTTAAATGCCGAAATCTCAACTGTTATTGCCCGGTTAGGTCATACCGATCAGCTGGTTATTGGCGATGCCGGACTTCCGGTGCCAGCAGCTTGCCAGCGCATCGATCTGGCGCTAACCCAGGGAGTTCCCACCTTTTTACAAGTCTTAGAGGTAGTGACACACGAGATGCAGGTTGAGCGGGCTATCCTCGCAGAGGAAATCCTCACTAAAAATCCTCAACTCCATGAAGCGTTACTCGCCCGATTGACACAACTCGAACAACACCAGGGAAACACCATTGCTTTGGATTACGTCAGTCATGAGGCATTCAAAGCGCAAACCGAAAAAAGTCGGGCTGTCATCCGCAGCGGGGAATGTTCGCCGTATGCGAATGTGATCCTGTGTGCCGGCGTAACCTTCTGAGGCCTTTATGCAACCTTTGCTGCAACTAACAGGGATTGATAAAGCCTTCCCCGGCGTAAAAGCACTTTCCGGCGCGGCGCTCAGCGTTTATCCGGGACGTGTCATGGCGCTGGTGGGTGAAAACGGCGCGGGTAAATCCACGATGATGAAAGTGCTGACCGGCATCTACCAAAAAGATGCCGGCTCAGTGCATTTCCTCGGCAAGGAAACCGCGTTCAGTGGCCCGAAAGCTTCGCAGGAAGCGGGGATCGGCATCATCCATCAGGAACTTAACCTGATCCCTCAGCTGACTATCGCTGAAAACATTTTTCTCGGCCGTGAGTTTGTAAACGGTTTTGGCCGCATCAACTGGAAAAAGATGTATGCCGAAGCGGACAAACTCCTGGCCCGTCTGAATCTGCGCTACAAAAGCGATCGTCTGGTCGGTGAACTATCGATTGGCGATCAGCAGATGGTCGAAATCGCCAAAGTGCTGAGCTTTGAATCCAAAGTCATCATCATGGATGAACCGACGGATGCGCTGACCGATACTGAAACCGCCTCCCTGTTTAGCGTTATTCGCGAACTGAAGGCGGCCGGCTGCGGCGTGGTGTACATCTCGCACCGCATGAAAGAAATTTTTGAGATCTGCGATGACGTCACCGTATTCCGTGACGGGCAGTTTATCGCCGAGCGTCCGGTCAGCGAGCTGGAAGAAGACACCCTAATCGAAATGATGGTTGGCCGTCGTCTGGAAGAGCAGTATCCGCGTATTGTTCACAAGCGCGGTGCGCTGCGCTTGCAGGTTCGCGATGTCTGCGGGCCGGGCGTGGATAACGTCAGTTTTGATTTGCACAGCGGCGAGATCCTCGGGGTATCCGGGCTGATGGGTGCCGGTCGCACCGAGCTGATGAAAATCCTCTACGGCGCGCTGCCGCGTAAAAGTGGATACGTTTCTCTTGATGGCCGCGAAGTGGTGACTCACTCACCGCAGGACGGTCTGGCGAACGGTATCGTTTATATCTCCGAAGATCGTAAACGCGATGGCTTAGTGCTCGGGATGTCGGTGAAAGAAAATATGTCGCTGACCGCACTGCGTTATTTTAGCCACGGCGGGGGACGCCTCAAGCATGCGGATGAACAACAGGCCGTCGGCGACTTCATCCGTCTCTTCAATATTAAAACGCCATCGATGATGCAGCCGATTGGTTTGCTCTCCGGTGGTAATCAGCAAAAAGTGGCGATTGCCCGCGGTTTGATGACGCGGCCAAAAGTCCTGATCCTCGACGAACCGACGCGCGGCGTTGACGTCGGTGCCAAAAAAGAAATTTACCAGCTTATTAACCAGTTCAAGCGCGAAGGGCTGAGCATCATTTTGGTTTCCTCAGAAATGCCGGAAGTGATCGGTATGAGCGACCGGGTTCTTGTGATGCATGAAGGTCATTTAAGCGGTGAATTCCCGATAGAACAGGCTACGCAAGAGGTGTTGATGGCAGCCGCTGTCGGCAAGCAATACCGCGTGACGCAGGAGTAATCAGATATGAGTTCTCAGACATTGTCAGCCAAAAAGCGCTGGATCAGTAAAGAGTGGTTGTTGGAGCAGAAGTCTCTGATTGCGCTGCTGGTGTTGATTGCCGTGGTCTCTTCTATGAGCCCGAATTTCTTCACCGTGAATAACCTGTTTAACATCCTTCAGCAAACGTCCGTCAACGCCATTATGGCCGTGGGCATGACGCTGGTGATCCTGACGTCAGGTATTGATTTATCCGTCGGTTCTTTGCTGGCGCTGACCGGTGCGGTTGCGGCCTCTATCGTCGGGCTTGAAGTGAATGCGCTGGTTGCCGTGGCAGGCGCGCTGGCGCTGGGCGCAGGTATCGGCGCCGTCACTGGCATGATTGTCGCCAAAGGTAAGGTGCAGGCGTTTATCGCCACGCTGGTCATGATGTTGCTGCTGCGCGGTATCACCATGGTGTACACCAACGGCAGCCCTATAAGCACCGGCTTTAATGATGTGGCAGATGTGTTTGGCTGGTTTGGTATCGGGCGCCCGTTGGGGATTCCGACACCGGTCTGGCTGATGGCCGTGGTGTTTATTGCAGCCTGGTACATGCTGCATCACACCCGGTTAGGGCGTTATATCTACGCGCTGGGCGGCAATGAATCCGCCACGCGTCTGTCAGGTATCAGCGTCGATAAAGTCAAAATTATCGTCTACTCCCTGTGTGGTTTGTTAGCCGCTCTGGCCAGTATCATCGAAGTGGCGCGCTTGTCTTCAGCGCAGCCTAACGCAGGTACAGGCTACGAGCTGGATGCGATTGCCGCCGTTGTTTTAGGGGGAACCAGCCTGTCCGGGGGTAAAGGGCGTATTGTTGGAACGCTGATCGGTGCATTGATCCTTGGCTTCCTGAATAACGGTTTGAACTTATTAGGTGTTTCTTCCTACTACCAGATGATCGTGAAAGCAGTTGTCATTCTGCTGGCGGTTCTGGTGGATAACAAAAGCAACAAATAAACTCTCCTACAGGACTTATGACCATGAATATGAAAAAACTGGCTGTCTGGGTTTCCGCCGCAGCGATCACCGCGTCTTTCAGTGCTAACGTTATGGCGAAAGACACCATCGCGCTGGTCGTTTCAACGCTGAACAACCCGTTCTTTGTTTCTATGAAAGACGGTGCGCAAAAAGAAGCCGACAAACTGGGCTACAACCTGATTGTTCTCGATTCGCAGAACAACCCGGCGAAAGAGCTGGCAAACGTGCAGGACCTTACCGTTCGTGGTACCAAGCTGATGCTGATTAACCCGACCGATTCTGATGCCGTAGGCAATGCTGTCGCGATGGCTAACCAGGCGAAAATTCCAGTGATCACCCTTGACCGTCAGGCGACTAAAGGCGTCGTTGCCAGCCACGTGGCATCTGATAACGCCTTCGGCGGCAAAATGGCCGGTGACTACATCGCGAAGAAACTGGGCGAAAACGCCAAAGTGATCGAACTGGAAGGCATTGCCGGGACTTCCGTTGCCCGCGAACGCGGTAAAGGTTTCGCCCAGGCCGCTGAGAAACACCATTTCCAGATCCTCGCCAGCCAGCCTGCTGACTTCGACCGCACCAAAGGCCTGAACGTTATGCAGAACCTGCTGACTGCGCATCAGGACGTACAAGCCGTCTTCGCTCAGAACGACGAAATGGCGCTGGGCGCATTGCGTGCCCTGCAAACTGCCGGTAAAACTGACGTGCTGGTTGTCGGCTTCGACGGCACAGAAGACGGTATCAAAGCTGTAAACAGCGGTAAAATGGGCGCGACTGTGGCACAACGTCCGGAACAAATCGGCGTGATCGGTGTTCAGACAGCTGACAAAGTGCTGAAAGGCGAAAAAGTCCCGGCTGTTATTCCTGTTGATTTGAAACTGGTTGCTCAGCCGTAATACCCGCATGCTCGATGCTGTAACCCGCGCCTCCTTTTGGGGGCGCTCTTTGACTCAGGGATCTCCACATGAAAACAGGCAAACTGGTGGTACTCGGAAGTATTAATGCTGACCACATTCTGAATATCAACCACTTCCCGCAACCGGGCGAAACGGTGATCGGCAAGCAGTACACCGTGGCTTTCGGTGGCAAAGGTGCGAATCAGGCGGTCGCCGCCGGTCGCAGTGGCGCAGATATTTCTTTTATTGCCTGTGTGGGTGACGATGATATTGGTGAGCGTGTGCGTAAACAGCTGGCCAGCGACCACATTGATACGCAACCTGTCGAAGCCATCAAAGAAACGACCACCGGCGTCGCGTTGATTTTCGTGAATGCAGAAGGTGAGAACGTCATTGGTATCGATGCGGGTGCCAATAGTGCGGTGACGCCGGACTACCTTGCACGCTATAAACAGCAAGTCATCAATGCTTCTGCTCTATTAATGCAGCTGGAATCACCGTTAGAGACGGTGATTGCGGCGGCGAAGTTAGCTAAAGAAAACGGCACGCAGGTCATTCTTAATCCTGCCCCGGCCTGTGAATTGCCGGACGAACTGCTGTCGCGGGTCGATATCATCACCCCGAACGAAACCGAGGCTGAGAAGCTTACCGGGATTAAGGTCGAGAATAATGACGATGCGGCCAGAGCAGCCAAAGCCCTGCACGACAAAGGCATCGCGACGGTTATCATCACGCTGGGCAGTAAAGGTGTCTGGCTGAGCCAAAACGGGGAAGGCAAGCAGGTCGCCGGATTCCGCGTCAAAGCCGTGGATACTATTGCGGCCGGTGATACTTTTAATGGCGCACTGGTGACTGCGTTACTGGAGGGTAAGGCAATGGACAGCGCGGTACGCTTTGCTCACGCCGCTGCCGCGATTGCAGTGACACGTCCTGGCGCTCAGCCTTCCGTACCATGGCGCAAAGAAATCGACGATTTCCTCACGCAGCAGGAGGCCTGATTGGCCACCATGAAAGATGTCGCCCGTCTGGCGGGCGTTTCAACTTCTACTGTTTCCCACGTCATCAACAAAAATCGGTTCGTCAGTGATGCCATCGCCGACAAGGTGAATGCCGCCGTTGAACAGCTCAACTACGCACCGTCCGCGCTGGCACGCAGCCTGAAACTAAATCAAACCCGCACCATTGGCATGTTACTGACGGCCAGCAGCAACCCGTTTTATGCGGAAGTGGTGCGCGGTGTTGAACGCAGTTGCTATGAACGTGGCTACAGCCTGATCTTATGTAATACCGACGGCGATGCCGAACGCATGAACCGCAGTCTGGAAACGCTGTTGCAAAAGCGTGTCGATGGCCTGCTGTTGATGTGTACGGAAAATCACCGGCCATCGAAAGATGCCATCAGCCGCTATCCTTCCTTACCTATTGTGATGATGGACTGGTCACCGTTTGATGGCGCGAATGATGTGATTCAGGACAATGCGCTTCTGGGCGGAGAAATGGCGACGGAGTATCTGATCCGTCAGGGCTATCGCAAAATTGCCTGCATCACCGGACCGCTGGATAAAACCACCGCGCAGGAACGGCTGAACGGTTATCGTCAGGCCATGAATAAAGCCGGGCTGGTCATCCCTCCCGGTTATGAAGTCAGCGGTGATTTTGAATTCGAAGGAGGCGTACCGGCGATGGAGAAATTGCTGTCGTTACCCGAGCCGCCTCATGCGGTCTTTGCGGGGAATGATGCAATGGCAGTCGGTGCGTATCAGGCATTGTATCAACGTGGATTGCGTGTGCCGGATGATGTCGCAGTAATCGGCTACGATGATATCCAGCTGGCGCAGTATATGATGCCGCCGCTGACAACTATCCATCAGCCTAAAGATTCACTCGGTGAGCTGGCAGTCGATGCCTTATTACACCGTCTGCAAGACCCACAAGCAGAGCCTCAGATTCTGGTGCTCACGCCGGAATTAGTGGTCCGTCAATCCGTGGGCTCATTCGTCGCTAAATAATAGATGCTGACAGGCTTTCAGCGCCGCATTGGCATCGCCGCCAAGAATGGCATCGGTCAGGCGCTGATGATGTTCCAGCTTGATAACCTCATTGCCCGTGATCGCCCGAAAGTAACTCTGATAGACCGAACTGAATAAATTCGAGAACGATGTCAGGAAAGGGTTTTTCCCCGCTTCATAGATCAGTTGATGAAAGTGCGTATCCACCGTAATCCACTGTTCCCGGTCAAAGCTTTTGTGCAGCTGGCGCATTTCATTCATATAGAGTGAAAGCCGATGCTTTTGTTCTTTGCTGGCTGAGACAGCGGCTAATGCACAAGCCTGAGGTTCAAGCGCTCTGCGCAGCACGATAAAATGTGCCATGACCTGATCGAAGTTTTCGCGGGTCATCCACCAGGTCAGCAGGTCCTGATCGAGAAAGTTCCAGCAGGACTGAGGCATGACTCGCGTGCCAATGCGCGGGCGGGGCAAAAGCATGCCCTTAGCCGCCAGTGTTTTCACCGCTTCACGCACGGCTGTCCGGCTGACGCCAAAAATTCCCCCTAACTCATTCTCGCCGGGAAGTATCGACCCCTCAGGGTAATCGCCGGATAAAACGCGTTGTGCAATCTTCTCCGCCAGTAAATAGGAAAGGTTTCGCTGAGCAGCTTGTTGATGTGCATTAAGTAGCATGTAGGGTATTCCTGAATATCTTTCTTTATTATTAAGCGAGTTTACTCCAGCCTTGGGCTTTAAACAGGCGTGTTTTGAGCGGGTTTCGTTGATTAATCCTCCATTTCGGGCTTTTTTGTTGAATTTGTGAACGGTTGATAAAATAATTGAAATTAGGGGTTGCGACCTTCTGAGAACTCCCTATAATGCGCCTCCACTGACCGGGAATAACGACTCCTCTAACGAGAATTAAGTCGCCCAGTCAGGAAGAATCAACCCGGTGAAAACACCGCGTCTCGATGAGAAAAAGGTTGACTCTTCAGTGGGAAGGCGTATTATCTGCCTCCCACGTTGCTGAGTTAAGTCTCGCAACGAACGCTCTTTAACAATTTATCAGACAATCTGTGTGGGCACTCACAAGACGATATCAGCCATCTCGGTGGCAAAAAAATATCAAGTCTTAGAGTGACCAAGCAGTAATTCATTTAGTTGAATTATTACGAAGTAATCTTTGAGCACCGCTTAACGTGTTTAAGCAAATCGAACTTTTAATTGAAGAGTTTGATCATGGCTCAGATTGAACGCTGGCGGCAGGCCTAACACATGCAAGTCGAGCGGTAGCACAGGAGAGCTTGCTCTCTGGGTGACGAGCGGCGGACGGGTGAGTAATGTCTGGGAAACTGCCTGATGGAGGGGGATAACTACTGGAAACGGTAGCTAATACCGCATGACCTCGCAAGAGCAAAGTGGGGGACCTTCGGGCCTCACGCCATCGGATGTGCCCAGATGGGATTAGCTAGTAGGTGGGGTAATGGCTCACCTAGGCGACGATCCCTAGCTGGTCTGAGAGGATGACCAGCCACACTGGAACTGAGACACGGTCCAGACTCCTACGGGAGGCAGCAGTGGGGAATATTGCACAATGGGCGCAAGCCTGATGCAGCCATGCCGCGTGTGTGAAGAAGGCCTTAGGGTTGTAAAGCACTTTCAGCGAGGAGGAAGGCGCTGTAGTTAATAGCTGCAGCGATTGACGTTACTCGCAGAAGAAGCACCGGCTAACTCCGTGCCAGCAGCCGCGGTAATACGGAGGGTGCAAGCGTTAATCGGAATTACTGGGCGTAAAGCGCACGCAGGCGGTTTGTTAAGTCAGATGTGAAATCCCCGAGCTTAACTTGGGAACTGCATTTGAAACTGGCAAGCTAGAGTCTTGTAGAGGGGGGTAGAATTCCAGGTGTAGCGGTGAAATGCGTAGAGATCTGGAGGAATACCGGTGGCGAAGGCGGCCCCCTGGACAAAGACTGACGCTCAGGTGCGAAAGCGTGGGGAGCAAACAGGATTAGATACCCTGGTAGTCCACGCTGTAAACGATGTCGACTTGGAGGTTGTGCCCTTGAGGCGTGGCTTCCGGAGCTAACGCGTTAAGTCGACCGCCTGGGGAGTACGGCCGCAAGGTTAAAACTCAAATGAATTGACGGGGGCCCGCACAAGCGGTGGAGCATGTGGTTTAATTCGATGCAACGCGAAGAACCTTACCTACTCTTGACATCCACGGAATTCGCTAGAGATAGCTTAGTGCCTTCGGGAACCGTGAGACAGGTGCTGCATGGCTGTCGTCAGCTCGTGTTGTGAAATGTTGGGTTAAGTCCCGCAACGAGCGCAACCCTTATCCTTTGTTGCCAGCACGTAATGGTGGGAACTCAAAGGAGACTGCCGGTGATAAACCGGAGGAAGGTGGGGATGACGTCAAGTCATCATGGCCCTTACGAGTAGGGCTACACACGTGCTACAATGGCATATACAAAGAGAAGCAAACTCGCGAGAGCAAGCGGACCTCATAAAGTATGTCGTAGTCCGGATTGGAGTCTGCAACTCGACTCCATGAAGTCGGAATCGCTAGTAATCGTAGATCAGAATGCTACGGTGAATACGTTCCCGGGCCTTGTACACACCGCCCGTCACACCATGGGAGTGGGTTGCAAAAGAAGTAGGTAGCTTAACCTTCGGGAGGGCGCTTACCACTTTGTGATTCATGACTGGGGTGAAGTCGTAACAAGGTAACCGTAGGGGAACCTGCGGTTGGATCACCTCCTTACCTAAAGATACGCATTGTGCAGTGTCCACACAGATTGTCTGATGAAA